>NZ_LDRU01000067.1 GCF_001476285.1 Microbacterium testaceum | reverse complement strand
CGTTGAGTGTCCAAAACACGCCGTAACGGACGCGCACGTTGCGGCGTGTCCTGGACACTCAACTCCGCACGCGCCGGAGGAACACCGCCACAGCACCGGCGGCAGGGCCGCACGGTCAGGCGACGGGCTTCGCGAGGTCCTCGATCACCTCGGCGCCGGCGAGGGATGCCAGGACCTCACCGGGAAGGAACAGCTTCGCGCCGCGGATCCCGGCACCGATGATCGCCCGCGGCAGCGCGGCTACGCGCGCGTCGAGCAGCAGACGCCACGCGGAAGGGATGCCGAGCGGCGTGATCCCGCCGTACTCCATGCCGGTCTGGGCGACGGCGTCGTCCATCGGGGCGAAGGTCGCCTTGCGCGCGTCGAGCAGGCGCCGGACCGCGCCGTTGACGTCGAGGCGGGTCGTCGCCAGGGCGAGACAGGCCGCCGTCGAGGTGACGCCGCCGCGGGTCCCCTGCACGACCAGGCAGTTCGCCGAGATGTCCAGGCTCTGACCGTAGGCCTCGCAGAACGCGGCGGTGTCGGCCAGCGCCGGGTCGACGGCCGCCACCTCGATGCGCGCGGCGGTCGTGGCATCCATCGCCGCGATCGCGCAGCGACCGGTGCGGCCAGAAGTTCGGGGTTCTCCACCGCGGGGAGGAAGGTCAGCGCGCTCACCCTCGCGACCCTACCCGGCGCGCCCTCGCTTCCCCGCGTGATCCCGCCGTCGTCACACCGCGAGGCGCGTGAGTGTCCGAAACACCCGGAAGCGAGCGCGACACTGCCCGGGTGTTCTGGACACTCAGCGCCGCATCCCGCCCGCGGCCGACGATTCCACGACACACGGCACGAGATCACAGCGTGACACCCAGTACCAACTTGAGCGATACTGGGAACCATGACCATCGATGCCGATGCCCGCACGCTCCCCGGCGAGCGCGTCTCGCACTACGACCTTCTCGGCCGCCGCGACACCGACTACTACGGCGTGTTCGCCGACATCCCCGAGGCCGACCGCGCGGTCTGGGATCGCGCGAAGGCGTTCTGCGACGCGGTCGGCACGCGCATGCAGGGAGAGTGGGATGCCGCGACCTACCCCGTCGAGCTCCTCCGGCGCATGGGCGAGCTCGAGCTGTTCACCGACGGCATCGAGCACCCCGACCTGCCGGACTCCTCGCCGCTCGCCGCCGGCCTCGTGAACATGGAGGTGTCGCGCCACGACGGTTCGCTCGCCACGGCTCTCGCGGTGCAGGGCGGCCTGGCGCTCCGCACGCTCGCCCTCTTCGGGTCCCCCGAACAGCAGGAGCGCTGGCTGAAGCCGCTCGCCGACGGCACGGTCCTCGGCGCTTTCGCGCTGACCGAGCCCGACCACGGTTCCGACTCGGTCTCGCTCGAGACCACCGCGACCCGCACGGCCGACGGATGGTCGCTCAGCGGCACGAAGAAATGGATCGGCAACGGCGCCTCCGGCGGCATCACCTTCGTTTGGGCCCGCGTCGACGCCGAGGGCGATGACGACCACGACAAGGTGCGCTGCTTCCTCGTCGAGCAGGACACCCCGGGGTACACCGGCACCGTCATCACGGGAAAGGTCTCGCTCCGTGGCATCCATCAGGCGCACATCGCGATGGACGGCGTGCGCCTGACTCCGGATGCCGTCCTCCCCGGCACCCACACCTTCAAGGACGCGTCCACCGTGCTGTTCGCCACGCGGTCGGGGGTGGCCTGGTCGGCTCTGGGCCACGCGACGGCCTGCTACGAGATCGCGCGGACATACGCCACCGAACGCATGCAGTTCGGAAAGCCCCTCGCGAAGTTCCAGATGGTGCAGGAACGCCTGACACAGATGCTCGACGAGCTCACCGCGATGCAGCTCTACTGCCGCCGCCTCGCCGACCTCGAGGCCTCGGGCGGCCTGCGCCCCACGCAGGCATCGCTCGCGAAGTACCACAACACGCGAGCCGCCCGCCGCGTGGCGGCGATCGCGCGCGACCTGCTCGGCGGCAACGGCATCCTGCTCGAGAACGGGGTCATGCAGCACATGGCCGACATCGAGGCGATCCACACGTACGAGGGCACCGAGAGCGTCCAGGCGCTCCTCCTCGGTCGCGACATCACCGGGATGAGCGCGTTCGTCTAATCCGCGACGGCGACCCGCGCAAGCCGCGCGGGTCATGTCGGAGCCTCGCGCTAACGTCATCGCATGGGCCTGTTCTCTCGTCATCCCGCGCCCCGCGACGCCATCGCCTCCGCCGCGGCAGCGGTCGAGCCGCCACCGAAGAGCCTGTGGGCCGACGGCTTCGGTCGCCTCGCGGTGCGGGCTGTGCAGATCATCGTCGTCGTGGTCCTCGTGGCGGGGCTGATCTGGGGCATCCAGCAGGTGACGCTCGTCATCATCCCCCTGATCCTGGCCCTCATCTTCGCCTCCGCATTCGGGCCCGTGACCATGTGGATGCGCAAGAAGGGCGTGCCCTCGGTCCTCGCGACGCTCCTGACGCTCCTCGCCGTCGTCGTCGTCCTGACCGCGCTCGGCTGGCTCGTCGTCAACGCGGTCATCAACCAGTGGGACTACCTGTCGTCGCAGGCGACGAAGGGCTTCGAACAGGCTCAGGACTGGTACCACACCCTCCCGTTCGCCGTTTCACCCGACCAGGTCAACCAGGTCGTGCAGGGCATTCAAGACTTCGTCACGAGCTCGCAGTTCGGCACGGGGGCCCTGGCCGGTGTCAGCGCGATCGCGTCGTTCGTCACCGGTTTCGTGCTGATGGTCGTCATCCTGTTCTTCTTCCTGAAGGACGGCCCGCGTATGTGGGAGTTCGTCCTGCGGCCGTTCCACGGCAGTCACTACGACCGCGCGCGCCGCATCGGCGACAAGACCGTCACGGTCCTCGGCTCCTACGTTCGCGGCACGGCCTCCGTCGCCGCCGTCGACGCGGTCGGCATCTACATCGGTCTGCTCATCCTGCAGGTGCCGCTCGCGCTGCCGCTCGCGGTCCTCGTGTTCCTCCTGGCGTTCATCCCGATCGTCGGTGCGGTGACCGCGGGCATCCTCGCCGCGCTCGTCGCTCTCGTCACGAACGGGCCGATCGTCGCGCTGATCGTCGTCGGCGTGGTCGTGCTGGTGAACCAGCTCGAGGGCAACTTCCTCCAGCCCGTCCTCATGGGGCGCACGATGAAGCTGCACTCCTTCGTCGTCCTGGTCGTGCTCGCCGGCGGAACGGCGATCGGCGGCATCCTGGGCACGCTGCTCGCGGTGCCGCTCACCGCCGTCGCGTGGGGCATCATCACCGTCTGGAACGGCCCTGACAAGCCTGCCGAGTGGGCGCGCCGCAAGAAGCGGCGGAACCCGGTCCCCCTGGCCGGTGACGAGAGCTCGGACTGACACCGTGGCGTACGAGATCCCGGCGCCGATGCTGGCGAAGGCCATACCGGCGATCCCCGACCACAGCAAGGTCGACGGCGGGTTCAGCTACGAGCCCAAGTGGGACGGCTTCCGGGCGCTCGTGTCGTGGGACGGCACCGACGTCGAGATCGGGAGCCGCGGGGCGAAGCCCCTCACGCGCTACTTCCCCGAGCTCGTGGCGGCCTTCGCCGAGATCTTGCCCGAACCCTGCCTGATCGACGGCGAAGTGGTCGTCGCGCGCGGCGAGCCCGGCGCCCAGCGCCTCGACTGGGAGGCGCTGTCGCAGCGCATCCACCCCGCCGCCTCGCGCGTGACGATGCTGTCGCAAGAGACCCCGGCCATGTTCATCGCTTTCGACCTGCTCGCACGCGGCGACCGTGATCTGCAGTCCGAGTCCTTCTCCGCGCGACGGGCGCAGCTCGAAGATCTGCTCGGCACGGTCCCCCACCCGGTTCACGTCACGCGAACGACCGACGATCCCGACCTCGCGCGCCGCTGGCTCGCCGAGTTCGAGGGCGCGGGCCTCGACGGCGTGGTCGCGAAGCCGCTGGCTCAGCCGTACGCGCCGAACAAGCGCACGATGTTCAAGATCAAGCACGCCCGCACGGCTGACGTGGTCGCGCTGGGGTATCGCATCCACAAGTCGGGGCAGGGCGTCGGCTCGCTCCTCGTCGGGCTCTACGACGACGAGGGTCGACTGCACGGCGTCGGCGGCGTCTCCGCCTGGACCGACAAGCGTCGTCTCGAGCTGATCGACGAGCTCGCACCCTTGGTCGAGCGGGATGCCGATGGCGAGGCGGTCGTCGGCGAGACCGATCGCTCCCGGTTCTCGGCATCCAAGGATGTGTCGTTCGTCCGGCTGCGTCCCGAACGCGTGCTCGAGGTGCGCTACGACCAGCTCGAGGGCATGCGCTTCCGCCACACGGTGCAGTTCGAACGGTGGCGTCCCGACCGCGACGCCCGCTCCTGCACGTTCGCGCAGCTCGAGGCCGTGAACGCGTACGACCTGGGCGGCGTGCTCGACTGAGCCAGCCGCGCGGCCGGGCTCAGGCCTCGGGGGCCTTCGCGCGCGACGGTTGCACGCGCGGCGGCTCGCCGGGCATCTTCGGGAACTCCGGCGGGAACGGCAACTCCCCCAGACCGTTCTCGAGGTCACGCTGCCACCACTCCAACAACGTGTCGATGCGGCCGGGATTCGCCGCGAAGTCCGCCCACGGGTCGCCGATGGATGCCAACCGCTCGGGAATCGAGCGCACCGTGAACGCGCTCGGGTCGAGGCCGTCGAGCTCGTCCCACCCGATCGGCGTCGACACGGTCGCGGTCGGCAGCGCGCGTGGAGAGTACGCCCCGGCCATCGTGCGGTCTCGGTTCGCCTGGTTGAAGTCGACGAAGATGCGCTGCCCCCGCTCCTCCTTCCACCAGTTGGTGGTCACGGCATCCGGCATCCGTCGCTCCAGCTCACGGGCCGCGGCGATCACCGCGTGCCGCACGTCGAGGAACTCGTGCGTCGGCTCGATCGGGCAGAACACGTGCAGGCCACGATTGCCGCTCGTCTTGATCCAGGCCTCGAGACCCGCCTCGCGAAGCACGGCGCGCAGCTCGTGCGCCGCCGCGACAGCTTCGGTAATGCCCGTACCCGGCTGCGGGTCGAGGTCGATGCGCAGTTCGACGGGGTGATCGGGGTCGCTCGCGAGAGACGCCCACGGATGGAAGACGATCGTGTTCATCTGCGCCGCCCAGACGACGGTGCCGATCTCGGTGACGATGAGCTGCGGATGCCGCCGCCCGCTGTTGTACGTGACGGTGACCGCCTCGACGAAGTCGGGCGCCCCTTTCGGCGGGTTCTTCGAGAAGAAGCTCTCCCCGCCGATGCCCTCGGGAAAGCGTTCGAGCGAGACAGGGCGATTCCCGTTGGCCGCGAGGAACGGATCGGCGACGGCGAGGAAGTACTCCGCCAGCTCGCGCTTCGTGATGCCCACCTCGGGCCACAGCACCCGGTCGGGGCTCGAGAGCCCGATCTCCCGGTCCCCGTGCGGGCCCGGTGCGGTCAGGGTGATGCGAGGGGATGCCATGCCCCGACGCTAGTGCGCGGGCCGGGGTCGTGTCTGCCCCGTTGCGATCGTGGTCGTCGCGTTCCGGGGCCCGGACCATGCGATCCCCTGCGCACGCGCTCGAGGTGCACGCCGGATCCGGGGCCGGGGAGGCCCAGAGCATCACGGCAGCCGCCCGCTGTCCACCCCGAGCTCTGGCATCCGGCCGCCCGTACGCTCGGAGGATGACCTCCGCCGCTGCCCGCACCGCCCTCGAGATCGCCGACTGGCGTCGCCGCGTGTTCGCCCTCTACGACGCCGTGCGCGAGGCGGATGACCCCGAAGAGGCGCACGAGCTCTGGCGTATCGAGCGCGACGCGCTCTTCGCCGGGCATCCCGCGACGCCTCTGCTCCCCGAGCAGCGTGAGGCGTTCACGGGTCTCCCGCTCGCGCCCTACGACGCGGCGTGGCGGTTCGAAGTCCCGCTGCTCGACGCCGACGAAGCGTCGTTCGTCGCCACGACCGGAACCGACGGCGAAGTGGGCTTCGAACGCATCGGCCGCGTCGAGCTGCCCGACACGGGGTCTCTCGACGTGTGGCGGCTGACCTCGTACGGCGGAGGCTTGTTCGTGCCGGTTCGGGATGCCGCAGCCGGGCGCCCCGGCGGGACCTACGGCGGCGGCCGCTACCTCATCGACACGATCAAGGGCGCCGACCTCGGCCGGGGCGCGACTCCGGAGACGCTCGTGATCGACTTCAACTTCGCGTACAACCCCTCGTGCGCGTACGACCCGATGTGGGCGTGCCCGCTCGCACCTGCGGGTAACGTCCTGCCGGTCGCCGTCCCGGTCGGCGAGTTGTACGGGGTCTGACGCTTCGGACGCCCGAATCCACGGCGTCCGCCCGTGGGCGAAACTCCTGAGGATCTACCGGTTTTGCGCCGCGCGGCGACCACCGGAGAGGCGACGCCGCGAAAACTCAGGAGTTTCGCCCGCTCGGGCCGACGTAGCGGCCGGGAACGGCGGATCTACTCCGCGAGCGCCAGCACCGGGGCGAGGTCGGCGCGCGACAGACGGATCCACGGGCCGGCGGGATCGACGAGCAGGCCGGTGAGCCCCTCGTCGCTCGCGAGGGCCTTGGCCAGCTGTTCCGCCTTGAGCGGCACGGGCTGGTCGCCGCGGCCGAGCGCGAGGAGTTCGAGCGGGTGCGAGAACACCTCGAGGAAACGCTCGCCCGTGGCCGAGCGGGACTCGGCGACCCCGACCGCTCCGCCCTCTTCGGTCTGGTTCACCGCGATCCAGAGCGGGACGCCGTCGACGATGGCGGAGACGATCGCGGATGCCGTGTCGTCGGTGCGCTTCTCGCTGAGCGCCGTCTTGACGCGCAGCTGCTCATCGGCCTCGCCGACCATGCGCTCCAGCAGCGCCGACGGGAGCACGGCACGCGCGTCGTCGGACGCCGGGTCGAGGACGATTCCGGCGTACGGACCGTCGAGGACGTGCCGCAGGAGCGCCATGATCGGCTGCCCCATCGCGGACGTGTCGCGGTCACCGTCGGCCTCGACGCTCTTGCTGAGCGCCTGGCCACTGCTGTAGGCGAGGACGAGCTGTTCGTCTCCGCGGGTCGCGATCGCGAGGGGCAGGTCCTTGCCCTCGGCGAGAAGAGCGCGTGCGTCGCCCTTCACGCGCAGGAAGACGTGTCCCTGCAGCAACTGGCGAGCGACGTTCAGCAGCTGGGGAGGCTCCGGCTGGCCCTTGATCTCGGCCAGCGCCGTCGCGAGAAGCGCGTTGTCGCGCAGGCCGGGGATCGACTCGAAGCCCTCGGGCGCCTCCATCGGGCCGGGCTGCCGAGCGGACGGACGCGCCGCGACCGGAGGGGTCGACGGGGTCTCGGGGGCGGCGCCGACCCCGCGGAAGGAGGAGGTCGAGATGGTCACGCTGGGGGTGGGCGGGGCGGCGGCGTCGGTGCCGGCGTCCGCGGAATCGGTGGCGTCGCTCGGACCGGCCGGGTCGACGGGCTGCTCGCCCGGTTCGATCGTGGTGTCAGCGCGGTCGTCGGACTTGTTTCGGCGCGAGAAAAGAGCCATTGGGCCAGCCTAGCCGCGCGCCTTCTCCTCGTGTCTCCGCCGGGTGAACTCGGAGGTGACCCTCCGGCTACAGCTTCGTGATCGGCGCGATCTTGATCAGCAGCTTCTTCGGGCCCACGGTGTCGAAGCGCACGTGCGCGACGCGCTTCGCCCCCTCGCCCGTGACGGCGTCCACACGCCCCTCACCGAAGTCGTCGTGACGGATGCGATCGCCCGACGCCAGCACCATGTCGCCGTTGTCGCGGACCTTGGCGGGGATGCGGTTCGGGAACTTGCTGGGGTCGGCCGGCGCGCGCTTCGGCAGCGGGACGAGGTCGTCGCCGTAGCGGCTTCCGCCCCCGCTCTGACCCGGGCGGCGGCCGCGCGCGTTCAGCGCGCGCGACTGCGACCCGCCTCGACCGTTGACGTCGCCCGGAGACTGGCGCCAATCGATGAGGTCGGCCGGGATCTCTTGCAGGAAGCGGCTCGGCATCGCCACCGTGACCTCGCCGAACTGCGCGCGGGTCATCGCGAGCGACACGTGCAGACGCTTACGCGCGCGCGTGATGCCGACGTAGAAGAGTCGCCGCTCCTCCTGCGGACCGCCGGGCTCATTCGCCGAGATCCGGTGCGGGAGCAGGTCTTCCTCGACACCGGTCAGGAAGACGGCGTCGTACTCGAGGCCCTTCGCGGTGTGCAGGGTCATAAGGGACACCGAGCCGGACGCGTCGTCGAGGTCGTCGGCATCCGCCACCAGCGTCACCTCGGTGAGGAAGTCGATGACCGTCCCCTCGGGGTTGTTCCGTGCGAACTCTCGCGTGACGGCGATGAGCTCGTCGAGGTTCTCGAGGCGGGCTTCGTCTTGCGGGTCTTTGCTCGCACGCAGGGCGTCGAAGTACCCGCTCTTGTTGAGCAGCAGAGTGAGACCTTCGGTGACCGAGGTGGAGGGGGCGAGCTCTCCGGATGACGGGAGCATGATCGCCGTGGCCTCGGTGAGCACCGCGTCGAGCTGGTCGATCGCCTTCTGGAGCTTCGGCCCGACGCCGATCTGCGCGGAGTTGGCCAGGGCGTCGCGGAAGGTGATGTCGTGCTCGGCGGCGTAGCGCGCGATGGCCGTCTCGGTCACGTCGCCGATGCCGCGTCGGGGGCGGTTCAGGATGCGGCGTACCGCCATGCCGTCGGCCGGGTTCGCCACCGCGACCAGGTAGGCGAGCGCGTCTTTGATCTCGGCGCGCTCGTAGAACTTCGTGCCGCCCATGATCTTGTAAGGCACAGCGGAGCGGATGAAGATCTCTTCCAGCGCTCGCGACTGCGAGTTGGTGCGGTAGAAGACCGCGATACCGGAGTAGTCGACGCCCTTCTTGTGCAGCGCCTCGATCTCGTCGGCGACGAATTGCGCCTCGTCGTGCTGCGAGTAGCCGGTGAAGCCGATGATCGGGTCGCCCGCCCCGACGTCGGTCCACAGCTTCTTGTCTTTGCGGTCGAAGTTGTTCGAGATCACCGCGTTGGCGGCCGACAGGATGTTCTGCGTCGAGCGGTAGTTCTGCTCGAGCAGCACGACCTTGGCACCCGGGTAGTCGCGCTCGAACTCGCTGATGTTGCGGATGTCGGCGCCGCGGAACGCGTAGATCGACTGGTCGGAGTCGCCGACGACCGTGAGCGACGCGGCATCGTCGCCCGCGGGCTCCGCGTCGAAGATCATCATTCCGCCAGAGGAGAACGGCTCGGCGTCGGAGCCGACCGGCCGCGTGAGCTCGTGGATCAGCGCGTACTGCGCGTGGTTGGTGTCCTGATACTCATCGACCAGGATGTGGCGGAAGCGCTTGCGATAGCGGTCCGCGACCTGCGGGAAGGCGCGGAACAGGTAGACGGTCTGCGCGATGAGGTCGTCGAAGTCGAAGGCGTTGGCCCGCTGCAGCTCACGCTGATACGACGAGAAGATCTCGACGAAGATGCGCTCGGCAGGGTCGCTCATATTGGCCGATCGCGCGTATGACTCCGCGTCGGCGAGCTCGTTCTTGAGCTTCGAGATGCGGCTCTGCGTGCCCGCGGGAGTGAGGCCGAACGAGTCGCCCTCGTGCTCTTTCACGAGACGCTTGATGAGCGCGCGCGAGTCACCCGAGTCGTAGATCGTGAAGGCCTTGGTGAAGCCGAACTGCTCGGCCTCGCGCCGCAGGATCCGCACGCACGCGGAGTGGAACGTCGAGATCCACATGCCGTCGGCCTTCTGACCGATCAGCTGGTGGACGCGCTCGCGCATCTCACCGGCGGCCTTGTTGGTGAAGGTGATCGCGAGGATCTGGCTCGGGTAGGCCTCGCGCGTGCGGAGCAGCGAGGCGATACGTCGGGTGAGCACGCTCGTCTTGCCCGACCCGGCCCCCGCCACGATGAGCAGCGCCTGCCCGCGGTAAGTCACGGCCTCGCGCTGAGGGCCGTTGAGCCCCTGGAGGAGGTCGGCGTCGGGGCGGGCATCCGACGGTGCGGGACCGCCGACGATCAGGGGCGTGGAGGCGTCGGTCATGGCGCGTCCAAGTCTAGGCGGGGGCTCCGACATCGGCCTCGCCCCCTTGGCATCCGGAGTCCTCCCGCCATGATGGAGGCATGCGCCTCATCCTCAACATCCTGTGGCTCGTCCTGTCGGGCTTCTGGCTCTTCGTCAGCTACATGTTGGCGGGGATCGTGCTGTGCATCCTCATCGTGACGATTCCGTGGGGCATCGCGTCGTTCCGCATCGGGCTGTACGCGCTCTGGCCCTTCGGGCGCGAGATCGTGGCCAAGCCGACCGCCGGAGTCGGTTCGTTCCTCGGCAACGTGGTGTGGGTGATCCTCGCCGGGTGGTGGCTCGCCCTCGAGCACATCCTCACCGGCATCGCGCTGTGCATCACGATCATCGGCATCCCGCTCGGCATCGCGAACTTCAAGCTCGTGCCGGTGTCGCTCATGCCGCTGGGCAAAGAGGTGCGCGACATCCGTCGGGGCGGTCCGTTCGACCGCACCCTGGCGAGCTGACTAGAGCGTCGAGCGTTCCCGAGAGCGCTGCGGAAGAGCGAGCAGGATGCCGATGATCGTCACGACCGCACCCGCGACGGCCGCGCCGATGACGAGCTCGGCGGGGATGTCACCGTCGCGCCCGCCCGTGAACCGGGCGAGATCCCAGGGCAGCACGCCGATCTGCTCGTTCCACGAGCGCAGGGCGTCGCCGGCCCCGACGACGGCGATCGTCGCCGCGGGCAGGGCGTACGCGATCCCCATCCCGGCCAGGGCGACACCGGTCGCACGCCGACGCCCCAGTTGCGGGCGCAACGACCAGCCGGCGACCACGAACACCCAGGCCAGGAGGGCGAACGCCAGCGCGAGATAGAGCACGCGGACCACCGGCATCGCCCACAGCGCGGGCCAGATCCCCTCGGGACCCGAGACCGAGATCACGGCCAGCGCGACGACGCACCGCAGGACGAGAGCTCCCCCGACGGCGGCGATGATCGGCCACGGCGAGCGCTTGCCGAGCAGCAGCCGCACCACGATCGCGAAGAAGAGCCACCCGACCACGGCGAGCGCGGCACCCCAGAGCCCGTCGCGCGGCGTCTGAACGACACGCGTGGCGACCAGGACACCCGCGGGGACGACGATCATGAGCCAGCGGTCGAGGGGCAGCAAGCCGAGGCTCGATTCCGCCGCTCGCCACGGCCGCGTCGAGGCGATCCAGCTCGCGCGGGCGGCGGCGGCCCCGGGGCGGCGCACGAGACGCGTGCGGGCAGCAACCGCGCCGACGACGATCCAGCCGACCCCGAACAGCAGCAGAATGCGGGCGAGCCACTCGGTGGTGGCGTCGACGACCATGGGCGTGCGCGCGAACGGATCCACCAGGAGGGCCGAGGCGGCTCCGAGAACCAGGAGCCCCCCGGCGACGATCAGGGCCAGGATGCCTCGCCCCGCCGTCGTCGCCATGCACCTACGTTACACAGCGGTTCCTGAGCGTCCGTCCCACCGGGGAGGGGTCCGAGCGCCGCCGCCCGCGCCCCGCCCCTGCGTACCATCGCGCGGAGTTGGCGGCCGACACGCCGCCTCACGGCATCCCGAACCGGCGTGTCCGCAACGAACTCCGCACGACGGCACGGCAGCCCGCCCGCGCGGCGACACGCGCGGCCAGATTGTGTAACAATCCATCCATGCTTTCCGCCCTCGCGATCCTCGCCGCGGCACTGTGCTTCTCCACCACCGGGACGGCGCAAGCGCTCGCCGGCGTCGATGCCTCGCCCCTTGCGGTCGGCGCGGCGCGGATCGTCGTCGGCGGCGGCATCCTGGGTCTGCTCGCGCTCGCGCGGCGCCCGCGCACGCCGATGCCCAGCGGATCGCGCCTCTCCACCGTCACGCTCATCGCCGTGGGAGCGATCGGCGTCCTCGCCTACCAACCGCTCTTCTTCCTCGGGACACGCGAGAACGGCGTCGCGATCGGCACAGTGGTCGCCCTCGGATCGGCCCCCATCGCGACGGGGATCGTGGATGCCATCCGCTCACGCCGCCTCCCCTCACCCCGGTGGATGCTCGCCACCGCCATCGCGCTCACCGGCGTCGTGCTCGTATCGGGGGTGACCGGCGGGGCGGTGGTGCTCGCGCCGGGCGGGCTGCTCGCCTCGGCCGGCGCGGGAATGTCGTACGCCCTCTATACGGTGTGCGGAAAGGCGCTGATCGAGAGGGGGTGGGACTCCACGCGCGTGATGGGAACGGTGTTCGGCGTCGCGGCTGTCGCGAGCCTGCCGGTTCTCCTGATCGCCGGAGCGTCGTGGCTCACGACCCCGAACGGTCTCGCGCTCGCGCTCTGGCTGGGAGTGATCACGACGACGGTCGCGTACCTCCTGTTCGGATGGGGGCTCGCGCGCCTGACGGCCGTCACGGTCTCGACGCTCACCCTCGCCGAGCCCCTCGCGGCGACCCTTCTCGGCCTCTTCGTGCTGCGCGAGCAGCTCACACCCGTCAGCGCGTTCGGCCTCGCGCTCATCGCCGTCGGCCTCGCCGTCGTGTCGGTTCCGTCTCGTCGACGTCAGGAGGTTCCGGATGCCACGGCCCCCGCGTGACTCCCCCGCCTCCGCCGCGACAGCAGCCCACGTACCCGGCCCTCGCGCTGCCGACCTCGTCGCGGACGCGGTGCGTGCCGGCATCCTCTCCGGCGAACTGGCCCCCGGCACACCTCTTCGGGAGGAGGAGCTGAGCGCGACGCACGGCGTCTCGCGGCACACCGCCCGCACGGCCCTCACCCGGCTCGCCGCCGAACGCCTCGTCACCGCGGAGCCCTACCGCGGCGTCCGCGTCTCGCTGCTCGACGACGACGCGCTCGTCGCCCTGCAGCAGTTGCGCTGTGCTCTCGAGACCGAAGCGGTGCGGATCGCGCGGGATCGCGGCATCCGTCCGGCCGAGATCGACGCCGCCCTCGATGCCCTCGCCGCCGCCGAGGCATCCGGAGACTGGCCCGCGACGCTCGACGCGCACGCGCGCGTGCATCTCGCGCTCGTCGATGCGGCCGGCAGCCCGCGGATCGCGGAGGAGTATCGGCGCCTCGATTCCGAGATGCACCTGCTGCTGACGCACGTGCGCCCGGCGTACGCACCCGGGGCTCTGACCGAGGAACACCGCGAGTACGTCGAGGAGGCGTGGGCGGATCCGCAGCGGGCCGTGCGCGCGCACCTGGAGCACTCGACGCGGGCGATCCTGGAGAGTCGGCGTGCACCTTCGCCACACGGCGACACATCCGGTCACGATCCGCAACGCCCGTAGGAGGCCCGCGGGGCCCGGGTTAGCGTGGGGGCACATCGCGGCGATCCGGGCGGTCCCGGGCCTCGGCTCATAACCGAAGGCGTGGCGGGTTCGACTCCCGCCGTCGCGTCCACGTCTCGGTTCCCCCCGAGCTCTTCACTTCGACCTCCCGGCCGCGGCTTTGCCTCTCGAGTGTCCGAAACACCCGGACGTGTCGAAAAATCGTCCGGGTGTTGTGGACACTCACCAAGGGGACTGCGCGCAGACCCTGCCATGCTGAAACCATGACCCGCCCCGCACCCCAGGACGTCCCCGTCGGCAGCGACAGCATCCGCCTCAGCGCGTTCCTGAAGTTCGCCGGCATCCTGGACTCCGGCGGAGACGCCAAAGAGGCGATCATCGACGGCTACGTGACGGTCAACGACGAGGTCGAACGGCGCCGCGGGCGGCAGTTGCAGCTCGGCGACGTGGTGGGCTTCGAAGGACGCGCCTTCCGCGTGCAGGCCTGACCCCGTCAACACCGAAGGCCCGCCTCCCCCATCGGGAAAACGGGCCCTCGACTCGGCATGCCGTGCTTGTCGCGCGGGATGCCGTCACACCTCAGTGCTCGTCGTAGTGGTCGGCGTGCGCCGCGTGACGGTGACCGTCGTGCACGTAGTCGACGTGGTCGTCGTGCTGCACGCTCTCGTGTCCGCAGTCGTCGCCGTGCGCGTGCTCATCGACGGTGTGCTCAGCCTGGGCCTCGTGCTCGTCGTAGTGATCGCCGTGCAGCGCGTGGTGGTGGGTGCCGTGCACGTAGTCGACGTGGTCGCCGTGCTCGACGGCCTCGTGTCCACAGTTGTCGCCGTGCGCGTGCTCGTCGACGGTGTGCTCGGCGTGGGTCTCAGTGGTGCTCATGTTCGTTCCCCTGGTCGGTCGTTTCCTGGACGTGGGCGATCGCATCGAGCACGACGTGCGCGACGTGCTGATCGGCGAGGGCGTATCGGATCTCTTTGCCCTCACGCTCGGATTCGACCAGTCCCGCTTGCCGCAGCGTGCGCAGGTGTTGCGACACCAACGGTTGCGACAGGCCGGCCTGATCGGCGAGCGCGCCGACCGTGAGCGGTTCGCGGCTCAGCAACCACACGAGCGCGAGCCGCGAGTCGTTGCCGAGGACCTTGAACAGCTCCGCGGCGTCAGCGAGCCCCGCGATCTTGTCCACACCGCAAGAAGACCACACACATAAACGATTTGCAATATGTTTAGGCAATCAAGAACGGTTCTCGTTCGCGTTATCGCCGGGGTCGTCGCCGCGTGGCACATCGAGCTTCATCCAGCCGAACGTCGCGGCATCCTGAATCTCCTCCGCCTGACGTCGCCGCAGCACCGCGCGACCCCGCCACGCCATGAGCCCCGCGAGCGCGAGGCCGATCGCGACACCGGCGATCAGACCCCACCACTCCACGTCGCGAGTCTACGAACGACTCACCCCTGCCGCCCCTTGAAGCGCGGATTGAGCTTGTTGATCACGAAGACTTTGCCGCGCCGACGCGCGACCTGCGCGCCGGGCTGCTTCTTCAGGGACTTGATCGAGGCACGAACCTTCATGGCGTTCTCCTTGTTGATAACCGTTCTCATTAACAAGGTAGGGTGTCGAGAGCTCCCTGACAAACGAGAGGTGGATGCCATGCGCCGAACGATCGCCATCATGGGCGTCTGCGCCCCCGAACGCCGGTCCTACGCCGAACGAACCGCCATCGCCTTGGCGCGGCCGCTCCATCTGCTGCGCTTCGCCGACCTCCGCGCCGCGCACGCGCTGCCCCTCCCTCGGCCGCGGACCGACGACGAGCGCGTAGTCGTCGACATGGCCGCCGACATCGACCTCATCCACTCGATCACCGCACGTGGGGGTGCTGAGGTCGAAGCCGTCTGCGTCGTGGACGCCCGACACATGATCGGCGACCTCCTCGACGACACCGCGCTCGTGGCATCCGCCGCCCCCGGCGACACGCGTGGAGACGTCGGTGCTCGCGCGCGCCAGGCCGCTCTCGCTCTCGAGCTCGCGACCCGCATCGTCTGGATCAACTGGGAGCAGGTGCCGACACCCGCCCTCGCCGTGCAGATGGCTCTGGCGTCGCACCTGAACCCGGGCGCGGTGGTCCGGCTGACGCGCGACCCGCTCAACGACCTCGCGTCCGAGGCGTCGCACGAGGGCGAGATCCTCGAGCGCGCCGGGTGGGTCCACGCCCTGAACGACGAGCACGACCCGTACATGCGCGACAACCGCGTCATGACGCTGCGCTACGAGCACGTTCGCCCGTTCCACCCCGCGCGCCTCTCCGCCGCCCTCGACCGGCTCGACGACGGGGCCGCGGGACGCCTCGTCCGCTCGGCGGGATTCTGCCGTCTCGCCAGCCGTCCCGGCATCCTGGCCCGGTGGGAGCACGTGGGCTCGGCGATGTGGATCGAACCGATCGGAGCCGACGACGGCCGCATGGGCCTCGGTCAGGAGATCGCGTTCACGGGACTCGATCTCTCCGCGCCACGGCTCGCCCACATCCTCGACGACGCCGCGTTGACCGACGCCGAGCTCGCCGCCGGCCCTACGGCGTGGACGGCGTTCGACGACCCGCTCCCCGCGTGGCCCGCGGTCGAGTCGTCGATCCCGGATGCCA
>NZ_LDRU01000066.1 GCF_001476285.1 Microbacterium testaceum | reverse complement strand
CGCTTCTGGCAGAACTACTTCGACACCGGCGAGTACCTCTTCGGCCGGTACACGAACGAACTCGAGCTCGGCTGCGACTGCGTCGGCGACATCACCTACGTCGACGCCGTGCTGTCGGACGAGAACGGGATGCCGCGCACCGTCCGCAACGCGGTGTGCATGCACGAGGAGGACTTCGGCACCCTCTGGAAGCACACCGACATCTTCACCGGGTCGAGCGAAGTGCGCCGCTCGCGGCGCCTGGTGATCTCGTTCTTCACCACCGTCGGCAACTACGACTACGGGTTCTACTGGTACCTCTACCTCGACGGCACGATCGAGTGCGAGGCCAAGCTCACCGGCATCCTGTTCACCTCCGCCTACCCGGGCGAAGGCTACCCGTACGCCTCGGAGGTCGCGCCGGGACTCGGGGCGCCGTACCACCAGCACCTGTTCTCGGCGCGGCTCGACATGACCGTCGACGGGGTCGCGAACGTCGTCAATGAGATCGACGCGGTGCGCGTGCCGATCTCGGCCGAGAACCCCGCCGGGAACGCCTTCACGAAGAAGGTGACGCCGATCACGTCGGAGAAGGTGTCGGGCCGCGTCGCCGACGGCGCCGTGAACCGCGTGTGGCAGATCGCCTCGACCGAGAAGACGACGGAGCGCGGACAGGCGACGTCGTACATGCTGTTCCCGACCGAGACCCCGGTTCTGCTGGCCGATGACGACTCTTCGATCGCCGCGCGCGCGGCGTTCGCCACGAAGAACCTGTTCGTGACGAAGTACGACCCCGATGAGCGCTACGCCGCGGGCGACTTCGTCAATCAGCACCCCGGTGGCGCCGGCATCCCGGCCTTCATCGCGGGCGATGAGCCGCTCGTCGGCGAGGACCTTGTGCTCTGGCACACGTTCGGACTCACGCACTTCCCGCGCAACGAGGATTGGCCGGTCATGCCGATGGACTACGCCAAGTTCACGCTCAAGCCGTACAACTTCTTCGAGCGGAACCCCGTCCTGAACGTCCCCGCGCCGGCGAACACGCACTGCGCGCCGACGGCGCACGCCGAGGGGCACGGCCACGGCCCGCACGCGGATGAGGCGGTCGGCGCTCACGGTCATCACCACAGCGCGCACGGTCACGACGGGCACGGCGACGCGCACCACTGTTGAACCGATGAGCGAGATCCTCCACGCCTGGGCGGTCGCCCCCGCCGCGGTCGGCGCCTGCTGTCTGGCAGCCGATCGCGCGCGGGTGCGGCCGCCCGAGGTCGCGGCATCCGTGCTGATGCTGCTCGCGATGCTGGATGCCGCCGTGTTCGGGCTGATCGCGCCGGTGTACTGGACGGCTCTGCTGATCGTGGCGGCCGTGGGTCTCGCGGTCTGGCGACGCCCGCGCCAGCGTCGGGCGCCGCGTGTGCCGGCGCTCATGACGGTGCACACCACGCTCGGGATGGTCGTGATGGCGGGGCTGCAGGTCGCGATGGGCGGGCATTCCCCGACGCACACGCACGGAGTCGCTCTGGGCCCGCTGATGGTCGGTGCGGCGGTGGGGTACGCCGTCTTCTCGAGCGTGGCGATGCGCCGGATGCCCGCGCGGCTCGATCGGGCGCAGATCGGCGCGATGGCGGCATCCGTCGTCCTCATGGCCGTGGCCGCGGTGTGATGTCGGTCGCGGGTTCCGACGCCGCGCGAGGCGCGTGACCAGCGGAGGGCGAGGGGCGAAGGGAGGACGAATCCGCTGAGATCGTCCTCCGCTCGCCCCTCGCCCTCCCTCCGTCGCGTGCGAGTACCGCCCCGGGTCAGCGCTTCAGGCGCAGGGTGACCAGCTGGAACGGCCGCAGGTCGAGCTCGACCGCGCCGCCCGAGACGCTCGACACCGCGGCGGCGTCGACCGGGCGCTCGAGCAGATCGGTCTCGATGGCACCCGCGACCTCGAACCCGGCGTCCAGCCGAGCGTGCGCGCGCCGGCCAAGCGCTTCGTACAGGCGCACGATGACGTCTCCCGAGCCGTCCTGCGCGAGCTTGATCGCCTCGACGACCACGCCCTCGGTGTCGACCGCCACGAGCGGTGCCACCTCGGCCTCGGCGACGCCCTCGACGACGCGGAGCGGGAGGTTGGTGCGGTAGCCCTCGACGACCGCGTCCTCGACCTCGGCGCCCACGACGATGCCCACCTCGAGGTGGTGCGCGCCCTGGTCCTGCTGCGGGTCGGGGAAGAGCGCCCCGCGGATGATCGACAGGCGGACGAGCGAGTACGTGCCGCCCGCCTCGCGCTCGTGACGCGTGATGTCGTGGCCGTAGGTCGAGTCGTTCGTCACCGCGACACCGAACCCGGGCTCGCCGACTCGCACCCACCGGTGCGCGGCCGTCTCGAAGCGCGCGGCATCCCACGAGGTGTTCGTGTGGGTCGGTCGGGTGATGTGCCCGAACTGGATCTCGGATGCCGCGCGGTCGGTGTGCACGTCGACCGGGACGCCGAGCTTGAGCAGCTTCTGCTGCTCGTGCCAGTCGACGTCGATCGACAACCGCACGACGCGCGCGCCCGCGGCGAGCGCGATGCGCGTGACCAGGTGCGAGTCGCCGAAGGCACGCTCGACCACGATCGCGTCGCCCTCGATGCGCACCGCCTGGGCGGAATCCAGCGGCGTGACGTGACGGCGATAGGTCTCGTCGATGTCCCACGCGTCCCACTGCGTCGGGGTGTCGCGGAAGAGCTCGAACAGCCCGGCCGTCTGCCCCTCCGGCACGACCTCGCGGCCGGATGCCACCTCGACGAGCGAGATGATGAGGCCCCGCGAGTCGATCACGGCGTGCACGATGCCGTTGTCGAGGACGAAACCCTCGCCCTCGACGCGCGGAGCCACGTCGCGGGTGGCCGAGGCCGTCGCGATCCCCAGCGCGGGGGCACCGCCGCGGCGGTGCGGGGCGGCGTTCGCCACCACCGCGCGGTCGCCGGTGCCCACGAGCGCGCGGAGGCTTCCCTCGATGACCTGCTCGAGCTCCGCCGCGATCGCGGCGTAGTTGCGCTCGGCGTCCCGGTGCACCCACGCGATCGAGGTGCCGGGAAGGATGTCGTGGAACTGCTGAAGCAGCACCAGACGCCACAGGCGCTGGAACGTCTCGGCGGGGTACGCCGCTCCGGTGCGGACGGTCGCGGTCGCCGCCCACAGCTCGGCCTCGCGCAGCAGGTGCTCGCTGCGGCGGTTGCCCTGCTTGGTGCGCAGCTGGCTCGTGTAGGTGCCGCGGTGGAACTCGAGGTACAGCTCCCCCGCCCACACGGCCGGGTCGGCGTACTCTGCCTCGGCGGTCTCGAAGAACTCGCGCGGGGTGGAGTGCTTCACGATCGGCGCACCCTCGAGCGAGTGCGTGCGGGCGATCGTCGCGGTCATCTCCCGCGTGGGTCCGCCGCCGCCGTCGCCGAAGCCGTAGGGCAGCAGCGAGGTGCGCGCGCGCCCCTTGTCGGCGAAGTTGCGCTCGGCGTGCGCGAGGTCGGCCGCGGTGACCTCGGAGTTGTACTTGTCGACCGGCGGGAAGTGCGTGAAGATGCGCGAGCCGTCGATGCCCTCCCAGCGGAAGGTGTGGTGCGGGATGCGGTTGGTCTCGTTCCACGAGATCTTCTGCGTGAGGAACCAGCGCGCGCCGGCGGCTCTCATGATCTGCGGAAGCGCGCCGCTGTAGCCGAACGAGTCGGGCAGCCACACCTCTTCGGTGTCGATGCCGAACTCCTCGAGGAAGAACGTCTTGCCCTCGAGGAACTGGCGGGCCATCGCCTCGCCGCCGACCATGTTCGTGTCGGACTCGACCCACATGCCGCCTACGGGCACGAAGCGCCCCTCGGCGACGCGCTCCTTGAGCCGCTCCCACAGCGCCGGGTAGTGCTCCTTCATCCACGCGAACTGCTGCGCCGACGAGCTCGCGAAGACGAACTCGGGGTCCTCGTCCATGAGCGAGAGCACGTTCGAGAACGTGCGCGAGACCTTGCGCGCCGTCTCGCGCACCGGCCACAGCCACGCGGAGTCGATGTGCGCGTGACCGACGGCGTGGAGGACGTGAGCGCTGGATGCCGCGGGCGCGGCGAGCAGAGGGGCGAGCACGTCGCGGCCGGCCCGGGCAGTACCGGCGACGTCGTGGGGATCGACCGCGTCGATCGCGGCATCCATCGCCTCGACGAGGGTCGCGCGGCGAGCGGAGGTGGCGTCGAGCTCGGCGATGAGGCCGTGGAGGAGGCGGAAGTCCTGCAGGAGGTTCCACACCGCGAGGTCGCGGAGGCCGATGGACATCTCGCGCAGCGTATAGAGAGGAGCGTCGCCGGCGGTGGCGAGGTCGCCGAGGTGCGTCGGCTCGAACGTGAAGAGGCTGCCGACGTCGGGGTTCGAGGCGGCCTCGACGAGCACATCGACCCGACCGTCGGCGTCGATGGCGGCGGGGGTGGCGTTGTTGAACGGCGAGACGCCCTTGATCGGCGCGCCCGCGCGGTTCCAGACGAGGGCCTCGCACTGGAAGCCGCTCTGGCCGGCGGTGAAGCCCAGGTCGATCACGAGTTCGGCGACGGTGCCCTCGGGCAGCGCACCGTCGACGCCGCGCCACGCGGCGGGGATCTTCCCCGACACGGCGAACCAGGTCGTCCCCCACGCCCGACCCCAGGGCGTTCCGATGGCGAAGGGGCGGTAATCGGCATCCCGAGCCTCGGCGAAGGTCACGGGCTCGCCCGGGGCCTCCCACGCCTGGATCTCGAGCGGCTGGCGGGCGCGGTAGACGGCGGGGGCGAGACGCTCTCGGATGAAGCGTTCGATGCGCATCTCGATGAGCGCGGTGCGGTCGTGCATGACGGTTTTTTCCTTGTCTGGGGGCGTCTGGGGGGACGGGTCAGCCCTTGACGGCACCGGCGAGTGCCGAGGTGCCGCCGAGCCCGCGCTGCACGAGGACGTACAGACCGAGGACGGGGAGGGAGTAGACGATCGAGTAGGCCGCGAGCTGGCCGTAGGCCACGGCTCCGAACGACCCGAAGAAGTTGAAGATGCTGACCGCCGCCGGCTGGTAGTCGGGGCTGAGCAGCAGCACGAACGGCACGAAGAAGTTCCCCCACGCCTGGATGAACGTGAAGATGAACACCACCGCGATGCCGGGACGCATGAGCGGGAGCACGATCTGCACGAGCGTGCGCATCGATCCCGCACCGTCCATCCAGGCCGCGTGCTCGAGCTCGACGGGCACGCCGTCCATGAAGTTCTTCATCATCCAGATCGCGATCGGCAGGGCGCTCGCGGTGAGGAAGAGGATCGTCCCGCCGATCGAGTCGATGAGGTTCAGCTGCACGAACAGGCTGTAGACCGGCACCATGATCGCCGTGATCGGCAGGCACGTGCCGAACAGCACCGCGTACAGGAACGGCTTGCCGACGCGCATCTTGTACCGCGAGAGCGGGTAGGCCGCGAGCGACGCGAGCACCACCGTGGCGACGGCCGTGCCGCCCGCGAGCAGGACGCTGTTCCAGAGCGGAAGGAAGAGCAGGTCGGGCTTCATCACCGCGGCGAAGTTGTCGAGCGTGACGACCTCGGGCATCTTGATCGCGAGCGTCGGCTGCGCGTCGAGCGAGGCCGTCACCAGCCAGATGAGCGGAACGACGAACAGGATGCCGATGACGATAAGCAGCGTGTTGCTCAGGACGCGCAGGGCACGGGTTCGCGGGGACGACAGAGACGCCTTCGGGGACTTCGCGGCCCGCGTGCGGCCGGTCACCTCGGGGAGGGTCGTGGTGGTCATGACGAGACCTCCTCGCGCAGGGCGCGGACGTAGAAGAACGAGAAGATCGCACCGATGAGCAGCATGATCGTGGCGATCGCCGTGCCGTAGCCGAGCTCGCCGAACTTCAGACCCTGCTGGTAGGCGAGGATCGGCAACGTCGTGCTCTTGTTGCCCGGGCCACCGCCGGTCATGACGAAGATGAGCGTGAAGACCGAGAGGGTCTGCAGGGTGACGATCATCGAGTTGGTGCCGATGGTCGAGCGGATCATCGGGATCGTGATGAAGATGAGGCGCTTGACGCCGCTGGCCCCGTCGACCTCGGCGGCCTCGGTGATCTCGGGTGGCACGTCGGCGAGGGCGGCCGAGTAGACCATCATCGAGAACGCGGTGCCGCGCCAGATGTTGGCGATGATGACCATGAGCACGGGCATCGTGAAGAGCCAACTGACGGGCTCGAGGCCGAAGACGGCCAGGATCGCGTTGAGCGTGCCGTTGTCGCGGAAGAAGGCGTAGGCCGCGAACGCGGCGACGATCTCGGGCAGGACCCAGGCGGTCACGACGATCGTGCCGACCACCGCGGTGACGATGCGGTTGCCCGAGCGCATCATGAGGGCGAGCGCCAGGCCGAGGATGTTCTGACCGATCACGGCGGAGAAGAACACGAACACGATCGTGTTGATCACCGAGACGGGGAAGTCGGGCGCTTTGAAGAGCTGGGTGTAGTTGTCGAAGCCGATGAACTCGCTCGCCACGGCGGTGGAGCCGGAGAGCGTCGCATTGGTGAGCGAGCCCCACAGCGACACGAGGATCGGGCCGAGCAGGAAGATCGCCAGCAGCAGGGCTGCCGGCAGGAGAGGGAGCGCCCGGGCCGACGGCCGGAGGCCGCGCGTTCTCGCGCGCGACCCCCGGCCGGTTCCGGTCGCCCCGGTCTGAGCCAGGGCGGTCACGGTCAGCCCTTCTGCGTGTTCTCTTCGCCGACGATGCCGATGACGGCCTGGTCGTAGGCGGCGGCCGCGTCGTCGACGCTCGACTGCCCGGTCATGACCGCTTCCATCGCGACCTGGATCTGGTTCGAGATCTTGTCGTAGTCCTCGGTCGCGGGGCGGAAGTGCGTCGTGTCGACGAAGCTCGAGAACGTCTTGAAGCTCGGGTTCGCGTCGAGGTACTCGCTGGACTCGGCCACGTCGGCGCGCACGGCGATCTGGCTGTTGTCGATGTTGTACGCCGTGGCGTTGTCCTTGTTCACGGCGGTGGAGAGGAAGTCCCACGCGGCGTCGGCGTTCTTTGTGTTCTTGCCGATCGCGAGCGTCCAGCCGCCCGACATGCTCGTCGTGCCGGGAGCCTGGCCCTTCTGCGTCGGCATCGCGGCGATGCCGAGGGTGTCGCTCCACGCGGGCCACGCGGCGGTGCCGCCGTCGACCCACGCCGCCGACTGCCACGAACCGTCGAGGGCGATCGCCAGCTTGCTCGAGGGCAGCCAGTCGGCGGTCACGCTGGTGAAGATGTTGGGGTCGAGCGCCTGCTGCAGCGAGGGTCCGAGGCCGCCCTGGTAGACGTCCGAGACGAACTGCAGCGAGTCCTTGAAGCCCTGGCTCCCGACGACCCACTTCTTGCTGTCCGTGTCGTAGAGGGTGTCCTCGGTGCCGTATAGCAGCATCTCAAGACCCTGCATGGATGCCGCCTCACCGGCGGTCTTGCCCGAGTAGACGTTGATCGGGATGACGTCGGGGTCGGCGGCCTTGACCTTCTCGGCGGCCGAGAGCACATCGGCCCAGGTCTTGGGCTGCCACGGCACCGAGATTCCCGCCTTGGCGAAGATCTCCTTGTTGTACCAGAGGCCACGGGTGTCGGTGCCGAGCGAGACGCCGTACGTCTTGCCGTCGGGGCCGAGACCGGCCTGCTTCGCGCCCTCCGCGAACTGCGACCAGTCGTCCCACTTCGCGAGGTAGTCGTCGAGCGGCAGGAGGTAGCCGGCGGCCGCGTCGGACTGGATCTTGAACGTGTCTTCGTACTGGACGTCGGGAGCGGTGCTCGCCGACTTGTTCATCAGCGCGAGCTTCGTGTAGTAGTCGGCGCCCTCGGCCTGGATCGGGACGAGCTCGACGGTCACGCCCTTGTGCGCCGCCTCGTACTCCTTCTTCGCGTTCTCCATCAGCGTCTGCATCTGGTTGAACGTCGCCGTGGTCTGGTACGCCACGCGAATGGTGTTCGCGTCGCCCGATCCCCCGCTGCCGCCGGAGCAGCCGGCCAGGGCCACGGTCAGGGCCGTCACGGTCAGGAGACCGCCCGCCATCGTCGATTTCTTCATGGAAGCTCCTTTGCTCGGGTGGAGACACCGCGTCGCCAGAACCTTTTATAAATCAAATGGACTAACTCGGCAAGTCGTGTCGCACGACACGCGGTAACGATCAGGCCACGGGACGCTGTGAGAGGCGCGGGGATCGCTCAGATCGCGATCATCATGCGGGCGGGGCGCGCCGCGAAGGCCCCGTCCAACATGAGGCAGGCCGCGCCGACAGCGGCCACATCGGCGCCCACGCGCGACAGCCGCACGGTGATGGCGCGGGTAGCGGTCGACACCGGGTCCGACGTGACGCGCGCGCTCACGGTGTCGACCAGAACCTCCGAGAGCCGTTCCCACACGGGTCCTCCCAGCACGACCTCGTCGACGTCGAGGAGGTTGTTCGTCACGACCAGGGCTCGGGCGATCCGCTCCCCCGCGCGGCGCAGGACGTCGCCCGCGCGGGTGCCGCCCGCCGCGGCATCCCGGACCAACCGGTCGAGATCGGGACGGGTGTCGCCCGTCTCGGCGGGCACGTACCCGGCCTCGGCGAGGAGCGTCCGCGGCTCGATCGAGACCCCGAGGCACCCGCGCGACCCGCATTCGCACGCCGGACCGTCGGGGTCGACGACGACGTGCGCGATACCCCCGGCGTTGCCCGTGCGACCGCGCACCGGCGCACCGCCGATCGCCACGCCGAGACCGACACCGGCGCCGTAGTACAGGAACATCGCGTCGGTGAGGGCGTCGGACCGGTCGAACCACATCTCGCCGACCATCGCGGCGGTCACGTCCTTCTCGACGATGACCGGGAGACCGGTCGCCGCACCGAGGTCCTCGCGCACGTGGACGTTGTGCCACGCGGGCAGCAGGGGCGGATCGAGAAGCCTTCCTCCCCGGGCATCGAACGGGCCGGGAGCGGCGACGCCGACTCCGAGCACGAGTTCCCGCGGAATCTCGGCTTCGGCGACGATGCGATCGACCGCCGCACGGACATCGTCGATGAGCTCGGCGGGGGCAGCGCCGTGGCGCCGCGGGATCTCGTCGTGCGCCACGACGTCACCGGCCATGTCGACCACGACGATCGTGTCGACCACCGGGTCGAGGTGCACGCCGACGGCGAATCGGGAGCGCGGTTCGAGCTTCAGCAGCGTGCGCGGCTTGCCCGGGCCGGAGATGACCTTGCCCGCTTCGGCGATCAGCCCCTCATCGGCGAGGCGGCGCGTGACGTTGCTGAGGGTCTGAGCGCTGAGTCCGGTGCGCGCCGACAGCTCCACCCGGCTCAGCCCCTCCGGTGCGCGGCGGATGAGGTCGAGCACGAGGGTCTGGTTGTACTCGCCGACCGCCGGCAGGTTCGCCCCCGTCCGCATCGCTTCCCACTCTCGCTCGCCGGCCCGCGTCGCAGACCCCCGCTCAGCGTACGCCCGCGTAGAAGCCGTGCCCCGCCGCGTCGTCGCCCGTCAGGCGCCGAGCGCGAGCGCCGCTGCGCCCAGCAGGGGCCCGTCGCCGTCCAGGCCCGAGCCGACGATGCGACAGCGTCGCGCATAGGCGTGCACCGCCGCGGCTTCCGCCGCCACGCGCACCTGATCGACGTAGTCGTCGGCGACCTGCGAGAACCCGCCCGCGATCGCGACCGCTTCGAGGTCGCACAGCGTCGCCGCCGCGGCGATCGCCTGGCCGACCGCGGTCGCCGAGCGCGACACGGCGGCGCGGGCGATCTCGTCGCCGGCGCGGTACGACGCCGCCAGGTCGAGTCCGGTGGCGCCCTCCCAGCCCTGCGTGCGCGCCCACGCGACGGTTCCGGGACCCGCGGCCACGGCTTCGAGAGTGGATGCCACGGCGTCACCGTCGTGGATCGTGCGCACGAACGTCTGCCCGAGGTGGCCCGCGTTGCCGCTCGCGCCGCCCATCGGACGCCCGTCCAGCACGAAGCCTCCACCGACACCCGTGGACACGACGATCGCCATCGCGTTCCGGCATCCGCGCAGCGATCCCCGCCAGTGCTCGGCGAGTGCGATGCACGTGCCGTCGAGGGCGAGCGTGATCGGGCCGTCGACCAGACCGCTCAGCACCTCGTCGATCGGGAGACCGGCGGCCTGGGGAAGGTTGAGCGGCGACACCGAGCGCGACGGGAGGTCGACCGGTCCGGCACTGCCGACGCCGATCGCGCCGACACGCAGGCCGGGGACCGCAGCCAGAGCCCCCTCCGCCGCTTCGCGGACGTTGCGTGCGATGGCCTCCCGGTCGTTCTCGCGTCCGGTGGGCCGGCGTGTCACGCTCTCTCGGACCACCTCGCCGGCCATCGACACGACAGCGGCGTCGACCTTCGTCCCGCCGATGTCGACGGCGAGAACATGGGTGTACGCGGGCAGGGACGGGGTGGCATCGGACATGCGCGCTCCTCGGGTGAACGAATGCTCCCCGATCCTAGGGGCCGGTGCATCCGCCGAGTGACGCCTGTGCACCACGCTCCGCACGGCCCCGAGCCCCGCGGCGCAGGTTACGATCAGGTCACGGCGGCAACGGCTGCCGCCGCCCATCGACACGAGGGATGCCATGGACGAGACGGCCACGCCCGAGGCGGCATCGCGACTCCGCCGCACCGAGACCGCCCGCCCGGGAAGCGACGAGCCGCTCACCGCGGAATCCTTCGCCCGGCTGACCGATCAGATCACGGCATCCGTCTCGAACGTCATCGACGGCAAGCCCGAGGCCGTCCAGAGCGCTCTCATCGCGCTCCTCGCCGAGGGGCACCTGCTCATCGAGGACGTCCCCGGGGTGGGCAAGACGATGCTCGCCCGCGCGCTGGCCGCGACGGTCGACGCCGACGTGCGACGCATCCAGTTCACTCCCGACCTGCTCCCGGGAGACATCACGGGCGTCTCGGTTTTCAACCCGGTCACGCGGCAGTTCGAGTTCACGCCCGGCGCGGTGTTCGCCAACATCGTCATCGCCGACGAGATCAACCGCTCCTCCCCCAAGACACAGTCGTCGTTGCTCGAAGCGATGGAGGAGCGACAGGTCACCATCGACGGGCGGACGCACGTGCTGCCCTCTCCGTTCCTCGTCGTGGCGACGCAGAACCCCTTCGAGATGGAGGGCACCTACGCCCTCCCCGAGGCCCAGCGCGACCGCTTCCTCCTGCGCATCTCGATGGGTTATCCCGATGCCGCCGCCGAGGCGCTCATGCTGCGCCAGCGCGACTCCGTGAACCCGCTGGATGGAATCGTGCCCGTCGTGACCGCGCGGCAGGTGACCGCGATGATCGCCTGGGCCCGCGGGGTGCACGTCGCCCCCGCGCTCGAGGAGTACGTCGTGGCGCTGGCGCAGGCGACGCGGAGCCACCCCGACATCCGCCTGGGCGCGAGCCCGCGGGCCACTCTGCAGCTGGTCCGTGCGGCCAAGGTCCGGGCGGCGCTCGACGGGCGCGCGTACGTCATCCCCGACGACCTGACGTCGCTGCTCAACCCGGTGTTCGGTCACCGCCTCATCGCGAACCGCTCGGCCGCGGGCGGCCGGGCGGGAGCGGTCGTGGTGTCCGAGGCGCTCGACCGCATCGCCGCGAGCGTGCGCGTCCCGCTCGCCGCTCGAGCATGAGGGCCCGATGAGACGCTGGTGGCCGTTGACCCTCCGGGGCAGCGGTGCCGTCGTGCTCGCGGTGGCCTCCCTCGTCATCGCCCAGCGGGCCGGCATCCCCGAACTGATGTACTTCGGCGTGCTCATGGCCGCACTGCTGGCCGCGGCAGCCGTCACCCTCCTGATCGCGCGACGCACCGACCGCGTCACGCGGACCGTCCGCCCCGACGTCATCGACGTGGGATCGCGCACCGACGTCGTCGTGCGCGTCGGCCTGCAGACGGCCCTGCCGACCGCTCCCGGGCGGTGGGCCGACGCCCTCCCCGCCGGGGTGAGCGGAAACGCACGGGGTCTGTTCCCGGCGACGGCGTCGTCGCTCGGTCGCGACACCGTCCCCGTCGAGCTCCGCTACGAGATCGTCGGCCGCGAACGGGGCGTTCACGCGCTGGGCCCGCTCGAGGTCGTCACGACCGATCCGTTCGGCCTCGTCCGTCGCCGATTCAAGCTCGGACGGCCCTCCCCGATCACGGTCGCCCCCGCGATCGTCGACCTTCCGCCGCTCCCCCCGACCGGGGGCGAGGCCGGTGGCACCCGGCAGTCCTCGGCGCTGCAGCTCGGAGAGGGCGTCGACAACCTGGTCGCCCGCCCCTACGCCCCGGGCGACTCGATGCGGCGCATCCACTGGCGCGCGACCGCGCATCGCGACACCCTCATGGTGCGCCAGGAGGAACAGGAGTCCAGCCCCGCGGCGACCGTGGTGCTCGATCGTGCCCCGTCGCGGTGGTCCGCCGCGGCCGGCGAGGCGCCGAGCGCGGACATCGCCTTCGAGACGGCGGTCTCGGCATGCGTGTCGGCGGTCGCACGCCTCGTGCACGAGGGGTACACCGTCGACGTCGTCGACAGCGACGGCGAGCTCCTGGCCGAGCCCGTCGACGGCGGAGAAGAGGGAGAGGCGCGAGCACTCGCGGCGTCTTTCGCCGGCCTGACCGCGCGCGTCGACGGTTCGTCCGCGCGCGTGATCCCCGCGTCTGCCGCGGTCATGATGGGACCGGTCGTGGTCGTCACGTCCGACCCCTCGCGTGACCCCGCGCTGGTTCCCGGCGCCTTCGCGCAGCGCTCGGCGCTGCCGATCATGGTCGTGGTCGCACCCCAGCCCGACCTCGACGCTCCCCTGGCCGCGGGGTGGCGCGTGGCATCCGTCCGTCCCGGTGGCGACATCGCCGCCGCGTGGGCGGAGGCGACCGAGAGAGGACTCGCCGATGTCGGCCGGTGACGTCACGCAGCTGCGCACGCCCCGTCGTCGCCGCGACGCGTCGTTGCTGACCCTCGGCCTCTTCGCGGCGATCGCCGCGGCCATGCTCCCCGTGTTCTCGGTCATGGCTCCGGGATCGTGGACCGTCCAAGCCGCCTTCCTCACGGCGGCCCTCCTCGGTGCCGGGCTCGTCGCGCGACTGTGCGCGCTGCCGGCGCTGGTGGCCACGGTCATCGAGCTGGGCATCTGGGTCTTCGCGCTCACGGCCCTGTTCGGGCGCACCACGGCGGTGCTGGGGTTCATCCCGAGCCCTGTCACGGTGAGCACCGTCCCGGGCCTCGTCTCCGCGGCATCCGAAGAGATCCGTACCGGTGTCGCACCCGTCGCGCCGGGGGTGGGACTCGCGTTCGTGTTGGTCGCGGCGATCGGCGCCCTCGCCATCGTGCTGGATCACGTCGTGCTCACGGCCCGGATGCCGCTGCTGGCGGCCGTGGGTCTCGTCGCGGTCTCGCTCATCCCCACGATCGCCATCCCGGCCGACGTGGACGTGCCGGGCTTCGTCCTGCTCGCCCTGGCGCTCCTCTTCCTCCTGCGCGTGGACACGCGCTCGCGCCACGCCGGCAGCCGTTCGCGCGGGCGCGGGGCGTCCGCCACCGCCCTCGGAATCGCCGCAGTCGCGGTGCTCGTCGCCGTCGTCGCGACACCCCTCCTCCCCCAACCCGCCCTGCGCTTCGCCTCCGGTGGGACGGGGGGATACGGAACGACGATCAACCCCAACCTCGAGCTCGGCAACGACCTGCGCCAGCCGCGCGACGTCGACGTGCTGACGCTGCAGACGGACGCACCCACACCGCCCTACCTGCGCGCGGTGACGCTCTCGAGCTTCGACGGCTCGGTGTGGCAACCCGATCGCAACGACACCGTGAACGTCCCCGACGACGGTCCGGTGTTCGCGGCCCCCGAGATCGACCCCGACATCGCGGTCGCGCAGTACACGACCGACATCTCGGTCGGCGAGCTCGACAGCCCGTGGCTCCCCGTCCCCTCCCCCGCGACGACCGTGACGGGCCTGCAGGGCGACTGGCTCGGGATGCCGGACAACCGCACGATCGTGTCGCGTGCGGGCTCCTCGCGCGACCAGGACTACGAGGTGCAGACGTCCGCGCCCCGACCGACGCTCGAGCAGATCCGCGCGCGTCCCGTCGGAGGATCGGAGCTGGGCGATGCGGTGCGCGCCCTCCCCGCCGACGTCCCCGCCATCATCGGCGACACCGCCCGTGAGATCACGGCGGGCGCGTCATCGCCGTACGACGCCCTGATCGACCTGCAGACCTGGTTCCGTAGCAGCGCGTTCCGGTACTCGCTGGACGCCCCGGTCGAGGCGGGGTTCGACGGGGCGGGACTGGATGCCGTGGCCGACTTCCTGCAGGCGCGCACCGGATACTGCGTGCACTACGCCTCAGCCTTCGCCGTGATGGCCCGAACGCTCGACATGCCCTCGCGCATCGTCGTGGGCTACCTGCCCGGCACGCTGTCGAGCTCGGGCATCGGGCAGGAGCGGTCCACGTTCACCGTCACCTCGAGCCAGCTGCACGCGTGGCCCGAGGTGTACTTCCAGGGCATCGGCTGGGTGCCGTTCGAGCCCACCAACAGCCTCGGCGTCCCCACGAGCTTCGCCTCCGGCAGCACGGGTAGCACGACCACCGCACCCAACGCTCCGCAGCAGTCGCAGAGCGCAGCGCCGGGCAGCCAGCCCACGACCGCACCCTCGCTCGGCAACCAGGACGGCCCGGGGCTGTCGAGCGGGAGCACCTCGGGCGCGACGCGGGCGATCGGTCCGGGTCTGCTGATCGCCGCGGGCATCGCGGTGCTGCTCCTGATCCTCGCGGTTCCCGCGGTGGTGCGCTTTCTGCGACGCCGATCGCGTCTCATCGCGGCGCGAGCGGGAGACCCCGTGGCCGCGTGGGCGGCGGTGCAGGACGACGCGGTGGATCTCGGCATCCCGGTCCCGGGCGGTGAGTCGCCGCGGCGGTTCGCCGAGCGTCTGGTGCGGGACCACGGCGCCGATCCCGACGATGTCGACCTCCTGCGCGCGGCGGTCGAGCGCGTCAGCTACGCCGAGAACGCGCTGGATGCCACCGCCGGACCGCTCCTCGCCGACGCCGCCGCGCGGGTCGGCGCGAGCCTGCGCGCCCGGGTCCCCGGGCCGCGCCGCGTGCTCGCGCGCGTCGTTCCGCGTTCGCTCGTCGTGCGTCCCGGCACCGCCGCCGCGGAGGAGCGTGAACGGGTCGGCGCGTAACCGGCTTTTGCTAGGTTGTCGGGCATGAAATTGCGTCGACCTGGGATTCTCTTCACCTCTTTCGTCGGTCTCACCCTGCTCTCCGGATGCGCAGCCGCGGGCGTCTCCCCGTCCGACGACGACGCGGCCGACGACACCGGCGACGGCGACGCCGTCGCCACCGCGCCGTTCCCGGGCATCACGAGCTGCGAGCAAGTGACCGCAGCGATCCCCGGCTTCGTCGAGGGGATGAGCCTGGTCGGCGACTCCGTCGACGACGGCGCGGTCATGTGCATGTGGGCCGCGCCCGAGGGCGGCCCCTACGCCTCGATCCTCATCAGCCAGAACGACATGCCCACCGACGAGCAGGCGACCGCCGGCGCCAAGATGCTGAACCTCCAGGCGACGTCGTTCACCGACGCTCGGCTCAGTGACCTCGGGGGCGTGGGGTGGCGATGGACGGCCGACGGCTCCCCCGACACGACCGGGTACTCGACCGTCTACGTGCCCGGCGTCTCGGTCGAAATTCACCGGGGGAAGGACGGCCCGGACGGCGACACGTCGTACGCCCCCGCCGACTCGGAGGCGATCGACGTGACGCTGGCGGTCCTGAAGCTCTGACGCCTCCGCCACAACGCCGAAGCCCCGCCCGAACTCTCGTTCGGACGGGGCTCTTCGTGGCGGAAGTGACAGGATTTGAACCTGCGAGGCGAGTTACCCCGCCTACATGGATTCCAGCCATGCTCCTTAGGCCGCTCGGACACACTTCCAAGGGACGATCTTACACGGCGGCGGCACCGTCCCCCGCCGCGGGCTCCGTCAGCGGACCTCGACGCCCTTGTCGAGCAGCGACCGCGGCACACGGTGGAGGGTCACCGCCCCGATCGCGTCGAACGGGTGCAGGGGGTCGGGGTCGACCGCGCCGGTCGGCCCACCCAGCTCGGAGTCGGCGAGCGCGCTCATGACGGTGTAGGCGTCCATGGCATCCCATCCGCGGTCGACGAACGCGTCGAACGCGTCCTCGTAGCCGCGTTGCACGCTCTCCTGCACGGTGGCGCCGAGCCCGACGAAGATCCACTCGTCGGCCGTCGCGATGCGCGGGGCGCGCAGCCCCATACCCGGGACCACCTCCACCGACACGACGACCGTGCCCTCGGCCTCGATCGCGACGAACGACGACTCGCCGCGCGCCATGATCGCGTGCACGTCGCCGATCGCGAGGAGCGCCCCCTCGACCTCCACCGGCAGGTACACCGTGGCGCCGGGAGCGATGTCGGTGACGTCCATGTTGCCGCCGATCGCGTGGGCGGGCATGACGGTGCTCGCGACCCCCGCGGCGGGCGCGGTGCCGATGCAGCCCACCATGGGTCGGGGCGCGACGGTCACGGCATCCGTCAGATGCACGCCATCGGTATCGATCGGGATATGACGGGTCACGACGCGGTCGGGCATGCGGTCGCGCAGGGCCCCGACACCGGGCAGGCTCATCGCCCACCCGGTGTCGGTCAGCCGGATCTCATGGATCGTGACCGCCAGGGCGTCGCCGGGATGCGCGCCCTCGACGTACACCGGGCCGGTCACCGGGTTCAGAGGGGCCGACAGGCGCGCCAGGTCTCCGTGCTCGTGGAGCTCGCGGTACACCGCGTCGTCGGTCTGGAACGCGATACGCTCACCCGTCCCGGGCCGCACGCGGAGCACCGGCGGCACCGAGGCGTCGTGCCCCGGACGACCGTGCTCCTTGCCGAGGAAGAGCTCCGTCATCGCGCGGCCACCTCGCCGCCGCCCTCCCCGGCCGTCGCCGTCGCGTGCTCGGGCAGCGGCCCCGTCGCACCGCCGCTCTTGCGAGCGAAGATGAGGTAGACCACGCCGCCCACGACGAGCCACAGGATGCCGCCGACCTTCGCGGTGATGTCGGCGTTCAGCAGCACGTAGCCGATGATGAGGAACCCGATGACCGGCACGACGAGGTGCAGCAGGTAGTTCTTCGACTTCTTCTTGCCGAGGTAGTACACGGCGACCGACACGTGCAGCAGCAGGAAGCCGAGGAGGGCGCCGAAGTTCACCAGCGACGAGATCACCGCGATCTGGCCCACGAAGAACAGCACGAGCACGAGCGAGATCGCGCTGACCGAGAGGATTGCGGCCAACGGCACCTGGCGGGAGTTGACCTTGGACAGGAAGGCGGGGAGGCGCCGGTCGCGGCTCATCGAGTAGAGAAGGCGCGAGGTCGCGGCCTGGGCCGCCACGGCGTTGGCGATGCCGACCGCGACGACGTTGACGGCGAGGAACGCCGTGGCCCAGCCCGAACCCGCGGCCTGGGCGACGAGCAGGAAGAAGGCGTTGTTGACGTCGTCGTCCGAGAACGCGATCGTGCCGGCGGCCAGGGCGCTGGCGAACCACGTCTGCGCGATGAAGAGCACCGCGACCACGAGCAGGGCGATGATCATCGCCCGACCGCCCGACTTGCGGTCACCGGTGGACTCCTCGGCCATCGTCGAGATGCCGTCGAAGCCGAGGAAGCTCAGCACCGCGATCGAGAGGGCGGTGGCGATCAGCGCGGGGTTGACCTTTTCGGCATCCCACACCGGGGCGATCGAGAACTCGGCCCCGGGGATCGCTCCCGAGGAGAGGGCGACCATGGCGATCACGACGAAGATGACCACGAACAGCAGCTGGATGCCGAGCATGACGCGGTTCGCGAGCTTGATCGAGCCGATGCCGAGGACGTTGATGACGGTGTTGATGATCACGAACGAGACCGCCCAGATCCACTGGGGCACGTCGGGGAAGATCCCGGCCATGGACGACGCCGCGAACACGTAGAGGAGCGTGGGGACGAGCAGGTAGTCCAGCAGGATCGCCCATCCGGCGAAGAAGCCGACGGTGGGGTGGATGCCGCGCCCCACGTACGAGAAGACGGAGCCGGCGATCGGGAACGCCTTCGACATCTGCGCGTAGGCGAGCGCCGTGAAGATCATGGCCACGACGCCCGTGATGTACACGAGCGGGACCATGCCACTGGCGGCGTTGTACACGACGCCGAAGATGGCCCACGGGGCGATCGGCACCATGAAGACCAGGCCGTAGACGACGAGGTCGAGGGTGGACATGGAGCGCTTGAGCTCCTGCTTGTAGCCGAAGGACTCCAGCGACTGCTGGGCCTCGGGGGCGGTGTCGGACATGGGACTCCTGTTCGGGTGCGGTGGAGCGTAACGGGGTGGGGCGGGTCAGGGAAGCGGAGCGAGGAAGTCGGCGATGACGGTACGGAAGGCGTCGGGCATCTCCAGGTGCGTGCAGTGGCTCGCACCGGCGAACACGTGCGAGCGGGCGCCGGGGATGCGTTCGACGAACGGTGCCCAGGTCTCGGGCGTGGCCTCGTCGAACTCGCCGGCGACCACGAGCGTGGGCACGGCCACCTGCGGGAGGCGGTCGATGATCGTCCAGTCGCGGCCGGTGCCGACGACGTGGAACTCGTTCGGTCCGTTCATCGTGAAGTACACCGTCGGGTCGGCGAGCATCTGCTGCTCGCTGTCGATGAAGTCCTGCGGCATGGGCGTGATGCGGCAGACGTGGCGCTCGTAGAACACGCGGGTGGCGTCCAGGTACTCGGGGTCGTCGAGGGTGCCGTCCGCCTCGTGACGGTCGAGGGCCTCGCGGGCTTCGACGGGCAGCTCGGCGCGCAGCCGCGCGGCGCCGGCGAGCCACAGTTCCATGGATGCCGGCGAGTTGCAGATCTCGAGACTCCTCAACCCCGCCGGCTGCCGGACGGCGATCTCGGCGCCGAGCATGCCGCCCCAGGACTGACCGAGCACGTGGTACTCATCGAAGCCGAGCGCCTCGCGCAGATTGTGGAACTCGTCGACGAAGAGCTGCGGCACCCACTGGGACGCGGGAGCGTCGGGGTGGTGCGAGCTCTTGCCGCACCCGATCTGGTCGTAGTGCACGACGGTGCGACCGGTGAGGTCGGCGAGGGCGTCGAGGTTGGCGACGTAGTTGTGGGCCATTCCGGGTCCGCCGTGCAGGACGAACAGCGGAGCTCTGCCGGTCGGCTCGGCGGGCTCGGTCAGGCGGGCCCAGGTGAAGCCGTCGTGGAAGGGAACGGTGATCTCGCGGTGCATGGAGTCATCGTGGACCCCGTAATGGTTCGTTGGCAAACCTTTTCTGCGGAATTAACATGGAGGAAACGACGGGAGCCCATGGCCGAGACCGACGACGCCTCCCTGGTGGACCGCGTCACCCAGCGCCTCATCACCGCTGTCGCGGTGGGTGAGTTCCTGCCCGGCACCCGCCTGCCCGCGGAACGCGACCTCTCCCCCCTCCTGGGTGTGGGGCGCACCACGGTGCGCGCCGCTCTCGACGACCTGGCCACGCGTGGGCTGATCGAGAAACGCCGTGGCCGCGCGGGCGGCACCTTCGTCGCCGAGGAGTGGCCGGCATCGATCGTCGTCGGCGTCGACCGCTGGTTCGAACAGCGATGGAGCGACCTCGTCGACGCGTGCACCGCGAGCTCGATGCTGCACTCGTCACTCGCCCGCCTCGCCGCCGAGAGACGGACGGATGCCGACATCGCGGTCATGCGCGACCGCCTGGCCTCCTTCCACGCGGCGGATTCCGGCAACCCCAAGCAGCGCGCCGACAGCCTCCTGCACCTGTCGATCATCGATGCGGCGCACAACACGGCCCTGCGCGACATCCTCCTCGAGCACGAACGGCACCTCTCGCTGTCGGCTCCCGCCCATCCGTGGGGAGACCGCGAGAGCCATCGCCGCATGGAGTCCCGCGCGGCCCGCGAGCATGACGCGATCGTGGCCGCGATCGTGACCGCCTCCCCCGACGAGGCCGCCGAGCTCGCACGCCGACACGTGCAGATCGACCTCGAGCTGTTCACGGAAGCGCGGGAGTTCGCGCGCCGGCGCGCGGCCGCGGCCCAGGCCTGAGGTCGCGTGACCCGCAGCGGGAGGCCTCCCGCACCCTCAACCCGTGAGGCGCGCCTCCAAGCCCGCTCGAACGCCCGGCCACTCCTCGCGCAGGATCGAGAAGTAGAGCGTGTCGCCGATCGAGCCGTCCCCCGCGATGCGGTGATGACGCAGTCGACCCTCGGGCGTCGCGCCGAGGCGCTCGATCGCCCGCGCGCTGCGCTCGTTGCGCGCATCGCAGCGAAGCGCCACGCGGTTGAGCCCCCACTCCTCGAACGCGTGCTCGAGCAGCAGCATCTTGGCCGCGGGATTCGTCCGCCCGCCCTGGAAGGCGCGGCCATACCACGTCGTGCCGATCTCGACCCGGCTCTGCGCGGGCGTGAGGTCGTAGAACGTGGTGGATCCGCGGATGCCGGAGGTCTCGGCATCCCGAACCGTGAACGCGAGCATGCCGGGCGTCTCGCGCTGACGCTCGACGTGCGCGGCGTAGGCGTCGACCGACGCCGGCCATGGCGTCGTCATGCCCGCCCACAGGGGCGCGTCGGTGAGGGCCCACGCCTCCGCCGCGTCGTCTGGGTGGGCGGGGGTGAGGCGGATGCCGTGCCCCTCGAGCACGAGGTCGTGCGCGGTCATCGCGCCTCCAACTGTGCGACGAACTCATCCGCGGCGGCGACCTTGCGGCGCAGGTCTTCGCGGCGCCGCTGCGCCTCGTCTCGGATACCGGCGAAGCGCTCCCGCAGCCCGGCGTCGTCGGGATCGGCCTCGAGACCGTCGACGACGGCCAGCAGGTCGCCCATCTGCTCGAGCGAGTACCCGAGCGGCTTCATGCGGCGGATGAGCAGCAGGCGCGACTCGTCGTCGGCGGTGTAGAGACGGAAGCCGCCCTCGGTGCGGGCCGACGGACGCAGCAGACCGATCTCGTCGTAGTGACGCAGCGTGCGGATCGACAGCCCCGTGCGCTCGGCGAGCTCGCCGATCTGCATCGGACGCTCCTCGGTCATGGCATCCCCGATCCCGCAAACCTCACGTTACGGTAGAGTTCTTCTCGGTCGCGGTCGCGACCCCTCTATTCTTCCCCGCACCGTCGCGGGTTCCCCCCCCGATCCCCCTCTGGAGCATCGACATGACCGACGTCCTCGCGCGCCCGCGCCCCGAACCCACCGTCCTACAGGCCCTGCGTTCGCCTCGCCTGCTCACCCGCGAGGTGCTCGCCGGTCTCGTCGTGGCGATCGCGCTGATCCCGGAGGCGATCGCGTTCTCGATCATCGCGGGCGTCGACCCGCGACTCGGCCTGTTCTCGTCGTTCGTCATGGCGGTTGCGATCGCGTTCCTCGGCGGCCGTCCCGCCATGATCTCGGCGGCGACCGGGGCGATCGCGCTCGTCATCGCCCCCGTCGCCCGCGAGCACGGCGTCGACTACCTGCTCGCGACGGTGATCCTCGGCGGCATCCTGCAGGTGATCCTCGGCCTCGCCGGCGTGGCGAAGCTCATGCGCTACATCCCGCGCAGCGTCATGGTCGGCTTCGTCAATGCGCTGGCGATCCTCATCTTCTCCGCGCAGGTGCCGCAGCTCATCGGGGCGCCCTGGGCCGTGTACCCGATCGCAGCGGCGGGCCTGCTGATCATGTACCTGTTGCCGCGCCTGACGAAGGCCGTGCCCGCCCCACTCGTGGCCATCGTGCTGCTGACGGGCGCCGTCGTGGTGCTCGGCATCTCGGTGCCTACTGTCGGCGATCAGGGGGCGCTGCCCGAAAGCCTGCCGGCGCTGCTGATCCCGAACGTCCCGTTCACCCTCGAGACGCTCGGCATCATCTTCCCCTTCGCGCTCGCCATGGCCATCGTCGGACTGCTCGAGTCGCTCATGACCGCGGCCCTCGTCGACGACATCACCGACACCCCCTCGTCGAAGACCCGCGAGTCGCTCGGTCAGGGCGCCGCGAACGTGCTGTCGGGGCTGTTCGGCGGCATGGGCGGTTGCGCGATGATCGGCCAGACGATGATCAACGTCAAGGCCTCGGGGGCGCGCACCCGGATCTCGACGTTCCTCGCGGGCGTCTTCCTGCTCATGCTCGTGCTCGTCTTCGGCGACGTCGTCGCGATCATCCCCATGGCCGTGCTCGTCGCCGTCATGATCGTCGTGTCGATCGCCACCTTCGACTGGCACAGCATCCGCCCCTCGACCCTTCGCCGGATGCCGCTCAGCGAGACCATCGTGATGGTGCTCACGGTCGCGATCACCGTGTGGACGCACAACCTCGCGATCGGTGTGGGGGTCGGCGTCGTCGCGGCTGCGGTGCTGTTCGCGCGCCGTGTGGCTTCGCTGACGAGCGTCACCCGATCGGTCGACGGCGACACCGCCCGCTACGTCGTCGAGGGTGAGCTGTTCTTCGCCTCGAGCAACGACCTCACCACGAAGTTCGCGTACCACCGCGACCCCGCCCGCGTCGTGATCGACCTGTCGCGTTCGCACGTGTGGGATGCCTCGACGGTCGCGGCCCTGGATGCCGTGCAGACGAAGTACGCCCACCTCGGGACGACCGTCGAGCTCGAGGGGATGAACGCCGCGGCGGCGCGGTTCCACGAGCGCCTCAGCGGGGGTCTCGGCGCGGGGCACTGACGCTCGCCGGCTACGCGCGCGTGACGAGCGGAGGACCAGGGACGACGGGAGGATGCCACGGCCGAAACAGCCCTCCGCCGGTCACATCTCCTCCCTTCGACACAGGGGGGGCGACGCCGACGCCGGGCGCCGCGTGCGACGCCCGCGGGCACGAAGTCGTGCGCAACGGAGGAGCAGGGACGAGAGGAGGATGCTACGGGCGCAAACGCCCTCCCCTGATCCCCGCCCCTCCGCCCATCGCCGCGCAGCGTCAGCCGCGCGTCACACGACGCCGGAGACCGCCGAGTCCGCCGTCGCCTGAGCGAGCACAAAGGCGTCGAGCAGACGCTCCGTGTCGGCGAGTTGGTCGTTCCAGACCGCGCGCACGATGTCGATACGGTCGTCCTCGGCCTGGAGTCCCGCGAGATATGCCGAGAGCGGCACGTACCCGCCCGGAGCGGACTCGTGCAGCGCCACCATGCGAAGGGCGAGCGCGGCCTGCACTCCGTAGACGGGGATCTGCGGTCCGCGCGGGGCCGACAGTCCGATGTAGTAGAGCTTGTCGAGCCCCGCGGGCACGATGCCGGCCGCCAACCGGAGCGGAACTCCGTTGCGCCGGGGCACCAGCGCTTCGTCGAGGAACGGCAACGAGGCATGGAAGCCGGTGGCCCAGAGGATCGTGTCGTACTCGCGGGCCTCGCCGTCGGCGAAGTGCACGGTCCGCCCCTCGATGCGCTCGATCGCCGGCCGGACGCCGATGCGGCCGTGCTGCACCCAGTACAGCAGCAGCTCGTTCACGACCGTGCGGCCTTCGGCGAGCGTACGGTACGCCGGCTCCGGCAGGCCCGGATAATCCTTCGCCTCACCGATCGACACGCGGGCCAGGAGGCGGGCGATGAGGTCCTGCTCGTCAGGCGCGAACTGCCCCATCCACGGGATCTCCTGACGGGGGACGCCGAAGTAGCTCTTCGGCTGGAAGTAGACCCCCTCGCGGATGACGATGTCGACCTCCAGCCGGTGCTGGGCCGCGTCCGCGGCGAGGTCGCATCCGGAGTTGCCCGCCCCCACGACCAGGACGCGCGTGCCCTCGATGTCGCCCGTGTTGCGATACGACCCCGAGTGCACCTGCTTCCCGGTGAAGTCGGCCGAGATCGCGGGACGCTTCTGGTCCCACAGGTGGCCGTTGGCGACGAAGACGCCGTCGTAATCGATGCTCTCGCCGGTGTCGAGGGTGACAGTCCAGCCCGCGGACCCGACCGCGCCGTCTCCGGGCCGCGGCACGACCGAGACCACCGCGGTCTCGAAGCGGATGACGTCGTAAAGACCGTGCTCGCGCGCGTACGACTCGAGGTAAGCGCGCACCTGGTCGCGGCGAGGGAAGTGCGGGTACTCCTTCGGCATCGGGAATCCCTCGAAACCCGTCATGTCGCGAGAGGTGATGAGGTGCAGCGCGTCGTAGTCGGTGTGCCAGTGACCGCCGACACGGTCGGTCTTCTCGAAGCAGTCGGCGTCGTAGCCGGCCGCGCGAAGGCGCTGGAGGGTCGAGATGCCGGCGGCGCCGGCTCCGATCACGCAGTAACGGGTCATGCGGGTGTCCTTTCGGGTGACGGGGTTCCGTCGGAGAGACGTCGGGCGGCCGCGGCGAGAGCGCTCGCGCGCTCGCCGCGGGGTCGGGGAAAGCCGCGGTCCGTCGGCCTGATGCCGACGGCCGCCAGCCGTGAGAGCGAGAGCACGTGCTCCATCGCGAGCGCGTTCGGATCCCACACCGGCACATCGGGGGCACCGCCGACGGCGGTGTACCCGTGTTCGGCGAACAGGGCGCCGAGGTACGCGCACCCCGCGATCACGGCATCCGCTCCCCCGTCGACCGCGCGGCGGGCCGCGGTGTCGAAGCGTGCGATCAGGTCGGCGGGGTCGGTGACCGCCCGCGTCACGTCGGCGAGAGTCGACTCGGGTTCGTACGCACGCACGGTCAGACCGCTCGCGCCGTGGGCGATGAGGTCGTCGGCGAACAGCGGCGCCAGGACGGGGGCGACGGTGACCACCGCCGCACGACGGGCGAGCGAGCCCGCCGCGCGAGCGACCGCATCGGTCAGCGTCGACGCCGGCACCGTCACGGCGTCGCGCACGGCGAGCGTCGGCGCACCCCAGCAGCCCACCACGATTGCGTCGCTCGAGGTCTCGGCATCCATGGCCGTGGTGAGCACGGATGCGTCGCTGAGCAGGCGGTTGGCGGGGGTGCGGATGCCGCCGGCGTCCGTGACGACGTGACGCAGCCGCACCTGAGCGCGCCCGGCCGCCAGCCGTTCCACATGGGCCGCGAGCAGCTGCCACAGCGGCGCGTGGGCCGGATGGCCCACCGTCGCCTCGATCCAGGTGAGGCGTATCACGCGTGCCCCCGCGCGAGACGGTGTTCGACCCATACCGACGCCCACGTGGCGGGCACGGCGATGACCGCGTAGATCAGGCCGGTCACGACGTACACGGTGAGATAGGCGAAGGTGAGCGAGCTCACCTGGTACGCCTGGCTCATCAGCTCGTTCACCGAGATCGAGTACGCGAGCGACGTGCCCTGGAACGACTGGATCGCAAGGCCCATCAACGCGGGAATCGACGAGCGCAGCCCCTGAGGCAGGATCACACGCGTGAAAGCGGGAAGCCGTGACAGCCCGAGGGCGGCGGCTGCCTCTCCCTGCCCGCGCGGCACCGACTGGATGCCGGCGCGGATCATTTCGGACGAGTAGGCGGCGACGGTGAAGGTCAGGCCGGCCGCCGCGGCCCAGAAGCTGCTGAACAGCACCCCCACGGCGGGCAGCCCGTAGTAGACGATGTAGAGCACGACGAGGGCCGGGATGCCGCGACCGATCTCGACGACCACGAGAGCGGGCCAGCGCAGGCCGCGGTGGATCGACGACACCCCGAGCGCGAAGAGCAGTCCGAGGGCGTACCCGAGGACGACCGAGATCGCGGTCAGCTGCAGGCTGACGCCGAGCCCGTCGAGCAGGCGGGGAAGGTACAGCGAGAGATCCATCAGGCGCTCCTCCTCAGACGGGAGTCCAGGCGACGGGCGACGATCGCGAGCGGGATACTGATCGCGACGTACACGGCGGCCGCGACGAAGAACGGGGTGAGCCCGGCGGTCATCGGGTTCTGCCGCACGAAGGTGTTGGCGGCGAACACCATGTCGGTGACGCCGATGGTGGAGGCGATCGAGGAGTCCTTCACCAGCGCGAGCAGGAACGTCGTGATCGAGGGCAGTGCCGTGCGAGCCGCCTGCGGCGCGAGCACGCGGACGAAGGTGGCGCGGCGGCCGAGCCCGAGGGCCCGGGCGGCTTCGGTCTGTCCGGTGGGCAGGGTCGCGAAGCCCCCGCGGTAGATCTCAGCGACGTAGGCGGCCGAGATGACGCCGAGCCCGACGATCGCCGCGGCCAGCGCATTGAAACGGAACGCGCCGATCGACACACCGAAGAACAGCACGAAGAGCCACACGATCGGCGGGATGCCGCGGATGAGGTCGACGACGAAACGCACGACGAGCCGCACGACACGATGGCGGGAGCGCAGGCCCAGCATCAGCGGGATGCCGCCGATCAGGCCGATCGCGAAGGCCGCGGCCGTGACGAGCAGGGTCATGGGCAGTCCGAGCAGGACCGCGACGATGGCCTCCACGTCAGCGCTCCAGGACGGCCGAGAGGAAGCGGCGCGTACGCTCCTCGCGCGGCGCGGCCATGATCGCGCGAGGGTCTCCCTCCTCGATGATGTGGCCGTCGGCCATCACCACGAGGTGGTCGGACACGTCGCGCGCGAACTGCATCTCGTGGGTGACGACGATCATCGTCATCCCGCTGTCGGCGAGCTCGCGCATCACGGCGAGGACCTCGACGCCGACCTCGGGATCGAGGGCGCTCGTGGGCTCGTCGAACAGCATGGCGCGGGGGTTCAGCGCGAGTGCCCGGACGATCGCGATCCGCTGCTGCTGGCCGCCGGAACAGCGACCGGGGTGCTGCTGCGCTTTGTCGCGCAGGCCCACGCGCTCCAGCAGCGTGAGCGCGCGCTCCTCGGCCTCCGCGCGGGAGCGGCCGAGGATCCTCTCCTGCGGGTAGGCGACGTTGCGCAGCACCGTCATGTGGGGGAACAGGTTGAAGGACTGGAACACCATGCCCACCTGTCGGCGCAGCGCGAGCAGGGTGCGATCGGTGACCTTGGCCCCGGCCTCGATGGTCGTCGAGCCGACCGTGATCGACCCCCGATCGGGCTGCTCGAGCAGGTTGACGCAGCGCAGCAGCGTGCTCTTGCCCGAGCCCGAGGGTCCGATCAGCGCCGTGACGCTTCCGGGGGCGACGGTCATGGAGATGTCGTCGAGCACGAGGTTGGTGCCGAAGCTCTTCGACAGGTGCGAGATGGTGACGCCCGCGGTGGCGAGCTCGTTGGCCTCGGTGATCAGCTGGGGCATGGGGTGCCTCTCGGAGGAAGCGGGGCGCCCGCGCACGGCGGGCGCCCCGGCGGGTCATCGAATGGAGGTCGCCGCGACGTCGGCGGGCACCAGCAGGTCGGCCGGCAGCTTGTATGTCGCCAGCAGATCGGCGAGAGTGCCGTCGGTGCGGTACTGGTCGATGAGCGCGCTGAGGGCGTCGGAGAGAGCGGTGTTGTCCTTCGACACGGGGAACGCGATCAGGGGCTTGGTCTGGGTGATCGACACGCGGGGATCCGCCTGGATGGGCTCGACCTTGTAGTCGGTGTCGGCGTAGGCGGCCACCGCGACGGCGTACCCGTCGAGCGCGGCCTGGATACGCCCGGCGACGAGGTCCTGCTTCATCTCGACCGTGCCGGGGTACTGCTGCAGCTTGCTGCCGAGCAGGGGCGCCAGCTCCTCGTTCCACGAGAAGCCCGTGCCGGTGCCGACCGTTCCGACCGTCTCGAGCTCGTCGACGGTGTCGATGCCGTCCTTCGAGACGACGCCCATGGTGTCGTACATCGTCGGAGTGGTGAAACCGACCTGCTCGGCACGCTTGGGCGTGACGTACCAGCCACCGGTGATGATGTCGGTCTTCTTCTGCTCCGTGATCATCGGGATGCCGTTGGCGTAGGTGATGGGCACGTAGCTGACGGCGAGGCACTCGGCGTCGGCGAGCTTCTTGATGATGTCGATCTCGATGCCGGAGGCGCCGCCGGAGCCGTCGGTCTCGGTGTACGGCGGGTTCTCGGGGACGCCGACGGTGAGGGTTCCGGCGGTGAAGGTCGTCAGCCCCTCGTCGGCGGGGGTGCAGTCCGCCGCGACCGTCGACGCGGGAGCCGCGGAGGCGCAGCCGGCGAGGGCGAGACCGGAGGCGGCGAGGAGGACGAGAACACGGGCGGAGCGACGGGGCATGGTTCGGGTCATGGTGCTGTTCCTTCGGGTCGGGTGACGGGGTGGTGCAGGTCTCAGGCGGCGGTCAGGCCGCCGTCGATGGTCAGGACGGAGCCGGTCACGAACGCGGCGTCCTCGCCCACGAGGTAGGCCACGAGAGGGGAGATCTCGTCGGCCCTGGCGCGACGACCCAGCGGTGCGGTCGAGCTCGACCCGCCGGCGGGTTCGTCCTCGTTCATCGCCGTGGCGACGCCGCCGGGGCAGACGGCGTTGACGCGCACGCGTGGAGCGAGTTCCACTGCGGCGGTGCGCGTGAGTCCGAGGAGCGCGGCCTTCGACGCCGAGTACGCGGCGTAGCCGGACGATCCGACGAGGGCGGCCGTCGACGAGACGTTCACGATGGATCCCCCGTCGACGAGCAACGGGGCGAGGGCACGGATGCCGAGGAACGCGCTGCGCGCGTTCACCGCCATCTGCAGCTCCCACTCGTCGAGGGAGGTGTCGGCGAGGGGGCGGTGACGCAGGACGCCGGCGTTGTTCACCAGACCCCGCAGGGGGACTTCGCTCGAACGGATCTCCTCGGCGAGACTGCCCCAGTCCGCCTCGGACGTGACGTCGAGGTGCCGGTAGGTGACGGTGGCCCCGCTCGCGCCGAGGCTCTCCGCGGTGTGCTCGCCCTCGGCGTCGAGGACGTCCGCAACGAGGACGGCGTACCGGTGCTCGGCGAGCAGGCGCGCGTGCGCGGCACCCTGCCCGCGGGCTGCTCCGGTCACGACGACGAGGCCGTGCATCAGCGCATCACGTCCCCACCCGAGAGCACGATGGTCTCGCCCGTGAGGAAGGCGCCGTAGTCCGGCTGCGAGATGAGCCACACCCACGCCGCGATCTCCTCGGGCTGCGCCACGCGTCCGAGCGGGATGGATGCCGCCGCGGCATCCATCCGCCCCGTCGCGGCGTTGCCGGGGGTGGCCACCCAGCCCGGAGCGATGCCGTTGACGCGGATGCCGTCGGGCGCGAGCTCGAGCGCGAGGGACTTGGTCAGCATGACCACCGCCGCCTTGGAGGCTCCGTAGAGCAGCTGCCCGCGCGACACCTCGAACGCGTCGACCGAGGCGAAGTTGACGATCGAGGCTCCGCGCGACAGACGCGGGCGGGCTGCGGCGATGACGTTCAGGATGCCGAGGACGTTGATGTCGAAGATGCGATGGAAAGTGGCCTCGTCGTAGGTGTCCAGGGTGGTCGGCGGGTAGATCCCGGCGATGTTCGCGACCACGTCGACGGCGTCCTGCAGTTCGAGGGCGTCGCCGATCGCCGCTTCGAGCGCGGAGCGGGACCGCACATCGGCGACCACCGAGACGTACGACGCCTCGAACCCCCGGGGTGCCGACGTGGACGCGACGTCGACGCCCAGCACGCGGTACCCGCGCTGAAGGAACAATGCAGCCGCGCTAGCGCCCATGCCGCTCGCGGCACCCGTGATGAGGGCGATACCCGCCGTTCCGTGCATGCACTGTCTCCGTTCCTGTCGGTGATGACGTGGATCCAGTGCACCAGCGCCTCGAGATAAGAGCCAGGCTTGTTTCGCTATGGTGAGCACAGGTAAAACCTTGGAGGCGAAGTCATGCCATTGCCCACCGTGCGTCAACTCGAATACTTCGTGACGGCCGCGCGCGTCGGCACATTCGCCGCCGCATCGGCCGAACATCACATCGCGCAGCCGAGCCTGTCCGAGCAGATAGCGGCACTCGAACAGAACCTCGGCCTGCGCCTTTTCAGCCGCACGGCGCGCCGACTCACTCTCACCGACGCGGGACGACAGCTCCTGCCACTGGCGGAGCGCGCGGTCAACGACGTCGTCGAGCTCGCCGACTTCGGCCGCCGAGTGAAGAGCCTCGAAGAAGGCACGGTGTCGTTCGGCACGTTCAACAGCGCGCATCTGTACCTCTTGACCGACCTCATCCGAGAGTTCCACGCTCAGCATCCCGGCGTGCGGATCCGCGTGACGGGGTTGAACTCGTCCGAGGTCGCCGACGCGGTCCGCGGGGGCGATCTCGAGGCAGGTCTGGTGCAACTCCCGGTGAACGATCGGGACCTCGTCGTCTCGCAAAGCGTGTTCGTCGATCAGGTGGTCTACGTCTCCCGAAACCCCGCACACACCGCCGCGCCGGTCGCGATCGAGGCCCTGGCCACCCGCCCCCTCATCCTTTCCGAAGCCCGCTGGTCACAGGATGATCCTTTGCGTGTCTCCATCCTGCAGCGCGCGCAAGCCGCCGGACTAGGCATGCAGCCGATCATCGAGGTCGAGTTCCAGACCCACGCGCTCGAGCTGGCGGCGCAGGACGTCGGCGACTCGCTCGTGTCGTACCACGTGGGGCGATCCGTCATCGCGGAGCGCGGGTTGCATTGGACGACGCTCGCACCGCCCGTCAACGAGCACTACGCCTTCATCACACGGCGCGGCGGAACCGTCTCCCCGGCGACGACCGAGTTCATGAAGCTCGCGCACCGCGTGCTCGCGCGGCTCACCGCGAACAGTCCGGTGCTGCCCTCCCCGATGACCTGAGCCGCTCAGGAGCGCAGCGTCGTCGACGGCGTCTCGCCGAACTCCCCGCGGTACATCGCGGCGAAGCGACCGAGATTGGAGAAGCCCCAGCGCGCCGCGATTGCCGCGACCGTGTCGACGGACGGGTCGGCGCTGCGCAGATCGGCGCGCGCCGCGTCCAGGCGCACACGCCGTAGGTACTGCATCGGGGTGCGTCCGGTGGAGGCCCGGAAGGCATACTGCAAGCCGCGAGGCGACAGCCGGGCCGCGGCGGCGATGTCGGCCAGAACGACCGACTCCGCCGCGTGGGCTTCGATGTACGCCTTCGCGCGGCGCACGGGTGCCGGCAGCGGGCGGGCGGGGCGGCCCGCGGCGAGCGCATCGGTGAAGGTCGTGGGGAAGGTGAGCAGCGCCGCCTCGAGCATGAGCATCCGCGCCTGCTGCTGAATCAGGGGGGTTCGCTCGGGGGAGCGCAGAAGGACGTCCCTCGCGTACTCCCACGTGCGCGTCCAGTACCGCAGGCGCTGCTCGCTGACCGGGGCGTACCCGGTCGCGCGGACCCGGAGTCCCTCATCACCCGAAAGCCGACGCGCGCCGTCCTCGAAGTCGGAGCGCGAGAACGAGACAGCGGTCCCGACGATGCGTCCGGTGAAGGCGACCTCGAGTGGGCGATCGACGACCATGAAGGGGACCGCCGTGTCGATGCGTTCACGGCGATACGTCCCCGCCACGCGCGACCCCGCGATCCGTCCCACGACGACCTGATCGAGAGGGTCGGACTCGACGAGCATGGTCGATCCGATCGTGTAATCGCAGAAGGCGAATCCCGTATCCGAGACGGCGTGCCAGTTCAATGCGGGCTGAATGGCGTCGGCGCGCGAGATACGAGCCCCCGGAACGACCGTCTGCCACATCTCTTCGACGATGGCGGCATCCCTGGTCTCGATGTTCGTATGCTCCACGGGGCTTTCCTAAATCGTCCGGAAACGTGCGGCAACACCGTTGCTTTCTCACGCGAAATGTGCGTGGGATCGCTCTCAGGACATCGGGGGGATATCGGCGAGAAAGGATGCCGGGGGATCCTTTCACCGTATCGTTCCCGGTCGCCGGCAAGAAACGAGCCAGCGCAGCCGTGGGGCAGCGGTTGCGCGCAGGTCGTGGTCTCTCGACCCGCGACCGATACGGCGGGTCGCATAATTGGTGAGGCGCGCGTTCCGGCGGCCATCGATCGACGGGATGCCGAATGACCTTCCGCACCATGGCGACTCTGCAATCGTGGGTCGACGATTTCCGAGCCCTGGGGTACCACGACGCCGACATCCTGCGGGTCATTCCTCAGGATCTGGACGACGATCTGGATCGAGGACTGATCGCGGCGCAACTGCGCAGCGTCTCGACGACGTTCTTCGTGGCCCCCGGCGCTGCGGCCGGATCGACGGACTGGGCCGTGACCTTCGAGCCGCGCGAGAACGCCGCTCCCCTGCCCGCCGGGAAGGTGCTCGCCCTGTCAGGAGAACTCGCGATGCTCTCGGCGCTCTGCTCCTTCCTGCAGGCGCGCTCCGAAGCATTCCTCGCGGGGCAGTAAGGGTCGTCAGTCCGCTCGCGTGGCCTCGGCGACGACGCGTTCGAGAATGTGCGCGACTCGCGCGCTCTCGTCCGGATCGAGCGCCGCGATCGCCCGCTCGATCGACCGGTCGAAAGCGCGCAGCAGCGACCAGGGGTACGCGTCGAGGTCGATGATCGCCGTGATGTGGTTCACCCGACGATCCTCGGTGTCGAGGTCGCGACGCACCGCACCGCGCTGCACCAGTCGATCGATCAGCGTCGTCACGCCGGCGGAGGTGATGCCGAGGTGGTCGCGCACGTCCGAGGGACGTGCGCCCGGGTTGTCGACGACGAAGAGCAGGGCGCGAGCGTCGAGTTCGTTCAACGACAGCTCTCGACGCGCCTCGGCCACCGCGGTGCGACGCGCCTCGCCGTAGGCGAGCAGGGCGCGGCCCATCGGTGAATCCGGGGCGGAGCCGGATGGCGAATCGGGTGACGACGACACGACCGTACATCGTACTCATCCCCGCCCAGTCCCTTTCGTCACGCCGCGCCGGGTAAAACCGGTCGTGCCGACGCCTCGACCCGACGGACGATCCACGCGCCGCTCCCGTGCCGACCCCGGGTGTCCCGTCGTTCACACGATGGTCTTCGAGGCGTAACCCGCAGCCCGGGGTCGAGCCTTCAGCATGAGACAACCGCGTCAGACGACGCGGCGCCCCTCCCCCGGAAGGCGATCCCATGACTCGACCCGTGCGCGTGCTGTCGCTCTACGAAGGATTCTTCGCCGGAGGGGCGCGGATCCTGCACTCCGACGTCGTCGCGAGCCTCGCGACGACCGGCGGCCAGGAGCATCACGTCCTGTCGCTCACCTCCGCGGCCCGTCGCGACGGCTCGGTGCAGGACGCCCGGGACGACGCGAGATACCACCGGCTCCGCGACGCGGGTGTCGGGATCACGACGTTCGACCGCATCGCCGGCGATCGACCGATCACGCCCGATGCGTTCAGCGCCGCCGAGCTCGACCACGCCGCCGCTCTCTTCGACGAGGCGGACATCGTGCTGTCGCTGAAGGAGCAGCCCCTGAGCCTCGTCCTCGCGCTCGATCAGGCGGGTCTGCTGCCCGTTCGTCCGACGGCCGCGTGCCTGCACCGCTCCGACCCCGCTCACTCGGGACCGGCCCTGGGATGGCTGACGGATGCCGCGGCCGCCGGCATCGTGTCGGCGACCATCTCGTGCGCCGCCTCCACGTCCGACGCGTACGCCCGCGCCGGTGTCGCCGCCGGCGAGGCGTGGATCATCGACAACGGCATCGACACACGGCGGTTCCGGCCGGGGACGCGGCTCGAGCGTCGACGGATCCGCGCGGGTCTCGGCATCCCGGAGTCGGCGCACGTCGTGCTGCTGGCGGCGCGGTTCGACGCGATGAAGGATCCGGGTCTCTTCCTCGCGGCGGTGGCGCGGCACGCGCGGCGCTTCCCCGACACGCACTACGTGATGTGCGGATCGGGGATGACCCGCGACAACACCGGTTTCGCCTCCCTCGTCGCCGAGAGCCGCCTCGCGGACGGGACGCACCTTCACTCACTCGGGCTCCGCGAGGACATGCCCCAGCTCTACCGCGTGGCCGACGTCGTCGCCCTCACCAGCGCCTTCGGCGAGGCCTCACCGCTCTGCCTGGCCGAGGGGGCGGCATCCGGGGCCGTCCCCGTGACCACCGACGTCGGCGACGCCGCTCGCGTCGTCGAGGGCTTCGGCCTCGTCACGCCGCGCGACGCGGACGCGATCGCGGACACCTGGGAGCACGCCCTCGCCCACCGTGGCGCGCTCCGCGCCGCCGCGATCCGGGCGCGGGGTCGTCTCGACCGACGCCGGATGGTCGACGACTACCGTGAGGCCCTTTCGGGCCTGCTGCTCCGGGACGCCGTCGCCGCGTAACCGGGTCGGGTCGCGCGAGGTGCCGTCCCGGCGCTGAGTGTCCAAAACACCCGGACGAGTTTTCCGAACGTCCGGGTGTTCTGGACACTCACGCCTCAAGGGGGAGGGAGAGAGAGGGACGCGCAGGCGCCGCGCCGCACCATAGACGGCGGGCGACACCCGCGCCATCCCCGCAGCCGACCCGGGAAAGCGTGTCTACAGTGAGGCATGACCGCGCGCATCCTCTCGATCGGCACGGCCCTGCCCGAGACGCGCGTCGACCAGGCCACGCTCCGCGACCTCTTCGCGGCCCAGCCCGGGTTCGACCGGAAAGCGCAGCGGCTGGTCGGCGCGGCCTTCGACGCGGCGGCGATCGACACGCGGCACGTCGTCCTCCCCCAGCTCGCCGGCGAGGGCGGCGGAGCCCTCGGTGTCCGCGACGGCGACACCCTCCTCATGCCGCCGACGGGCGCCCGCAACGACGAGTACCGCCGCGCCGCTCCCCCTCTGTTCGCTCAGGCCTCGCGCGCCGCGATCGCCGGGTCGGGACGAACGCCGGATGCCATCACCCACGTCGTGACCGTCTCGTGCACCGGGATGTTCGCGCCCGGCCCCGACTACCGGCTCGTCCGCGACCTGGGTCTCGCCACCACGGTCGAGCGGTACCACCTCGGATTCATCGGGTGCGCCGCGGCGATCCCCGCGCTGCGCCTGGCCGCGCGCATCGTCGCCGCCGACGCCGACGCCGTCGTGCTGGTGGCGTGCGCCGAGCTGTGCTCGCTGCACTGGCAGACCTCGTCGCACCCCGATCAGATCGTCGCCGCCTCGGTGTTCGCCGACGGTGCCGCGGCGGCGGTCGTGGCATCCGAAGATCCCGGGCACGAGGGCTTCGACCTCGACGGCTTCGCCACCCACCTCACGGGCGAAGGCGAACGAGACATGGCGTGGACCGTCGGCGACTCGGGCTTCGAGATGACGCTGACGCCCGAGGTCCCGCGCATCATCGGCCGAGAGATCGTCGGTATCGCCGCCGACGTGGTCGGCGACCTCGACGGGGTCGACGCGTGGGCCGTTCATCCCGGGGGTCGCAGCATCCTCGACCGCGTCGAGAGCGCCCTGGATCTGGATGCCAGCGCCCTCGCGCCCTCGCGGGAGGTCCTGCGCGCGCACGGCAACATGTCGAGCGCGACCCTGCTGTTCATCCTGCGCGACCTCCTCGCCGACCCCTCGCGCGACGACGGCGACCGCGTGGCCGCGCTGGCCTTCGGCCCGGGACTCACGGTGGAGGCGGCGCGCCTGACGCTGCGGCGGCCGTGACCCGCGCACCGGGAGCGTGGCGAGGGCTCGCCGAGCGCGACACCGCCCTCACCGAGCTGATGGACGACCCCGACTGCGACCCCCGCGCCCTCGCCGCGACGTACCGCCGGTTCGGCCTCGTGAATCGGCTCGTGTCGGCGTGGGGTCACGTGTACCGCTCGCGCGTGCGCCCCGAGCTGCGGGCGCTCGGTCGCCCCGCCCGCGTGCTCGACCTCGGGTGCGGCGGCGGCGACGTGGTGGTTCGCCTCGCGACCCTCGCCGCGCGCGACGGCCTCGATGTCGAGTGGGTGGGGGCCGACCCCGATCCCCGGGCGTTCGAGGCGGCACGCGAGAGGGAACGCCCCGGGGTCCGCTTCGTCGCCCAGGGGTCGCGCGCGCTGATCGACGCCGGCGAGTGCTTCGACCTCGTGCTGTCGAACCACGTCCTGCACCATCTCGACGCCGGGGCACTGCAGCAGTTCGCCGACGACTCGCTCACCCTGTCGCGCGGGCCCGTGCTGCACGCCGACATCGCCCGCGGCCGCCTCGCCTACGCGCTGTACGCCGTGGGCATCGCCCCCCTGTCGGCGGGAACCTTCCTGCGGGTCGACGGGCTCCGCTCCATCCGCCGCAGCCACCGCGCGCCCGAACTGGCCGAGGCCCTCGGCTCGCCGTGGCGCGTCGAGACCCCCGCGCCCTTCCGGGTGCTCGCCGTCGCGAGAGGACGCGCGGATGCCTGAGGTCCTCGTCGTCGGGGCGGGCCCGGTCGGTCTCGCCCTCGCCGCCGACCTGCGCGCGCGGGCGGTCGAGGTCGACGTCGTGGAGAAGCGGACGGCGATCGGCGGGGGGACGCGGGCCATCGGCATCCACTCCCCCGCCCTCGCGCACCTCGAGGCCTCGGGCGCGACGGACGAGCTGCTCGCGCGAGCGGTGCGCATCGAACGCGGCGAGGCGCGCGCCGACGGGCGGCTGCTGGCCGAGATCCGCTTCGACCGGCTGCGCGCGCGGCACCCGTACGTCGCCGCGCTCCCGCAGGCCGACACGGTCGACGTCCTCACCCGGCTCGCTCCGCCGGTCCGGCGCGGGGTCGCCGTCACGGCGCTGATCGACGACGGCGCGTCGGTGCGCGCACGAGCCGTAGGCCCGCACGGCGACGAGGAGATCCGGGCCCGGTTCGTCGTCGTGGCATCCGGGTGGGCGGGGAGAGAACTCGTCTACCGCCCCGGCGCCGTGCGCACGCATGAGTACCCCGACCGGTACGCGATGGCCGACGTCGTCGCTCCCGGCGGTCCCGTCGCGCGCGTCCACCTCGAACGCGCGGGCGTGCTCGAGTCGTTCCCGCTTCCCGACGGTCACCGTCGTCTCGTGGCCTGGGCGGGCACCGACGAGATCCCGGATGCCACGGCCTTCCTCCGCCGCGCCGTCACCGACCGCGCCGGGCTCGACGTCGACATCCCCGCGGCGACGACCTTCCGGGTCCGCCGCGCCGTGGCTCCCGCGCTCCGGCGGGGCCGGGTGATCGTCGTCGGCGACGCGGCGCACGAGGTCAGCCCGATCGGCGGTCAGGGCATGAACCTCGGGCTGCTCGACGCGCTGACCCTCGCCCCGCTGCTCTCGCGCTGGCTGCGGACGGACGCACCGGACGGGCTCGCCCGCTGGGAGCGCGATCGTCTCGCGTCGGCGAGGCACGCGGCCCGCTTGGCCGCGCTCAACACGTTCCTCGGGCGAGCGCTCGGCCCGGGCGCGCACGCGGCCAAGACGGCGGCGCTGCGCACGGTCCTGCGCGGACCGGGCGGCGCCGCCTTCACCCGCGCGTACGCGATGCAGATGGATCGGGCCGCCCGCAGCTAGCGGTCAGTCGAGATGGAAGATCTCGGGGAGCTCGTGCCACCACTCGCCCTCGCGCCGGTCGGGCACGGGGCTCTGCAGGGGTTCTTGCACCGACCACCAGCGCTGCGTCTCGGGGTCGGCCGCCATGGCCGCCATGTCGGCCTCGTAGTCGTCGCCGACGTATTCGTAGTACGCGAAGAGCAGCTCGCCGTAGCGGTAGATCGAGTAGTTGCGGATGTTGCTCCGCGTGATCTGCTCGAGCACGCCGGGCCAGACGGCGGCGTGGTACCGCTCGTACTCCTCGCGGTTCTCGGGCGAGACGCCGATGACGGACGCGAACCTTCTCACGTGTTCTCCTGGGGGTCGGGGACGGCCACGGGGACGCCCTCTCGGTCTGCGGAAGCGTAGGCGGCCTCGACGACCGCCATGGTGTGCAGCACGTCGTCGACCGCGGTCGGCAGCGTCGACACCGACCCCTCGACGAAGCGCTGCACGGCACCCATCGAGCCGATGAACGCGTCGGGGAACCACGACCCCTCGAAGGGGACGGGCTGCCACCCGGCATCCTTCTCGTCGAGCAGCACCATCTCGAGCGAATCGGGACCGCCGTCCGGGTAGTCGAGCAGGAGGCCCATCTGCGCGCGGATCGCCCCGCGCGTGCCCTCCCACTGCACGAAGCTCTCCTCGTGCCCCGGCCCGAAGGCGTGGTCGTGATTCGTGCTGACGGTGACCCGCAGGGGGCGATCCCGGTAACGCATCAGGATCGTCGAGCGCGTGGTGGCGATCTCGGGCTTCTCGGGATGCCGGACGGTCACCGCGCTGACCGCGTCGGGGTCGCCGAAGAACGAGCGCACGAGGTCGAGGTAGTGGACGCTGTGCATCGTGATCTCGAGGCGGTCGAGCCCGAACACGTGCGGGAAGAGATGCCACGGGGTGTCCACCGCCACCCGCACCTGCATGTCGTACACCTCGCCGATGGCCCCCTCCGCGATGAGACGGCGCGCCTCGGCGATGTAGGGGGCGAAGCGCAGCTGCGTGTTGACCGCGGCGACGAGCCCCTTCCGTCGACAGACGTCCCGCAGGGCCACCCCCTCGGCGAGCGAGTGTCCGAGCGGCTTCTGGATCAGAACCGCGGCCCCGTCGGGCAGCGCCTCGAGGGCGTCGAGGTACTGCTCGGGCATGAGCGCGATGTCGTACACGGCGTCGGCGGGCGCCGCGGCCACCGCCTCGGCGACCGTTCCGAAGACGTGGGCGATGCCGTACTCGTCGGCGAGCGCCCGGGCGCGCTCGACCGTGCGGTTCACCAGGCCCCAGACGGGGAACCCCGCCTTCCGGTACGCGGGGAGGTGGGCGTCTTTCACGATCCCGCCGGTGCCGATGATCACGATGGGACGCGGGTCCTCCACCGCGCGCAAGGTGTACGACGGGGCGGGATGCCGCTCGGGTTGGTCGCTCACGCGCTCAGCCCTTGACCGCGCCGACGGTCTGCCCGCGCACGAGGAAGCGCTGCGCCCCGATGAACACGATGAGCAGCGGGATCATCGAGATGACCGTCGCGAGCGCCAGCTGCGGCATGTAGAGCTTGACGTCGAGCCCCGCGGCCACGGTCGCGTTGAACAGCGGGCTCGCGCCGATGAGCTCCTGGATGCCGATCGAGATCGTCTTGTTCTGCTGGTTCGAGGTCAGCAGCGCCAGCGGCAGGAAGAAGTTCGTCCAGTTGGCCACGAAGGAGAAGAACGCCACGAGCGCGATCGCCTGCTTCGAGATCGGCAGGCCGATCTTGAAGAAGATCGCCAGCTCCCCCAGTCCGTCGATCCGCGCGGCCTCCACGAGCTCGGGCGGCATGGTCGTCATGAAGTGGATGTAGCTGAGGTACACCCCGAACGGGAAGAAGCCCATGATGACCGCCACGGGCCAGAGCTGCCCCACGGCGCCGATCGCGTTGACCTCGAGGAAGAGCGGGATGACCAGGACCGTGTTGGGCATGACCATCGCCAGCAGCGTCGCGAACAGCCACGCCTTGCGCCACCGGAACCGCAGTCGGGCGAGCGCGTAGCCCGCGGGGAGAGCGGCGACCAGAGCCAGGATGCCGCCCGCCACAGCGAGGATCAGGGAGTTGAGGATCCACCGCTGGAAGAGTCCGCCCCCCGAGGGGCCGAAGCCGGTGATCTGCGACCAGCTGTAGACCGCGTGATCCCAGGAGAGGCCGCCGAGCCCGAGGAAGCCGTCGCTTCCGGCGGCGACGTTGTCCTGGTCGCGGAAGGCCATCGCGATGAAGCCGACGATCGGGATCACGAACATCGCGGCGACGACGAGCATCACCGTGATGCGCGACACCCGACCGACGCTCCAGCGCGTCGACGGGGCCTTGTTGCCGGACGGAGTGCGGGTCGCGACGCTCACTTGGACTTCTCCTCTTCGCCGAACAGGCCGCTCTTGAACACGATGAACATGCCGATCGCGAGCGTGATCACCAGCAGGATGATCGACATCGCCGCGGCGGCCGGGAAGTTGCGGTTGGTGAAGGCGAACGCGTAACCCAGCTGCGTCGGCGCCCACTCGGCATCCACCGATCCCGACGAGATCTGCCGCAGCAGGTAGGGCTCGAGGAACAGCTGGAAGCCGTAGGCGAGGTTCATCAGCGCGGCGTAGCCGATCCAGGGGCGGATGAGCGGGAGCTTGATGCTCCACGCGAGCTGCCACGAGTTGGCCCCGTCGATCTTGGCCGCCTCGAAGACCTCTTCGGCGATGCCGTTCAGGCCCCCGTTGACGATGACGATCCACGTTCCGACGCCCTGGAAGAACAGCATGGCGGTGAGGATCCAGGGAAGGTTCTCGGTCGTCGTGACCTCTTTGAGGTTGTTGACTCCCAGGCCCTGCCAGAGGAACGCGATCGGCGAGATCGAGGGGTTCAGCAGGTAGACCCACAGCACGAAGTTGGCGATGCCGGCGAGGGCGCCGGGCAGGAAGTACACGAAGCGCATCGCGCCGCCGAAGCGCCCGGGGCTCGCGTGCACGAGCAGCGCGAGACCGACGATGCCCACGATCATCAGCGGCAGCCACACGATCATGACCGTGAAGATGTTGATGAACGTGTCGAAGAACCGGAAGTCGGTGACGGCGGTGATGTAGGCGTCCAGGCCGCCGAACCCGGACTTCGGGTTGACCATGGTCGGCGCCTTCTGGAGCGAGATCCAGAACGCGTAGCAGATGGGGATGGCGGCGGCGACGAGGAACAGCGCCGCGTACGGCGCCATGAGGATCCAGGCCCCGCGGGCCTCGACACGGTGGGGAGCGCGCCGACGCCCCGAGGTGCGGCGGGGCAGAGCCCCGCGTCGCTCGGCTGTGGTGAGCGTTTCTGTGGCGGTGACGGTCATGACTTCTTTCCTGGGGAATCGACTTCCGGGGGAAGACAGGGGGCCAGGGCGCCGGTTCTCACCGGCGCCCTGGCCGCGGGATCACTGAACGGTGTAGCCGACCGACTTGGCCTGGTTCACCAGCTCGTCGCCGAACTTGGTGATCGCGTCCGGGATGCTGCCGCCCGAGATCAGCGTGGGGCTGACCGTCTCGGTCCAGACCGAGCCGGTGTCGTACAGCATGTACGAGTACGGCTGCACCTCACCCAGGGCGGTCTTGAACGACGCCTGCGTCGTGGGCACGTCGGCGAAGTACTTGTCGGCCTCGAGCTTGGCGAGCCACGCGTCCTGGACGGGGCCGTAGCCGGGAAGGCCCGTGGAGAGGTCGACCTGCCAGCGCGGGTCGGTCGCGACGAACTTCATGAACGTCAGCGTGTTCTCGAGCTCCTTGCCCGTGATGTGCGACGAGGCGCCCCAGAGGCCACCGCCCTCGTTACCGGTCGACGGCTTCGAGTCGCCCTTCCAGGGCAGCGGAGCCGCCGCGGTCATCTGGCCGGCCGGGATCTTCCAGGTGTCGCGGAAGAGGTAGTTTCCCCACCACGCCGCTCCGGGGCTCATCACGAGGTTCTGGCCCTCGGTCGCCGCGTCGCCGTCGAAGATGCCCTGGGTGCTGAGCGCCTTGCCCTTGTACATCTTGTCGAGCAGATCGGTCGCCCGGGTGCAGGTCGAGTCGGAGAGGTCGATGTGCGCCTCGCTCTCGGACACGCGGTCGTTCGTCGGGCAACCCGAGGCCTGCAGGTAGCGGTTGATCGCGTAGGCGTCGCCGAGGAAGCCGCTGATCTCGCCGGGGTGCTCGGTGGCGATCTTGACCGCGAGGTCGCCGTACTCCTCCCACGTCGTGGGCAGCGTGTAGCCGTTCTCGTCGAAGAAGGCCTTGTTGTACCAGAACACGTCGGGTGCCGCGTCGTTGCGCAGGCACCGGATCTTGCCGTCGATGTTGCAGAACGACAGCACGGCGGGGTCGTAGCCCGAGATCGTGTCGGCCATCAGATCGGTGAGGTCGGCCGCGTAGTTGCTGGTCGAGTTCGTCGCCCAGGCGATGTCGTCGTTCGATGGGAAGAAGATCGCGTCGGGCCAGCCGGACCCCGCGGCGTCGAAGTTGGCGAACGACTGCTTCACCGTCTTGCCGCCCACCGTGCCGTCGATCTGCACGACGTCGATCGGGATGTCGGGGTACGCCTTCTGGAATGCCTCGGCGGCGGGCACGCGGGGCGGGTCGACCCAGACGGTGATCTTTCCGCCCGAGTCGGTCTGCGCCTGCGACGCCGTCCCGCCCGTGGCATCGCCGGAACATCCGGCGAGCGTGAGCGCGGCGACGGCGAGCGCCGCCCCGGCCGCGAGGATGCGTGTTGTCTTCATTGACACTCCTTTGTGTGAGCTGCCGCTTCGCCCAGTTGATCGGGAGCTGTGACGACCCGAGCGAATTGGTCAAACGTTATCCCGCGGCACGTATTTGATCAAACGTTTGCTTGCTCGTCCGATCTCGCAGCCTCAGGCTTAGGTCCGACGATACATCAGATGAATTGTTGTTTCCACGATTTTTTGCCGATTCTGATCGACTTCAGCCGGAAAGGCCGAGTCGACCCGCGTCGAGGCGGTAGAACTCTGCCGCCGTGCGCCCCAGGACCCGCTCGCGGGCGTCGGCGTCGAACTCGTCGAACAGGGGTCGCAAACCGTTCCACACGCGCGTGTATCCGCCGGAAAGCACGGAGATCGGCCAGTCCCCGCCGTACATCAGGCGCTGGGGCCCGAACATCTCGAGAGCCCTGTCCACGAACGGGCGGATCTGGTCGGTCGTCCACGCCGAGCTGTCGCCCGTCGCCGAGTACAGTCCACTCACCTTGGCGTACACGTTCGCGTTCTCCGCGGCGGCACTCATCAGACGACCCCACTCCGCCCCGTCGCTCACGCCGATCGGCGGCTTCGCGAGGTGGTCGATCACCATCCGCAGGCGGGGATGGCGAGCGGCGACCAGTGGGACGATCTCGACGTGGCGCGGCAACACCGCGACCACGTCGAACGGGAGGCCGCGCTCCTCGAGGAGCCCGAGCGAGGCGTCGACCTCCGGGCGCAGCAGCCAGTCGGGGTCGGGCTGGTTGTGGATGAGGGTGCGCACACCCACCATGAGCGGGTCACCCTCCCACGACGCGAGGGTGCGCTCCGTCCGCTCGGGATCCTCGAGCGGGGCGTACCCGACGATGCCGGCCACCTCGGGGTGAGCGGCGGCGGACTCGCGCATCAGTTGCGTGTCCTCCGGGTTGTCGGCGGACTGCACCTGCACGGTGAAGTCGACGCCGGCCGCGCGCAGCTCGGGAGCGACGTCGGCGAACGTCATGACCCCGTCGATCGGGGCGGCATCCGGCGTCAGCCAGTCGTACTCGGCGCGGGACGGGTCCCACACGTGCTGATGGGCGTCGATCACGGGAAAGGTCATGCGTGCCTCCTCGGGCGGGTTCGGACAATCATCATCGGAGGTTTTCGCCACCGACGGGGGTGTTTCGAGCGGAATCGGCGGAATTCCTCCGATGAATCCTTCCAGTCCGTAGACTGACCGCCATGACCGACGACTTCGTCTCCGCACCGCGTTCCCAGACGGACGTGGTCATCGACGGCATCAAGACGATGCTGACGCGAGGGGAGCTCGGTCCCGGGTCGCGCCTGCCGATCGAGAAAGACCTGGCGGCGCAACTCGGCGTCTCGCGCGGCTCGCTGCGCGAGGGCGTCCGGGCGCTCGCGACGCTCGGAGTACTCGAGACGCGACAGGGCGACGGCACGTACGTGACGGCGCTCGACCCCCGCACCCTGCTGAGCCCGCTCGGCTTCCTCGCCGACCTCCAGCAGCCCGCCCACGCCGCCGACCTGCTGGCGGTGCGACGCATGCTCGAGGCCGAGACCGTCTCGCTCGCCGCCACGCGTCTCACCGACGAGGAGCTGCAGCAGCTCGACCGGACGCTCGGGGTCGTCGACACGATCCTCGAGAACGAGCCCGACATGGACCTCGAGGGCTTCATCGACGCCGACACCGAGTTCCACCGCATCATCGCCCGCGCGAGCGGCAATCCCGCGCTGGCCGCCATCATCGACACGCTCGTGGGACGCACGTTCCGCGCGCGACTCTGGCGCGCCATCACGCACCGCGGATCGGTGCGCGAGACGCAGGCCGAGCACCGGGCGATCCTCGACGAACTCGTCCGTCGGGATCCCGCCCGGGCTCGCATCCGCATGCAGGTGCACCTCCTGGGCGTCGAGGAGTTCAGCGCCGCACACGCGGACGAAGACCCCGAAGCCCAGTAGCCGTCACCGGCTCGCCCAGTACGTTCCCTCGGGGAAGGTGTACTCGGCCAGAGACGCGTCGTACATCTCGGCGCTGTAACCGGGCAGCGCGGGGAGCACGTACGCGCCGTTCTCGACGATGCACGGGTCGACGAAATGCTCGTGCAGGTGGTCGACGAACTCGGTGACACGGTTCTCGAGCGTCCCGGACACGCACACGAAGTCGAAGATCGACAGGTGCTGCACGAGCTCGCACAGACCGACGCCGCCGGCGTGCGGGCACACCGGCACTCCGAACTTCGCCGCCATCAGGTAGACCGCGATGATCTCGTTGACGCTCGCGAGGCGGGCGGAGTCGAGCTGGCAGAAGTCGATCGCCTCGGCCTGGAACATCTGCTTGAACAGCACCCGGTTCATCCCGTGCTCGCCGGTCGCGACCCCGATCGGGGCGACGGCCTTGCGCACCGCGGCGTGCCCGAGAACGTCGTCGGGGCTCGTGGGCTCTTCGATCCACAGCGGCTTGAACTCGGCGAGGTGGCTCATCCACTCGATCGCCTCGGGGACGTCCCAGACCTGGTTCGCGTCGATCATCAGGTTGGCATCCCACCCGATCACCTCTCGCGCGATGCGCAGACGCCGGATGTCGTCGTCGAGGCTCGCGCCGACCTTGAGCTTGACGTGGCGGTACCCCTCGTCGACGGCCTCCTGCAGCAGACGCCGCAACTTGTCGTCGCTGTACCCGAGCCAGCCGGCGCTCGTGGTGTAGCAGGGGTAGCCGCCACGGCCCTCGAGCTCGGCGATGCGCGCCGCGCGCGTCGGAGCGAGCTCGGTCAGGATGGTGATGGCCTCCTCGCGCGTGAGGGCGTCCGACAGGTAGCGCATGTCGGCGACGTCGACGAGCTGCTCCGGGGTCATGTCGGCCAGCAGGCGCCAGAGGGGCTTCTGGGCGACCCGTGCGGCGAGATCCCACATGGCGTTCATGACCGCGGCCATGCCGAGGTGGACGACGCCCTTCTCGGGACCGAGCCAGCGCAGCTGCGAGTCCGAGGCGAGTTCGCGGTAGACGCCCCCGAGGTCGGCGACGGCATCTTCGACCGAGCGTCCGACGAGGGGCAGTCCACGCTGACGCGCCGCCTCCACGCACAGGTCGTTGCCGCGTCCGATGGTGAACGTGAAGCCGTACCCCTTCAGCTCGGGGTCGTCGGTGTGCACCACCACGTAGGCGGCGGAGTAGTCGCCGTCCTTGTTCATGGCATCCGACCCGTCCATGCTGAGCGAGGTCGGAAAGCGCACGTCGTGCGCGGTGACGGCGGTGATCGTGGTCATGCGTCTTCCTTGGAGATGAGGTCTGCCTCGGCGAGGTCGCGCCAGAGGTCGTCGGGGATGGGGGTGGCGGCGCGATCGAGGTTCTGGGTCACCTGGCGGCGTCCTCGCGCGCCGAGAACGACGGACACGACCGCGGGATGCCGCAGGGCGAAGGCCACGGCGACGTCGGGCAGGGTCACCCCGTGGCGCTCGCTGATGTCGGCGATCGCGTTCGCCCGCGCGATGAGCTCCGGCGGCGCGGGCTGGTAGTCGTAGGTGGCGTCCGCGGGCGGACGGGGCGCGCTCAGCAGCCCGGAGTTGAAGACCCCGGCGGCGACCACACCGACCCCGCGCTCCTGGGCGAGCGGAAGGAGTTCCGCGGCGGCGGAGTCGTCGAGGAGCGTGTAACGCCCCGCACACATCACGACGTCGATGTCGGCGCGTCGGATGAGCTCGGCGAGCGGGTCGGCCGCGTTCATCCCGGCGCCGACGGCCGAGACGACCCCCTGCTCGCGCAGCTCGATGAGCGCGCCGATGCCCTCGGTGGACGCCTGGGCGAAGTGATCGTCCGGGTCGTGCAGGTAGAGGATGTCGAATCGGTCGAGACCCGTGCGCCGGAGGGAGTCCTCGACCGAGCGCAGGATGCCGTCACGGCTGAAGTCCCACCGGCGGACGACGTCGCGCGGCACGTCGAACCCGTCGTCGTCGCGGAGGTGCGCGGTCTCGGGGCTCGGCTCGAGCACCCGACCGACCTTGGTGGAGATCACGAACTCGTCGCGCGGGCGGCTCGCGAGGCGCGCGCCGAGGCGTCGCTCCGAGAGACCGAGCCCGTAGTGGGGGGCGGTGTCGAAGTACCGGACACCCCCGTCCCACGCGGTGTCGACCGACTCGTCGACCTCTGCCTCGGTCGTCTCGCGATACAGGTTCCCGAGTTGAGCCGCGCCGAGGCCGATCTCGGTGAGCAGTGTTCCGTGCCGCAATGCACGAGTGCGCATGGTCGCCTCCTTTTCCCCCAGCCTACATCACATTCATCAGATGACTAGGAGGAATCGAGGGCTCAGAGCCACACATCGACGAGGAATCGACGGAATAGATCAGTTCTTTTCGCGGGGCTCCGCCGTCGACGCCCGCTCCACGAGGTTCGGGGCCGGGTCGGTCACCACGACGTCCGCGCGAGCCCCCGACGCGAGGTTCTCAACCACCGCTCGCAGCGCCGTCGCTCCCACCTCGCGCAGCGGCATCCGGACCGTCGTGAGGGGTGGCCACGTGTGCTCGGCCGTCCACGCGTCGTGGATCGCCACCACCGACAGGTCCTCGGGGACGCTCAGCCCGAGGCGCCGCGCCGCGGCGAGCGCGCCGTACGCGGCGTTGACGTTCGCCACCACGACGGCGGTCGGTCGCTCCTCCCGTGCCCGCTCCTCGCCGGCCCGCTCCTCGCCGGCCCGCTCCTCGCCGGCCCACAGGAGGGTCAACGCCTCCGCGCCCCGCGCGGGTTCGTATCCGAGGCGCGTGACATCGCGTTCGCCGACCTCGAGCCCCGCGCGCTCCATCGCGGCACGGAATCCGCCCTCGCGCCGGCGCGCTGTATCGGACGAGGCCAGGCCGCTGATGAGCGCGATGCGGCGGTGCCCGAGCCCCACGAGGTGGTCGACGGCGACAGCCGCGCCGCGCTCGTCGTCCAGGACGACCGACCCCGCACCCTCGGGATGGATCGAGTTGACGAACACGACGGGCATCCGCCCCGCGATCAGGCGGTTGATGTCGCTGTCGGGCATGGCGTCGCCGGTCTGCACGATCAGCCCATCGACGCGGCCCTCGCCGATCAGTCGTCCGATGATGTCGACGCCCTCGGGCAGACCGTCCGCCCGCGCCAGGAGGACGACGTAGCCGAGGCGGTACGCCTCGTCTTCGACGCCGTGCAGCAGCTCGGTGAAGACGGCGTTCGTCACGTCGGGCACGACGAGACCGACGACGTGGGTGCGCGCGGACTTGAGCGCGCGCGCCGCGAAGTTCGGGCGATACCCGAGTTCGGCCGCCGCCTCTTGGATCCGCCGTCGCGTGCTCTCGCTCACGCGGGTGTTCGGTGCATCGCTGAGGACGCGGGAGACGGCCGAGACCGACACCCCGGCGCGCGCGGCGACGTCGCTCAGCCTGACCATCCGCCCAGTGTAGGGATGGCGAGAGGTAGGGATGCCGCGAGCCCACCCCCGCGTCACACGTCGCGCTCCCCCGCGGGACGGCGGTTGACGAGGTACACGTGCGTGAGCACCATGACGGTGTCGCCGTGCTGGTTGCGCACGGTGACGAGTTCGTCGACGTAGCCGGTGGCATCCGGGGTCCTGGCGTGGGGGCGCAGGGCGGTGATCTCGGCCGTGACGCGGATCGTGTCGCCGATGAACACGGGGCGGATGAAGCGGATCCGGTCATACCCGTAGCTCATGGACTGCGGGTTGATGTCGCCGGCGGTCATGCCGACCGCGACCGAGAGGACGAGCGTGCCGTGGGCGATGCGCTGCCCGGCGGGTTGCGTCGCCATCCACTCGGCATCCATGTGATGGGGGAAGAAGTCCCCGGTCTGGCCGGCGTGCAGGACGATGTCGGCCTCGGTGATGGTGCGCCCCACCGTCTCGCGCGCTTCTCCGACGACGTGGTCCTCGTACCAGCGGTCCATCGTCCTCATCGGTCCCCCTCGGTGGCGCGGACGCCGGCGTCCAGGCGCGCGCGCAGCTCGTCGTCGGTCAGCTCGTCGCGCAGGGCCGCCGTCACGAGGGGCGACAGGGCGTTCTGCAGCTCGATGTAACGGGACCACCGCGGTCGCACGTACGCACCCTCGAGCGTCGCGCGAGTTCCGCGGAAGAAGTCGAGGCTGTGGGCGTTCGTGCGGTCGTCGTCCCATGCGACCGCGTTGCCCGGTTGCCCACCGGCGTCGTAGTAGACGCCCGACTGCACCTCGGCCGAGGCGAGCCAGAAGGCGTGGGCGATCGCCTCGGCGGTGTGGCGCGACCGCGACGAGACGGCGATGCCGGCCCCGCCCAGCAGCGACCCGCGCACCCCACGACGGGATGCCGGGATGTCGACGTACCGCAGACGGTGCGCGCGGAAGCCCGGGCGGCTGTAGTTCGAGTAGCCGAACAGCAGCGGGGCGTAGCAGTACCGCGTGCCCTCGCTGAGCGCGTCGGCGGTCTGGATGGGGTTCCACGTCGCGCACTCCGCAGGCACGGCCCGGGCGAGGGCCCGGAGAGTGTGCATCGACTCCGCGAGAGCGTCCGCGGACAGGAACACGCCGGGAGTCCGCATCGCATCCTCGCCGTTGCCGGCGGCGACCGTGATCAGGCTCGAAAAGGCGTCGACCGGCTTGTACGGCCAGAGCACCTTCCCCTCCGCGGCGAGGGCGAGCACGCCCGGCCAGTCGCGGGGCGGCTCGGGAAGCAGGTCGGGGCGGAAGGCCGCGACCTGGGCCGCCGCATCCGTCGCGAGGCCCCACTGCCCGCCGGCGTGCGCGTACGACGCGTGCGACGAGCCGACCGATTGCGCGGCGAGCAGCGCGAGCTCGTCGTCGTGACCGCTGCCGTCGAGGCGGGCGAAGAGGCCCTCCTCGGCCGCGAAGGGGATGTGCGGGTGATCGATCACGAGAAGGTCGTAGTCGCGCACGAGCTCTTCGAGCGGCTGGTCGGCGAAGGACTGCAGCGAGCGCTGATCCCATCGCACCTCGACGTCGGGAGCGACCTCACGGTACGCCCGAGCCGACGCCGCGACGCTGCCGTACCCGCGCTCGTGCTCCCACGTGATGCCGCGCAGCTCGACGCTCATGCGCGGGCCCCGTCTTCCGTCCGGACGTCGCTCGACAGGAACTCCGCGCGGATGCGCGCGCCGTCCTCCCCGAGCAGGGGCGCGGCCTTCTCGCTGCGCAGCACCTGCCCGTCGATACGGAGCGGGCTCCGAGTCGTGGCGATCCTCGTCCCCCGCCGCTCGACTTCTTGCGTCATGTCGATCGCCGCGAACCCATCCGAGGCCAGCAGCTCGTCGAGCGTCAGCACCGGCGCACACCAGACGTCCGCGGCATCCAGGATGCCGAGCCAGTGCGCCGTGGACCCCGTGGCGAAGCGCGCCGCGAGGAGCGCCTCGATCTCTTCCTGGCGGTCCCAGGCGTCGCGCGGATCCGTCAGGGCCGCGAGCTCGGGAAGATCGAGGAGGCGACCGAGTTCGGGGATCGGGTTCATCGCGAGGGCGAGGTACCCGTCGAGGGTGGGGTACGTGCCGTAGGGGGCGGCGAGGAAGGCGTGTGCGGAGTGCTCTCCGTGGCGCCGCACCTGGATGGTGTCGTCGTTGAGCTTCGTGCTGAGGAGCTCGAACTGCAGGTCGAGGACGGCTTCCAGCAGGCTCGACTGCACGAGTCCCCCCTGCCCCGTGCGGAAGCGGCGGACCAGCAGCGCGGTCACTCCCTGAGCGATGTGGCAGCTGAGGAGGTGGTCGGCGATCGAGAGGCCGAGCGGCACGGGGCCGTCCTCCCGGGAGCCGCTCAGCCACGGCAGCCCCGAGATCGCCTGGGCGAGCAGGTCTTGACCGGGACGGTCGCGCCACGGACCCTCGTCGCCGTAGCCGCTCGCGCTGGCGTAGACGATCGAGGGGTTGATCTCTTTCACCGAGGCGTAGTCGAGACCGATGCGCTCCATCACCCCCGGGCGGAAGTTCTGGATCATGACATCGGCGCGCGCGACGAGCCGACGGACGTCTTCGAGGTCGTCGGGGTTCTTGAGGTCGGCGGCGACCGACTCCTTGTTGCGGTTCATCGCGTGGAACGACACCGTGTCGCCGTCGATCGAGCGACCGGCGAACGCGAGGGTCCGTCCGATGTCGCCGACGCCGGGGCGCTCGATCTTCACGACCCGCGCGCCGAGATCCGCGAGGCGGAGCGCCGCGACCGGACCGGCGAGGAACTGACTGAAGTCGAGGACGAGAAGACCGTCCAAGGGTCTGATGATCTGCTGTGTCATGAGGATCGCGCGCCTTCGCGTCGAGGAGAAAACGTCGTGAGACGTCGTGGTCAATCGTTTGTTCACCGTAGCGCTGCGGGGTTTCGGGTGCAACCGAGACATATGACGATTTGTGAGGCATGATTGATCGGAGAATTCATCTGATCTTTAGGAGAGTCAATGCTGACAGCGGCCTACGTGGGCGATCACACGATCGACATCCGGGAGGCGGATGCCACGCCTCCCGCTCCCGGCCAGGTCCAGGTGCGGGTGGCCTATACGGGCCTCTGCGGGACCGACCTGCACATCCTCCACGGCTCGATGGATGCGCGAGTCGCCACCCCGCTCGTCTTCGGCCACGAGATGAGCGGCACGATCGCCGCGGTCGGCGAGGGCGTGGACGGCTGGAGCGCCGGAGACGGTGTCACGGTGATGCCGCTGGCCTGGGACGGCACCTGCCCCGCGTGCCGCGCCGGCAACGAGCACATCTGCCAGAACCTCGACTTCATCGGGATCGACTCCCCCGGCTCACTCCAGGGCCTGTGGAACGTGCCGGCCGAGACCCTCGTGCGTCTTCCCGAGGGGATCGCCCTCGACCATGCCGCTCTCGTCGAGCCGGTCGCGGTCGCCGTCCACGACGTGCGCCGCTCCGAGCTGGCCCCGGGCGACAAGGCCGTCGTCATCGGCGGCGGTCCCATCGGCGTCCTCATCGCGTGCGTCGCCCGTCACACCGGGGCCGAGGTGCTCGTGATCGAGCTCGACGAGAAGCGCCGCGCGCAGATCGAGGAGCTCGGCTTCGCGACGCTGGACCCCCGCGAGCGCGACCAGGTCGCCGTGGTCGAGGAATGGACCGACGGGGCCGGAGCCGACGTCGTCTTCGAGGTCTCGGGGGCCGCCGCCGCCGTGCGCGGGGCCACGGGGCTGGCGAAGGTGCGCGGCACCATCGTCGTCGTGGCGATCCACCCCACCCCGCGCGAGGTCGACCTGCAGCGGATGTTCTGGCGCGAACTGCGCCTGCTCGGCGCTCGGGTGTACCAGCGCCCCGACTTCGAGACCGCCGTCGAGCTCGTCGCGGGCGGCGTCATCCCCACCGATCTGCTCATCACGCGCATCGTGCCCCTCAGCGCCACCGCCGAGGCCTTCGCCGACCTCGAGGCCGGCCGCGCGATGAAGATCCTCGTCGACGTGGGAGGCCAGGCATGAACGGGCTCTTCTCGCTCGAGGGCACCACGGCCGTCGTCACGGGCGCGCGCCGAGGGATCGGCTTCGCCATGGCGCTCGGTCTCGCCGAGGCGGGCGCCGACATCATCGGGGTCAGCGCCTCGCAGTCGACGTCGGGCAGCGAGATCGAACGCGCGGTGACGGCCACCGGTCGCTCGTTCACCGGCATCGCGTGCGACTTCAGCGATCCGTCCGCGATCGACGTGCTGGGGGCGGACCTCTCCGGACGCCACATCGACATCCTCGTCAACAACGCCGGCACCATCGAGCGCGCCCCGGCGGCGGAGCACCCGCTGGACGCGTGGGACCGCGTGCTGCAGATCAACCTCAGCAGCCAGTTCCGTCTCACTCAGACCGTCGCCCGCCAGATGCTCGAACGCGGGCGGGGCAAGGTCATCTTCACCGCCTCGCTGCTGAGCTTCCAGGGCGGCATCAACGTCCCCGGCTACACGGCGGCCAAGTCGGGCATCGCCGGACTCACCAAGGCCCTCGCGAACGAGTGGGCGTCCAAGGGCGTCAACGTCAACGCGATCGCGCCCGGCTACATCGCCACCGACAACACCGAAGCCCTCCGCGCCGACAGCGCGCGCTCGACCGCCATCCTCGACCGCATCCCGGCGGGCCGCTGGGGCGAGGCATCCGATCTCGCCGGAGCGACGGTGTTCCTCGCCTCACGGGCCTCCGACTACGTGTCGGGCATCACCCTGCCGGTCGACGGGGGGTGGCTCGGGCGATGAACGACTCGTCGTCCTCGCTCACCGAACGCCTCAGCTCCATCGGTATCGTCCCCGTCGTGGTGCTCGACGACGCCGATCGTGCGCGCGACCTGGCCCTCGCCCTGCGTGACGGGGGCGTCGGCTGCGCGGAGTTCACCCTGCGCACGCCCGCGGGTCTCGCGGCGATCTCGGCGACCGCCGGCATCGACGGGTTCCTCGCCGGGGCGGGGACGGTGCTGACCGTCGAACAGGCGGATGCCGCGATCGACGCGGGCGCGACGTTCGCCGTCACGCCCGGATACGACCCCGCCGTCGCCGACCGGCTGCGCGCCGGCGGCGTGACGGTCGTTCCGGGCGTCGCGACCCCGACCGAGGTCCAGCGGGCGCTGTCCGACGGCTTCTCCGACGTGAAGGTCTTCCCGGCCGGACACCTCGGCGGAGGGAGCTACCTCGACGCGCTGCACGGACCGTTCCCCGACGTGCGGTTCATCCCCAGCGGAGGCGTCGATCCGGGCAGCCTCGGCGACTACCTCCGCCGTTCGTGGGTGCTCGCGGCGAGCGGCAGTTGGATGGTGCCCCGCGACGCGATCGCCCGCGGCGACTTCGAGACGATAGCCGCCGCGGCCGCCGAGTGCGCGCGCATCCGCGACGAGGCACGGTCCGCCCGATGAGCCGCGTCGTCACGCTCGGCGAGAGCATGGGGCTCGTCCTCGGTGCCGGTGTGGGCGGCTGGGAGCACACGTCCCAGGCGCACATCGCGACGGGAGGGGCCGAAGGAAACACCGCGATCGGACTGGCCCGCCTCGGCGTCCCCGTCACGTGGCTCGGTCGCGTCGGCGACGACGCTCTGGGTCGTCGCGTGGTGGGCGACCTCCGCTCCGAGGGCGTCGAGGTGCGCGCCCTCCTCGACGCCGGCGCCCCGACCGGCCTCATGCTCAAGTCGACACCGCGCGCGGGCGCCACGACCGTCGACTACTACCGCCGCGGCAGCGCCGGCAGTCGACTCGAGCCCGCCGACCTCGAGGACCTTCCCCTCGAGACCGGTGACATCCTCCACGTGACCGGCGTCACCCTCGCTCTGTCGGACTCGGCGCGCGAGACGGTGATCGCCGCGGTCGACCGCGCTCGCGCCACAGGCGCGCTCGTGTCGTTCGCGGTCAACCACCGCAGCAGGCTCTGGGACCCTGCCGAGGCCGTCGAAGCGTACGCGCACGTCATCGGGCTCGCCGACATCGTCTTCGCCAGCGACGACGAGGCGCGGATGCTGCACCCCCACACCGCGCCCGAGGAGCTCGCCCGGGCGCTGGCCGCGGCGGGCCCCGCCGACGCGGTCGTCACCCTGGGCGGCGACGGAGCGATCGCGGTCATCGACGGCGAGCTGCACCGCGTCGCCGCGGTCCCCATCACCCCGGTCGACACGGTCGGCGCGGGAGACGCGTTCGCCGCCGGGTACCTGTCCGAGCGATTCGCCGGGAGTGACCCCGCGGGGCGCCTGCGCACCGCTGCCCTGGCCGGCGCCTACGCCTGCCTGCACCCCGGCGACTGGCAGGGCGGCATCCGTCGATCCGAGCTCGAGGGCGCGGCATCCGCCGACCCCGTCACCCGCTGACCCCTGAACCACCCACCCCAAGGAGAATCCATGTCCTTCGCTCGACTCGGCGATCCCGGCGCCGAGATCCCCGTCCTGCGCCACGACGGCTCGGTCTACGACCTGCGTCCACTCACGGCCGACATCACGGGCGCCTTCCTCGCCGACGACGGCCTCGCCCGCGCTCGCGCCGCCGCCGAGAACGGCGAGCTGCCGATCCTTCCGGATGCCGCATCCCTCCGCGTGGGAGCGCCCATCGCGCTCCCCGGCAAGATCGTCTGCGTCGGCCTGAACTACCACGATCACGCGGCCGAGACGGGAGCCGCCGTCCCCGCGGAGCCCGTCGTGTTCATGAAGGATCCCTCGACGATCGTCGGTCCCTTCGACGACGTGCTCATCCCCCGCGGGTCCACGAAGACCGACTGGGAGGTCGAGCTCGGGGTCGTGATCGGCACAACTGCGCGCTACCTCTCCTCCCCGGAAGAGGCGCTCGCCCACGTGGCGGGATACGTCGTCTCGCACGACGTCTCCGAGCGCGAGTTCCAGCTCGAGCGCGGCGGCCAGTGGGACAAGGGCAAGAGCTGCGAGACCTTCAACCCGCTCGGACCCGACCTCGTGCCGGCATCCGACGTCGGCGATCCGCAGGCTCTCGGTCTGCGTCTCTCGGTGAACGGCGTCGAGCGGCAGAACGGCTCGACTTCCGCGCAGATCTTCCCGGTCGCGTACGTCGTCTGGTACCTGTCGCAGTTCATGGTGCTGCGCCCGGGTGACCTGGTGAACACGGGAACCCCCGCGGGCGTCGCCCTGGGTCTCCCCGACACTCCCTACCTCCGGGCCGGCGACGTGGTGGAGCTCGAGATCGACGGCCTCGGCCGCGCGCGTCAGACGATGGTGCAGGCATGAGCGCCGGCGAGTTCGACGGTCTTTCCGTCGTGGTGACCGGCGGGGCTTCGGGCATCGGTCTGGCGACGGCGCAGGCGTTCGCCGCGCGGGGGGCGCGAGTGTCCGTGCTCGACCTGGTCACCGACCATCTCGACGAGGGGCTGACCGGATTCGGTGCGGACGTGACCGACCGGGACTCCGTGGATGCCGCTCTGGCCGCCGTCGCGGACCGGTTCGGCGGCGTCGACGTGCTGGTGAACAGCGCGGGTGTGAGCTGCGTGGGAACCGTCGAGGAGGCCACCGAGGCCGACTGGGACCGCGTGCTGAACATCAACGTGCGCGGCACCGCCCGCGCGTGCGCCGCAGCACTCCCGTACCTCAAGCGCTCGGAGCACGCGTCGATCGTCAACGTGTGCTCGATCGGGGCTCTCAACGGCCTCCCCCAGCGCGCCGTCTACAACGCCTCGAAGGGGGCGGTCCTCTCACTCACCTACGCGATGGCGACCGACCATGTGCGCGAGGGCGTGCGGGTGAACTGCGTGAGCCCCGGCACGGTGTCGACGCCCTTCGTCGAGCGGATGCTGCAGAACTTCCCCGACCCGGTCGCCGAGCGTGCCGCGCTCGACGCTCGGCAGGCGACGGGCCGCATGGTCACGCCCGACGAGGTGGCGGGCGCGATCCTCTACCTCGCGAGCCCGCTGTCGGGGTCGACCACGGGCACGGCTCTCGAGGTCGACGGCGGCGTGACGCACCTCCGGGTGCGCCCGCAGTAGTCCGCGGTCGGGGCGGGGCGTGGAGGCGGCTGAATCCGTCGACGCCCCGCCCCGCCCGCCGCAACACAGGTGGGTGATCCATCACCGCGACACAGGTGACTGAGCCCGTCGAAGCCACCGGACCCCGCCCCCACCGCCGCAACGCAGGTGGCTGAGCCTGTGGAAGCCACCCGGCCGTCGCCGAACGGCCCGAGCGCCGTCACGCCGCGACGAGCTGCGCGGCGAGCAGCAGCGCCGCCAGCATCGTGAGCTGGAACACCGCCCGCCCCGGCGACCTCACGAACACCACGACCACCGCGGCGACCGCGACCGCCGCGACGGCGACGAAGAAGACCAGGCCGAGGGCTGTGGCATCCGTCCCCAGGAACACCGCGATCGCGCCGGCGAGGATCCCGCACGCGGCCAGCACGACCGACGCGCGCGCCCCGAGCCGGTGCGGGAGTCCCCTCACGCCCGTTCGGCGGTCGTCGTCGAGGTCGCGCACGACGTTGGTGAGGTGGACGGCCGCTCCGAGCGCCGCCCCGGCGACGGACGCCCAGGGCGCCGCGAGCGCCGGCGGGACAGCCGACAGCGTCGCGAACGAGGGGAAGAGCCCGAAGCTCAGCACGAAGGGCGCGATCGAGAACGGCGTCGACTTCAGCCCGGCGTTGTAGGCCCACGCCGACGCGAGCGCGATCGCGTGCGCCGCAACGAGACCCGAGCCCAGCGGCACCGAGAGCGCCACGGCGAGGATCGCGGATGCCACGGCCACCGCGAGCGCGCGCTGCGGGGTGACCGCTCCCCCCGCGATGGGCTTGTCGGTGCGGCCGACGGCGGCGTCACGCGCCCCGTCGATCGCGTCGTTGGAGAGGCCCACCGAGACCTGACCCGCGAACACGGCCACGACGAGCAGCGCGAGGCGCGCGGGCTCGACGCCCGCGGCGATCCCGAGCGCGAGGGAGAGGACGGTGACCACGAGCGTGGGACCGGGATGGGTCGCGCCCCAGAGGGCCCGCACGAGGTGCGGCTTCGCCGCGGCATCCGTCACCCGACGACGCTATCGCGCGGGGAGGGCGGACGGGGCGGCTCGGGAGTCCGGGCGCGGCGTGCCGTCGTGCGGAGTTTCCGCCCGGCGCGGCGTGCCGTCATGCGGAGTCGGGGCGCGGCGCGCCGGTGCCGGGGCCCTGATCCCCGGCGCGTCGCCGACGGACTCCGCGCGACGGTACGAGTTCTGCCGCTTCATCTGCCGCACAACCTCCCGAGCCGCCGTACCGTCGAGCGGAGTTCACGTCCGACACGCCGATCCCTGAGGCCGACGCACAGGCGTGTCTCCCCTCAACTCCGCGCGACGGTACGCCGTGGGGAGCAGACGGAAAAGGGAAGGGACTCGGATGCCGTGGCATCCGGGTTTCATCCCCGAAAAGCGTGACAACCACGCGTGCGAACCCTTGGCACTCTCGCCATGCGAGTGCTAATCTGAGGTCAGTTGAGCGAACTCGACTCAACTTCAACGGACCGATCGAAAAGGAGTATCGACATGGCCAATTACGACCCCTTCCGCGACCTCGACCGCCTCGCGTCGACCCTTCTCGACGCTCGCCGCGGCGGCGGACCGCGACGGATGCCGATGGACCTCTACCGCGATGGCGACCACTACGTCCTCGCCGCCGACCTCCCGGGCGTCGACCCGGGATCGGTCGACATCGACGTCGACGGTCAGCTGCTGACGATCCGCGCCGAACGCACGCTCTCCTCGGGCGAGGGCGTGAAGTGGATCACGCGCGAACGCGAGACGGCCTCGTTCGTGCGGCAGCTCAACCTCGGCCAGGGCATCGACACCGACAACATCAGCGCCTCGTACCGTAACGGCGTGCTGAGCGTGACGATCCCGGTGAGCGAGAAGGCGAAGCCGCGCCGCATCGCCGTCTCGACCGACGACCACGACGGCGTCATCGAAGCGCACGAGAGCACCCCGCAGCTCATCGAGCAGTGAGATTCACACGCAGAGAGGGCCGGTCCTTCGGGGGCCGGCCCTCTCTGCGTGCGCACCGTTCTGTGCGCACGGTTCTGTGCGCACGGTCGAATCCCGCGCGAGTGGGGCTCAGAGGTCTTCGGGGGCGAGGTCGCCCTGACCCTCCTCGCCGAGCTCGACGATGCCGGGGTCTTCGCCCTGCGAGTCGGTCCCGGTCGACTCCGGGTGGATGTCCTCGAGCGGGATGTCGCTGTCGTCCGCGGGGATCTCGGCCGGATCGGCACCCGTCGCCGTCGCGGGGTTGATGTCCTCGGGGTCGACACCGGCATCGACGGCCGTCGTGGCATCCCACTCGGCCTGCGCGGGGTCGAGCGCGGGGTCGGGCTCGATGGAGGTGTCGCCGTCGCGCAGCGGCTGAGCCCCGGAGAGCCCGCCGTCGGGGTCGGTGACGGGAACGTCGGGGGTGGACGGGTCGATCGAGGCGTCGCTCATGAGAGGTCCTTTCGTTGGCAACCCCTTCATCCCATCGCGGGTCTCGCGCCGCGGGGCGCCCCTTGACAGCCCTTCCGCGGCGGAACCCGACTACTGGGAAAACTACGCAGGACGCGTCACGCCCCGGCAGCAAAGTGCGGGGACTCGTACGCAAAGCCGCCGTCCTTCGGCGCGCGCCGAGCCGCGTGGCTCTCGCGAGCGACTTCGATGGCACGGACACAGCAGCGGGATCGTCCGCGGAGAGGGAGACGTGGGCAAGTTCATCTACGAGGGCGGCGTTCGCAACGAGTTCGAGGATCGCCTCCTGGCGCACCTCCAGGTCGTGATCGGCAACAAGCTGCGGCGGGGCGAGCCGTTCTACTTCGTGTGGAAGGACGACATCAGCACGGGCGGCGGACGGACCGCGGTGTGGCTTCATCCCCGGGCGAACCTCGTGTTCAAGTTCAACGGCGGGCGTCCACCGGCGGTGAACCGCGCGTGGCTCGAAGCGCTCATGTCGACGGCGAACTCCCCCACCGGCCTGTACGTCGTGCCGGAACCCGCGGACGACAGCCTCCCCGCCGCGACCTTCGCGTAGGCGCGTCACCCACCGCGGCTGTCAAGGCGCTGGCGCGGGTCCACGACATGACGTTGCGTGAGGGCATGACGAATCCCCGCATTGTCGTGGTCGGCGGCGGCAACGCCGGACTGTCGGTCGCCGGGCGCCTGCACCGCGCCGGTCTGGCCGACATCACGGTCATCGAACCGCGGACGCTCCACGTCTTCGCCCCCCTCCAGTCGCACATCGCCGGCGGGGCTGCCCGCGCCTCGGAAGCCGCGCGGCCACAGGCGGACGTCATCCCTCCGGGGGTGCGGTGGCTGCGCGACGAGGTGTTCACGGTGGATGCCGAGACCCGGCGCGTCCACCTCATCTCGGGCGGGCGCGTCGATTACGACCAGCTCGTCGTCTGCGCCGGGATGCGCATGGCGTGGGAGCAGGTGCCCGGCCTGACGGAGGCGATGGCCGCGGACTCCGGCGTCTCGAACTACGAGTACTCCCTGGCCGCGAAGGCATCCGTGGTCTTGCGCGATCTGCGGTCGGGGACGGTCGTGTTCACGCAGCCGTCGGAGCCGGCATCCTGCGGCGCGGCCGCGCAGAAGCCCATGTACCTCGCGTGCGACTGGTGGCGCGCGATCGGCGTACGTGACGACATCCGCGTCGTCTTCGTCTGCCCCGACCCCGTGCCCTTCGGCATCCCGGCCGTCGATCGCGAGCTGCAGCGCAAACTCGACGAGTACGGAATCGAGGTGCGTTACAGTCGCGACCTTCGATCCGTGGATGCCGAGACGAGCACGCTCACGATCGGTCGCGGCGACGCGGAGGAGACGCTGGAGTACGACGTGCTGCACGCCGTGCCCCCTCAGCGGGCGCCCGAGTGGATCGCGGGCAGTGGGCTCGCGGCATCCGATGATCCGCACGGGTTCGTCGACGTCGATCCCGAGACGCTGCAGCACGTGCGGCACCCGGAGATCTGGGCCGTCGGCGACGCGGCGGCGGTCGCCACCCGGCGCTCGGGCGGCGCGATCCGTCAGCAGGCCAAGGCGCTCGTGAAGAACCTGCGCGCCGTTCTGGGGGGACGCGCGCCCACGCAGAAGTACAACGGGTACAGCGTGGTGCCGTTCACGGTGTCGCGCGGCACGGTCGTCTTCGCGGAGTTCGACCGGTGGGGTCGGCTGCAGCCGACGATCCCGTTCTGGCGCTCGCTGTACCGGGAGCGGTATCTCTCATGGATCGCCGACCGCCGCGTCCTGCCCTGGGTGTACTGGCACCTGATCCTGCGGGGGCGTGCCTGACACGGGGGGCTCCCGGGGGGTGCGACCCGGCGCCCGGGGCGTTCGCACGCGCGACCGCGCAGCGCCGACCCGGCGCCCGGTGGCGCCCGCCCGCGCATAAACACGATCCGCGACCATAAACGCGCTCTCCTCGCGTTTCTGCGCGCGAATCGCGTTTATGGCCGCGCCCCCACGCCATCGCCGCCGCGCCCAACGCCGTCGCCACGGCACCCGCGCGTATAGGTCATCCGTGCCGATCCCTCAACCCCGGGGGCAGGTCGACCATGACGGCCGAAGACTGGAACAGCCCCGGAAACCACACGAAAGAGGACACCATGGCACAGGTCATCGAAACCATCGACGTCAACGTTCCCGTCCGCGTCGCGTACAACCAGTGGACGCAGTTCGAGGAGTTCCCGCACTTCATGAGCTTCGTGGAGTCCATCACGCAGAAGAGCGACACCCTCACGCACTGGAAGGTGGAGATCGCCGGGGCCGAGCGCGAGTTCGACGCCGAGATCACCGAGCAGCACCCCGACGAGCGGGTCGCGTGGAACAGCATCGGCGGTGACGAGAACCACGCCGGCGTCGTGACTTTCCACCGCCTGTCGGACGACGAGACGCGGGTCACGGTCCAGATCGACTGGGCACCCACCGGCGTCCTCGAGAAGCTCGGCGCGGTCTTCGGCGCCGACGATCACTCGGTCAAGAAGGACCTCGCGAACTTCAAGGAGTACATCGAGTCGCGCGGCGCCGAGTCCGGCGCCTGGCGCGGCGACGTCAGCTGACGTCTCCTCCCCACGACGAAGCCGGGTCCGCCCCATGAGCGGACCCGGCTTTCGTCATGCGCGGGTCACCACTGCGGGTGGATCTCGGCCCGCAGTCGGCGGTCGTACACGTCGCGGACGAGAGCGTCGAACGCGTCGAGGTCGAAGCCGCCCTCGAGCAGCGCGGCGGCCTGGGCGTTCGCCGTGGCCTGAGACACCGAGCGTGCGCCGGGGATCACCGAAGTGACGCCTTCGCGCGACGCGATCCACGCGAGCGTCGCCGCGGGCAGCGTCACCCCCTCGGGGAGGGATGCCTTGAGCTCGTCGGCCGCGGCAACGCCCTCGTCGAACGGGACGCCCGAGAACGTCTCGCCCTTGTCGAACGCCTCGCCGTTGCGGTTGTACGAGCGGTGATCGTTCTCGGCGAACGTCGTGGACCGCGAATACTTGCCCGAGAGCAACCCGCTCGCGAGCGGCACGCGCGCGAACACGGCGACGTTCTTCTCGGCCGCGAGCGGCAGCACCTCGTCGAGGGGCTTGAGACGGAACGGGTTGAAGATGATCTGCAGGTTGGTGAGGTTCGGCCGTGTCAGGGCCGACAATGCCTGGTCCATCGTCTCGACCGAGGCGCCGTACGCAGCGATCACCCCTTCGGACACGAGCTGGTCGAGGGCATCCCACGTGGCATCGTCGTCGATCACCGCGGACGGCGGGCAGTGCAGCTGCACGAGGTCGAGGGTCTCGGTGTCGAGCAGGCGCCGCGAACGGTCGAGCCAGCCGCGGAAGTTCTCCATCACGTAGTTCTCGGGCACCTGGTCTTCGCGGCGGCCCATCTTGGTGGCGACGGTGATGTCGTCGGCATTCCGACTCTTCAGGAATGCCCCGATGATCTGCTCGGACCGGCCGTCACCGTAGACGTCGGCCGTGTCGAAGAGCGTGACGCCGGCCTCGGCGGAGGCTGCCAGCACGGCCCGCGCGTCGTCTTCACTGACGTCTCCCCAGTCGGCACCGAGTTGCCAAGTACCGAGACCGATCGCCGAGACCTCGCGGCCGGTGCGGGAGAGGGGGCGCTGCTGCATGGGGTGTCCTTTCGACGCTGTTCTCGAGCCTAGCCAGCGCTTCCGACATCGGGGCGGTGGGATGTCGCGGCCCGACGGGTCTGCCGCCGCGGGTACCTCGACGCCTCCCGCGCACCTCGGTCGGCCGGTTCGAGGATGACCGCGACGATCCCGCCCGTCGCGGCGACAGGGGGAAACAGCGTCCCTCAGAATGTGAGCGTGAGCACTCCTCCCTCCGCGCGCGCCACACCGCTGCGCTACGTCATCGCGACGCCTGAAGCCATCTACGGCACCATCCTCGTCTCAGGCGTGCTGGCCGGTACGCAGCCGGGGGTTTCGCTGACCGATGTCTTCTTCTCCGGCATTCTCGCCTCCACCGCGATCTGGACGGCCCACGTGGTGGCCGTGACCATCGCCACGCACGGCGTCCGCGGCAATACCTTCTCAGGGGTGCGCGCGTCGATCTCGCTGGCGCTGACCCACTCGAGCGGCATCCTGATCGGTCCGATCGTGCCGATCGCGCTGCTCGCCCTGGGTGTCGTCGGCGTGCTGCCCGAGACGGCGTCGTTCGCGAGTGCCTCGGTGTCGGGACTCGTGATCCTGGCAGTGCTGGGGTGGCTGGCGCTCGCCGAACGCGGGGCGAGGTGGTACGTGCGCCTGTTCGGCGCTCTGCTGACGGCACTCGCCGGCCTCGTCGCGGCGATTCTGAAGGGACTGATCTGACCATGGCGCACGCCCCCGTCGCCCGTCTCGGTCGACTGCTCGGAACCCTGTACCTCGTCGGGTCGCTCGGGCTGCTGCTCAGCGCATTCGGCTACGCGGTCTTCGACCCCGCGCCCTCGCCGGACGCGCCACGCCACGCCCTGGCATCCATCGCCCTGGTGCTGTCGTGGGCGGTGCTCGTCGCGGCGGCGCTGCTCACGATCGTGCGGGGTCGCCGCGACGAGCACCGCCC
>NZ_LDRU01000065.1 GCF_001476285.1 Microbacterium testaceum | reverse complement strand
CCGGGGCGCGCCGCGGGAGCGGCGGGCTTGGCATCCGAGGAGCCGGAAGAGCCCTCGGCCGCCAGGGCGGCGCGGAGCTTACGAGCCACGGGGGGCTCGATGGTGGATGAAGGGCTCTTGACGAACTCGCCGAGCTCCTTCAGCTTCGCAAGCGCGACCTTGCTGTCGACGCCGAGCTCGGAAGCGATCTCGTGCACGCGTGGTTTTGCCACAATTCTCCTGTCTGGGGCCTACCCCGGACAGGGCAGACCGTTAGTTGCGGACGGGTCTCATTTCGAGCCGTTCACTTCGTGTCCATAGCCGTTCAGCCTTTTCGCTGGAGGGTTGATTCGAAGGTCTGCGTGTCAAGCGGGCCTGACACACGCAATGCTCGTACGAAGGCGCGACGCGTGAGAGCTTTTCCCACGCAAGCGTCCGTCTCGTGCACCCACGCTCCCCGCCCGGGCAGGACCGCTCTCTCGTCTCTGACGAGGACCGACCCGTCCGCGACCACACGCAGAAGCGAAGATCGGGGGGCGCGTGCGCGGCATCCGACGCACGTTCGTACAGGTTCCATCGTACACCTCGCCGTCAGCGCAGCGACGGCGGCTCAGTTGTCTTCGAGGATGCTGTCGGGCTGGATGTCGATCTTGGCGCCGGTGAGCTTGGCGGCGAGACGCGCGTTCTGCCCTTCCTTGCCGATCGCCAGCGACAGCTGGTAGTCGGGAACGAGAGCGCGCACGGCCTTGGTCGACGCGTCGAGGACGAACGACGAGGTGACCTTGGCCGGCGACAGCGCGTTCGCGACGAAGCGAGGGAGCTCGGCGTCGTAGTCGATGATGTCGATCTTCTCGCCGGCGAGCTCTTCGGTGACCGCGCGCACACGGCGGCCGAGCTCGCCGATGCAGGCGCCCTTGGCGTTGACCGTGGGGTCGTTCGCCTTGACGGCGATCTTCGAGCGGTGACCGGCTTCGCGGGCCAGCGACACGATCTCGACCAGGCCCGCGGCGATCTCGGGCACTTCGAGGGCGAAGAGCTTGCGGACCAGCCCGGGGTGGGTGCGCGAGACCGTGATCTGCGGACCCTTGTTGCCCTTGGCGACGCTCGTCACGTAGACGCGCAGCCGCGAACCGTGCGCGTAGGTCTCGCCGGGCACCTGCTCCTCGGGCGGGAGGATCGCCTCGACCGTGCCGAGATCGACGTGCACCATGCGGGGGTTGGGGCCCTGCTGCACGACACCCGCGACGATGTCGCCCTCTTTGCCGCGGAACTCACCCAGAACGGCGTCGTCGGCGATGTCGCGCAGACGCTGGCTGATGACCTGCTTCGCGGCGAAGGCGGCGATGCGGCCGAAGTCGTCGGGAGCCTGCTCCTCTTCGCCGATGACGGCGCCCTCTTCGTCGGTGACGGGCGTGAAGATGCCCACGTGACCGGTCTTGCGGTCGAGCGAGGCGCGCGCGCCCGCGGGGATTTCACCGCTGGGCGAGATGTGCTTGGCGTAGGCGGTGAGGATCGCCTGCTCGATGATGCGCGCGAGTTCGTCGAAGGGGATCTCCTTCTCGCGTTCGATCGTCTTCAGAAGTGCGAGATCGATGTCCACAAGGCCCTCCGTTGTTCAGCTTTCGTCGGCACGACCGGCGCCGACAACCCCCCTACGATACCCGGGATGCCACCGACTCGGCGACCCGAGCACGATCGCCCGTAGGTTGCACAGGCGTTTCCCGGGAGCGGCGCGCGGCACGCCACGCGGCACGGTGCGAAACTCCTGAGATTCTGACGCCGAACGTCCGGCGGGTCGCGGAAACAGGCCGCGAGCCGCCACGGACGCTCGTTTTCTCAGGAATTTCGCTCGGCCTCGGCCGCCTCCCCCAGCCGTTCGAGCGGATTCGCCGCGAGCTTGGCCACCACTCCCCCGTCGACCAGGCGCCGAGCCGCCGTGTCGGGCTTGCGCGTCGCCTGATCGAGCACGCACGCGCCGAACTCCTCGGCGAGGGCACCCCGCGGGTAGGCGACGAGCACCTCGGCGATGAACGCGGCGGGAAGAGCATCCGGCCGCGCGCCTGAAATGTCGAGCGCGGTCGCCGTCTCGAGGAGGTAGCCCTCGGCATCCATCGACGGATCCACGCTCGGCCAGTTGTGCCGCACGACGACGTCGAGAACGCGCTGTCGGCGCTCCCGCGGCCAGCCGGCCCCGGCGGTGAGGGCGACGCCGACGTGGCCGCCCGCGTGCTCGTACGAGATCGTGTGGTTGTCGAACTCCGTCACCGTGCCGATGTCGTGCAGCACCGCGGCGACGTAGAGCAGCTCATGGTCGATCCCGGTGATCCCGTCGATTCGGGCGAACGCCTCGGCCCACAGCCACGAGCGCAGCGCATGGGCGGTGATCGCGGGTGTCTGGTACTGCTCCGCCAGGGCGAGAGCCCCGCGAGCGGCGAGGGTGTCGGGCACGGGGATGTCGACGAGGTGCACGGGGCCTCAGGGTTCGGCTGGACCCCCACTCTGCCGCGCCCGCGCGATCGAGGGCAGGCGCACGACGGTCAGAGACCGCCCGCTTCCTGCCAGAGAACGGATGCCGCTCGCCGGAACGGCGTCCAGAACCGGCATCCGGAACCCTTCAGCTGATCGGCGTCGCGTGCCAGATGCGGTCGAGGTAGTCGCGCATCGCGCGGTCGGACGAGAAGTAGCCGCTGCGCGCGACGTTGAGGATCGCGGAGCGGACCCACGCGTCCTGGTCGGCGTAGGCCGCGTCGACCCGGTCCTGCGCGTCGAGGTACGAGCGGAAGTCGGCGAGCGCCATGAACCGGTCGTCGTACAGGAGGTTCGACACGAGCGGCTCGAACACCGACCGGTCGCCGTCCGAGAACGCGCCCGAGGCGATCAGGTCGATCGCACGGCGGAGCTCGCCGTCTTCCTGATAGAAGTCGGCGGGACGATACCCCTCGGCCCACAGCGCCTCGACCTCGGGCTCGCTCATGCCGAAGAGGAAGAAGTTGTCGTCGCCGACCAGCTTGCGGATCTCGACGTTCGCACCGTCGTCGGTGCCGATGGTGAGCGCGCCGTTGAGGGCGAGCTTCATGTTGCCGGTGCCCGATGCCTCCTTGCCGGCGAGCGAGATCTGCTCCGACAGGTCGGCGGCCGGGATGATGCTCTCGGCGAGGGTCACGTTATAGTTCGCCGGGTACAGCACCTTCAGCTTGCCCTGCACGCGTTCGTCGGCGCTCACGACGTCACCGACGGCGTTGATGAGGTGGATGATGCGCTTGGCCATGCCGTAGCCGGGAGCCGCCTTGGCGCCGAAGAGGAAGGTGCGCGGCTGCACGGCATCCACATCCAGGCGCCCCGAGACGATGCCCTCGTAGGTGCTGACGATGTGCAGCACCTTCAGCGTCTGACGCTTGTACTCGTGCAGGCGCTTGATCATGACGTCGAGCAGGTGACCGTCGTCGAGCGGGGCTTCGCCGCGCGCCTCGAGCACACGGCTCAGGCGCCGCTTGTTCGACGCCTTCACGGCCGCGAAGCGCTCGCGGAAGTCGGCGTCGTCGGCGAGGGCCTCCAGGCCCCGCAGGCGCTCGAGGTCGACGGTCCAGCCGGCGCCGAGCGCCTCGGTGATGAGCGCCGACAGCTCGGGATTCGCGAGACGCAGGAAGCGGCGGGGCGTGACGCCGTTGGTGACGTTGGTGAACTTGTCGGGCCACATCTGGGCGAAGTCCTTGAGCACGTTGTCACGAAGCAGCTGCGAGTGCAGCTCGGCGACGCCGTTGACCTTGGACCCCGCCACCGTGGCGAGGTACGCCATGCGGACAGAGCGCGAGGGGTGCTCGCCGATGATCGACATGTTGCGGATGAGCATCTCGTCGTCGCCGAAACGCTCGCGCACCTCGAGCAGGAAGTCGTCGTTGATGCGGTAGATGATTTCGAGATGCCGGGGCAGCAGACGCCCGAGCAGGTCGACCGGCCAGACCTCGAGGGCCTCGGGCAGCAGCGTGTGGCACGTGTAGGCGAAGCACTTCTGGGTGATGGCCCACGCGGCATCCCACTCGAGCTTCTTCTCGTCGACGAGCACGCGCATGAGCTCGGGCACACCGATCACGGGGTGGGTGTCGTTGAGCTGGAAGATCACGCGCTCGGGGAGCTTCTCGAGGTCGAAGTCGTCGGGCAGGACGTTCTCGATGAAGTCGGCGATGGATGCCGCGACGAAGAAGTACTGCTGCTGCAGACGCAGCTCCTTCCCCTGGGGCGTGGAGTCCTCGGGGTAGAGCACCTTGGAGATGTTCTCGGCGAAGGTCTGCGCGCGCACGGACTCGACGTAGTCGCCCGAGTTGAAGGTGTGGAGGTCGAAGGCGTTCGTGGCGACCGCGCGCCACAGGCGCAGGGTGTTCACGCGGCCGTTGTGGTAGCCGGGGACCATCATGTTGTACGGCACGGCGAGCACGTTCCACTCGGGAATCCACCGGCTGCGCGTGACGCCCTCGTCGTCGTAGGTCTCGGTGTGACCGGCGAACGAGATGGTCTGCGCGGCTTCGGGGTGGGCGAAGTCCCACGGCGAACCCATACGCGTCCATGCGTCGGGCTGCTCGATCTGCTGGCCGTCCGCGAAGCTCTGGCGGAAGATGCCGTACTCGTAGCGGATGCCGTACCCGATGGTGGGAACGCTCATGGTCGCGAGAGAGTCGATGAAGCAGGCGGCGAGGCGGCCCAGGCCGCCGTTGCCGAGCCCCGGCTCGATCTCGACGGCGCGCACGGCGTCGAAGTCGATCCCGCACTGCGCGAGCGCCTCGGTCGCGATGTCGGTGAGGCGCGCGGCGAGGAGGTTGTTGTCGAGCTGGCGCCCGAGCAGGTACTCCGCCGACAGGTAGCAGACGGTCTTCGCCTGCTGGGTCTTCTGCTTCGCCCGGTCGTCGAACCAGCGCGCCATCAGGTAGTCGCGCACCGTGTAGGCGAGGGCGAGGTACTGATCGTTGACGTCGGAGGTCGACAGCGTCACGCCCTGGTCGAAGTTCAGATTCTGGAGGAACTGCTTCGTGAAGCCGTCCACCGACGCCGCGGGGGCGACGACGGGCGCGACGGCGAGCGGGTGAGTCGGGCGGAGCTCTGAGCTTTTGTCGGGCACCTAACGACCGTAATCAGTCCTGCGCCACCCTGCCAAGACGGCAATGGCCCCGACACATGATCTTCACCCGCACGCCGTATTGCGGGTCACCGCAGCCCGCACCCGTCGACGACCTGGGGCTTGCGTTCGATGAGGTTCTTGGTCCAGTCGTAGAGCACGGGCAGGAAGCGCGACTTCGGCAGGATCGGACGCAGGTGGTCGTAGCCCGCGTAACTCGCCCACCGCACGGGCTGCCCCTCGGCGCAGAGCTTGTCGATGTACTCGCGCTGGAGCTTCGGTGGGATGACCTCGTCGTCGGCGCCCCACGCCACGAGCATCGGCGTGCCGAGCGGTTCGGTCATCGCGTTCTCTTCGAGGCGCCGTCCGAGGGCGCCGTCGGTGAGGTCGGCGCTGTACAGCGGGCGGTCCTCCGAGACGCCCAGGGCCGTCAGGACCGACACGACCACACCGGGCTCCGTCGGGCACCGCTGCGTCATCTCGAGGACGATCGAACGCGAACCCTCGGCGATGTAGTCGTCGAGGTGGACGTCGGCGTAGGTCTCGGAGTACGGCACCAGCACCCAGGACGTGATGACCGAGAGCATCGCGTTCGGCGGTCCGGAGAGCAGTTCGCGCGCGAGGGCGGGCGGGTCGGCGACCGGTGCGACGACCGCCGTTCCGAGGACGTCGATGCCGGGCGCGTAATCGTCGGCGATCGCGGTGGTCCACAGGGCCGCGTGCCCGCCCTGGGAGTGTCCCCACACGACCGTGTCGGGCGAGAGGGTGAGGTCGCTGCGGAGCTCGGCCGCAGCCAGCACCGCGTCGAGTGACGAGCGGGCCTCGCCCTTGCCGATGAGGTACGGATAGGCACCGGGGGCACCCTGGCCCGAGAAGTCCGAGGCGACGACGACCCATCCGGCCTTCAACGCCTGCTCGAGAGCGGGGATCGCCCAGCGGGTGGCCGTCGAGTCACGGAGGCTCGGTGCGCACCCCTGCGCGACCCCCGTCGTGCCGTGGTTCCAGATGATGACGGGACGCGGCCCCGGCGGAGGGTCCTTGGGGGTGATGACCATGGCGCTCGCCACGGCGGGGCGGCTCACGGCATCCCGGGTCGTGTACAGGATCCGCGTGACGTCGCCGTTCTGCGGGGCACGCCAGGGCGAAGCGGCGGAACGGATCAACCGTCCGTGGCCGCTCGGCACCTCGGCGGGCGGGTTGTAGAACGCGTCGACCACGGGGGCGCCCTCGTGCAGCCAGTCGTTGAGCCACCACCCGCCCGCGGCGGTCGCGACGAGGACGAGCGAGAGCGCGTAGCGTCCGACGGCGGTCCAGCGGGCGCGCCGCCGCCGACGACGGACGGCCCGGTCGGCGTCGAACGGCGTCGCTCGCGGACGACGACGACGGATGCCACCCACCCCGCGCGCGAAGACCCCGACACCGAACACGATGGTGCGCACACCGAAGACGACGGCGAGCACCAGCACGGTCACATCCGGCCACGTGAACGACAGCACCCCGAAAGCGATCTGCGCGATCCCCCACGCGAGCGACAGCACCCGGACGCTGATGGCACCGCCCGTGACGGCGCGGCCGACCGAGGCCAACCCACCGATCACCAGGAGGACGGCGAGGACCGACGGCAACAGCTCGAGACTGCGCCCCAACCACACCAGGACGGCGACGCCCGCCACGATCCAGGCCACGGCGACGGCCCGCGCCCACCACCTCGTCGACCGGCCGAACAGTTCGAACACGCCCATGACCACGGCGCTCGCGCCGACGTAGACCCCGAGCAGCACGATCGAGGTGAGGGGCCGCGAGACGATGAGCGCGCCGAGCAGCACCACCACGGCTCCGACGATGAGGAGAACGCGCGGAGGTGCGTTGCGCGTGAGCGCGGGGAGGGCGTTCCACCGGCGCACGAGCGGTCGGCGGGAAGCGGGCATCAGGCCATGATAAACAGCGCCCCGAACCCGATCGCGCCCCGACCCCTCGGACACAGCGCAGGAGAGTCGTGCGCAACCGGCTGTCATTCCGACGCCGGAGCGCATACGGTTCCGGGATGCCGTCTTCCGCCCGATCCGCCGCTCGCGAGGCCGAGGCGAACCCCACACTGCGCATCGCCGCCCGCGCGGGCTATGTGGCCAACGGCATCCTGCATCTGCTCGTCGGCGGGCTCGTGCTCGCCGTCGGCTTCGGCGCGGCCGAGGACACCGACCAGACGGGGGCTTTCCGGGCGGTGGCCGCTCTGCCGCTCGGCGCCGTGGCACTCTGGGGCCTCGCCGTCGGACTGGTCGCGCTGGGCGGCTGGCACCTGCTGCAGGCCGTCGCGCCGCGCGGGTTGTCCGGCCGCAAACGGGTCGCGCGGATCGCGGCGGAGGCCCCACAGGGCATCGTCTTCGTGGTGATCGGGGTGATCTCGGCGGCGGTCGCGCTCGGCGCCCGACCCCGCGCGGAACAGACCACCGAAGATCTGAGTCAGAGCGTCCTCACGCTGCCGATCGGCGGATTCGTGCTCGGGACGGCCGGGCTCATCGTCGCCGGAGTCGGTGTCGGCTTCGTGTGGATGGGCGTCCGACGCTCGTTCCACGACAAGGTGAGGATCCCCGACGGCGCGGCGGGACACGCTTTGAGCGCCCTGGGGGCCGTGGGTTTCGTCGCCAAGGGCGTCGCGCTCGGCGTGGTCGGCGTGCTGGTGACGATCGCGGCCATCCGTGTGGAACCCGATACGGCAGGGGGCCTGGACGGCGCCGTGTCGGCTCTCATGGCACTGCCCGCGGGGCCGCTGCTCGCGGTCCTCGTGGGCCTGGGCTTCCTCGCCTACGGCGTCTTCACGATCTTCCGTGCCCGCTACGCGCGGCTCGACACCTGAGCGGGCTCAGTCGAGCGAGGGGTCGCGTCCGGTGCGCTCGCCCGTCTCCAGCGTCGCGATCGCGGCGTGGTCGTCGGCGTCGAGGGTGAAGTCGAACACCTCACCGTTCTCGCGGATGCGGCCGAGCGACACCGACTTCGGGAACACCACGAGTCCGCGGTCGAGGTGCCAGCGCACGACGACCTGCGCGGGGGTCTTGCCGTAGCGCGCGGCGATCCGCGCGAGCACGGGCTCGTCGAGCAGTCCGCCACGGGCGAGCGGAGCCCAGGATTCGGTGACGATCCCGTTCTCGGCATCCCAATCCACCAGCTCGTTCTGCGGGAACCGGGGGTGCAGCTCGACCTGGTTGACCGACGGCAGCACCCCGGTCTCGTCGCGCAGGCGCTCGAGATGCGGGATCGCGAAATTGCTCACGCCGATCGAGGTCGCGCGTCCTTCCTGCTGCAGGCGCACCAGCGCCTTCCACGTCTCGACGTAGCGGTCGGCACTGGGGATCGGCCAGTGGATGAGGTACAGGTCGACCCGGTCCAGGCCGAGGCGGGCGGCGCTCTCGTCGAACGCGCGCAACGTCTCGTCGAAGCCCTGGTCGTCGTTCCACACCTTCGTCGTCACGAAGACCTCGTCGCGATCGAGACCCGAAGCGCGCAGGCCCTCCCCCACCTCGGTCTCGTTGCCGTACAGGGCGGCCGTGTCGACGTGGCGGTAGCCGGCGGCGAGCGCGCCCTCGACGAGGCCCGCGGTGAGATCCGCGGGCACCTTGTAGGTGCCGATGCCGAGCTGAGGGATCGTGGAGCCGTCGCGGAGCGACAGGCGAGGGGCCGAGATCATGGCATCCACGCTACCGGCGGCAGCCTCCCGGAAACGGCGAAACGGCACCCCTTGACCCGTGCGGGAGGGATGCCGTTTCGGCAGGCTGTCAGCGCGTGAGCGCCGCCACGGCGTCGGCGACCGGGAGCGTCTCGCGCTCGCCCGTGCGGCGGTCCCACAGCTCGACCTCGCCGTCGGCGGCACCGCGTCCGACGATGAGGATGCGCGGGATGCCGACGAGCTCGGCGTCGCCGAACTTCACACCCGGCGAGACCTTGGGGCGGTCGTCGTAGAGCACGTCGAGCCCCTGCGCCTCGAGCTGGTCGGAGACGGATGCCGCGAGCTCGAACGCCGCCGCATCGCGACCGGTGGCCACGACGTGAACGTCGAACGGCGCGACCGATTCCGGCCAGATGAGGCCCTTGTCGTCGTTGTTCAGCTCGGCGATGATCGCAAGGATGCGCGTGACGCCGATGCCGTAGGAGCCCATCGTGACGGTCGCGAGCTTGCCGTTCTCGTCGAGCACCTTGAGGCCCAGCGCTTCGGCGTACTTGCGGCCGAGCTGGAAGACGTGGCCGATCTCCATGCCGCGTGCAAGCTCCACCGGGCCCGACCCGTCGGGGGCCGGGTCACCCGCGCGCACGGTCGAGACCTCGACGAAACCGTCGCCGACGAAGTCGCGGCCGGCGACGAGCGAGTGCACGTGCTTCTGGTCGATGTTCGCGCCCGTGATCCACGCGGTGCCGTCGACCACGCGGGGGTCGAGCACGTAGCGGATGTTCGTCGCCGACTCCTCGCCCAGCACGGGACCCGTGGGCGACCAGGGGCCGATGTAGCCCTTCACCAGGAGCGGGTTCTTCGCGAAGTCGGCCTCGGTCGCGGCCTCGACCTCGGCGGGAGCGAAGGCCACCTCGACGCGCTTGTCGTCGACATCGCGATCGCCGGGCAGGCCCACCACGACGAGTTCGCGCGTGCCGTCGAGGTGCGTGAGGGCGAGGACGACGTTCTTCAGCGTGTGCGCCGCGGTCCACGCGGTGGCCTCGGCCGTGGCGGGGCCGGCGATGCCGGGCGCCGGGGCGTCGAGGTGCGCGTTCGCGTGATCGACGAGGGTCGCGATCGTCGGGGTGTTCGGGGAGTCGAAGATCACGGCCTCCGGCTGCCCCTCGATGGGAAGAGCCTCGGGCACCACCGTCGTGAACGCCTCGACGTTGGCGGCATAGCCGCCCGCCGAGCGCACGAAGGTGTCCTCGCCGATGGGGGTCGGGTGCAGGAACTCCTCCGACTTCGAGCCGCCCATCGCGCCGGCGTCGGCCGCGACGATGACGTACTCGAGCCCGAGGCGCTGGAAGATGCGCTCGTACGCGTCGCGCTGCGCCTGGTACGAGGCATCCAGTCCCGCGTCGGTCGCGTCGAACGAGTACGCGTCCTTCATCGTGAACTCGCGGCCGCGCAGGAGGCCGGCGCGAGGACGCGCCTCGTCGCGGTACTTGTCCTGGATCTGGTAGATCGTCAGCGGCAAGTCCTTGTACGACGAGTACAGGTCCTTCACCAGGAGCGTGAACATCTCCTCGTGCGTGGGGGCGAGCAGGTAGTCGGCGCCCTTACGGTCCTGCAGGCGGAACAGCGCGTCGCCGTACTCCTCCCAGCGGCCCGTGACCTCGTAGGGCTCGCGGGGCAGGAGCGCTGGAAAATGCACCTCGAAGGCGCCCGCGTTCGCCATCTCCTCGCGCACGACCGTCTCGATTTTGGCCTTGACTCTCAGGCCGAGAGGCAGCCACGCGAAGATGCCCGGGGCGTTGCGACGGATGTAGCCGGCGCGCACGAGCAGGCGGTGGCTCGTGACCTCGGCATCCGAGGGGTCTTCGCGGAGCGTGCGGAGGAAGTAGTTCGAGAGACGGGTGACCACGATCATCGAGTCTAGAACGGTGGATGCCACCCGCCCGCCGCGGATCCCGCTCCTCCGGCGCACCCTAGGGTGAGGGCATGCGTCCCCGCTGGATCGCTCTCCTGAGCGCCTCTGTCGCCGTCCTCGTGGGCGTCATGACGTGGGTGGCGATCGGCGCGGGAGTGAGCGTCGGAACTGCGCTAGGCGGGCTCGGGCGGGAACACACCGAAGCGGCGCCCGAGTTCGCGGCGACCGACGTCTTCACCGTCGCGGCGGACGCCACGCTCACGCCGCAACCGGACGGGCGCTCCAGCCGGGTCTGGAACGAGCTCCTCCGCGTGACGACGCCGTAGTTCGCGGCCTCCGAGATCACGGAGTATCAGACCGGCGACGATCCCGACAGCGACACCCTCGCCTACGTCGCGAGCGCCGAGGACCTGACGAAGTGGGTGTTCGCGGCGAACCTCGCCTACGCCGACGATCGCGACCTGCTGCTGACGACGCTCGTCCACGAGTACGCGCACATGCTGAGCCTCGGCGCGGACGACACGGACGCCTCGGCCGTGGACTGCGACACCGAGTGGGCGGGAGCGGGATGCCTGCTGCCCGGCTCCGACTTGCAGCGCTTCGCCGACCGGTTCTGGTCCGGGTACACCGATGCCCCCGCACGTGACAACGTCGACGCCGACGTGGCATGGGACGTCTACCAGGCGCACGAGGAGGACTTCGTGAGCGACTACGCCGCCACGAACGTCTCCGAGGACTTCGCCGAGACGTTCGCCACCTACGTGGTCGAGCCGGACGTGGATGCCACCGACTCGGTCGTCGCGCGAAAGTTCGCGTTCTTCGACGCCCTGCCCGAGTACGCCTCCGCGCGCGATCGCATCCGGTCAGAATTCGCCCTCGAGGGGAGGACCGGATGGTGACGACGATCGTCCTCACGGGCTTCGAGCCCTTCGCCGGCGACGCGACCAATCCCTCTGGCGACGCGGTGCGCCTCGTGGCGGAACGCTGGTCGGGTCCGGAAACGCTCGTGGCCGAGGTGCTGCCGGTCGTGTTCGCGGAAGCTTCCGCCCGCCTCCGAGCGCTCATTCGCGAGCACTCCCCCGACGTCGTCCTGGCGGTCGGTCTCGCCGGCGGCCGCGCGGGCCTCACACCGGAGCGCGTCGCCATCAATCTGGCCGACGCACGGATCCCCGACAACGCGGGCGATCGACCGCTCGACCGTCCGGTCGTCGACGGCGGCGCCGACCGCCTACTTCACGACGCTTCCCGTGAAGGCGATGACAGCCGCCGTTGCTACACAAAACGTACTTCGTCGCCAACTACTCTGAGCTTCTTATGGCTGACACGTTCGCGCAGGAAGTGGACATCTCTCTTCCCAACGCCACTGACCCTTGGCGAATCGCTGCGGACCTGCTCGACCTCTTCGAGGCGGGCCTCGCGAACGTCTGGCCGCGAGCGTTCGTCGAGTACTCCGCAACGAGCCAATCTCTCATCAAGTTTTCCGCCACCGATTTGGTCAGTCTGGAAGAGAAGGTGATCGGATACGGCGGGCCGATGCGAGACGTATCCATCTACGTGTCCATTCACCTAGAGGGCCGCTCCCTCATATGGGGGGCCGCCTTCGTCTGGCCGAAAGACGACGGGCCGATGCGCGCTGAAGTTGTCTGGCGTACCCCCACCCGCATTGATACGGAACGGTTCCAGGTCAGTTGTGCGCGGATGCTCACCGCGTACCAGCGCAAAAGGCGATGGACGGACGCACGATGGAGCTTCGATCCCGTTTACCATCGCAGCGAAGCTGAGCAGACGGCTTCCCCATCGCCAAGACCAGTCCTAACGCTCGCGAAAGGTCGATGGGCCGCTCGACGTTGGTTCGTACGTAACCGAGACAATCTGATCATCTCGCTCGGCGGCGGTCTTCTGATCAGCCTCGTTGTGATCGGCTTGCAGATCGCCGGAGTCGTCGCCGTTCCGTAAGCGGGCTGCCCGCAGTAACGACGACATCGGGCCGCGGCCACGGGTTACGGCCTGATGGCCGATATCTCTGACAGTACCGCCGTGGGCAACGAGAAACCGCCCCCATCCCTGCCAGGACGAGAGCGGTTGAAGAGTTGGATTCTCGATGTCGATCCGACCCGACCCATACCCGCAGCGCCGGGTGCCTTTCCTAGCCCGCACTGACGATCCCGCATTCGGGGTTAGCGCTTATCCACCGCGCCGCCTCACGCTGGCGGAGATGCAGCGCAGCATGGTTGGCGCGTACGACGCACCAAGTAAAGTGCTCGCGCACGACGCCGCCGATAGTGCGTACTACGCATCAATGAACCCCTCTCTCCGGGGGAGAGATAGAGCGACCGATGCGGGCACGCTGTGGACGTTCGCGGCCAAAGCGACGCAGGCACGCACAGCAGGCCGACAGCAGCGGCGAGCGCTACGATTCCCCATCCTCCGCATGGTCTACGCGAAGGAACGCCGTGACCTGAATGGGTTCGTCACTCGGAAGGCCAAGAGCTACCGCGGCGACGTGTGGCGCTACCTGACGACCTGGGGCTACCGGACGCTGAACGATCTCGACGGTGCTGGATACGCACAGCCGTCTCACGATGACCTGGCAGACCCCTTCGAGCGTCGGGTGCGAGAGCGTGCGAGAACGTTCTATCCGCTGTACTCGAACCGCGGGCACGGCATCAGCCTGGCCGATGTCGAGTCGATGGCCGACGACGCTGCCGCAGCGGTACTCCAGGATTGGTCGCCTAACTGGATTCTGAAAATGAGAGAGCGCGGCGCGACCGGAGGGCGGAACTCGCCCGGACCCGGCCCTGTGTGGGGCGACGACGACCTTGACCGACTCGCCGCCATGGATGGGCTGACCATCGCGCAGCAGTCCATCACGCTGGGCGTCTCGATGAGCACGATCAGCAGGATGCGGCGAGCGCTATGTGAACACGCCTCCGTCCCCGACTTCGATGCCCTCCTCGCGGCGGGCGCGCTCGATTGACTCGATCTCGGCCCGAGGGCGCGGTGTTCGGGCGCGTGGTCAATCCCGGGTTCTTGCCGACCTACAGGCGCGTGCTAGAGATGCACGCCGCGGGCGACAGCCTCCACGCGATTGCTCGCACGCTCAACGCCGAGGGCGTCACGACAGCAAAGGGCAAAACGTGGCACGCCTCGACCGTGCGAGCCATCGTCACGAGCGAGACCGCCAAGAGCTTGGCCGCTTAGCCCTCAGGCCCGGCCAGCCGCCGAAGCTTGAGTGCCGTCCTCAGAGGCAGTTGCGTCGGCGGCGGACTGTTGGATGTCGGCAGGCTGAGCGACTGCCGCCAGCGCCTCGTCGCGCTGCTTCAACTTCTCAAGGAGGACCATCTTTCGGTGGCCCACGTAGGGATCAATCTCCATCGAGTCGCCGTGCTTGAACGACCCGTAGCGGAAACCATCGATGCCTGCGTAGCTCTGCCGGAACACTCGCCCAACACCCGACCAACTGTCTCGGCAGTAGACCTCAACCAGCACATGCGGGTGATCCTTAGAGAGGTACACCTCCTCAAGCTCATCCGACAGGATCCGGACGCGACGACAGTTGTCTTTCTCCGGATCGTTCCGCCTCTTACGTACGACCGTGTGCGTGGACCAGACGGTTCCGATGCGCTTGTTCACTTTGATCTCGCCACCGGTCACGACGCGGCGTTCCTGAACGAACACGCTGACTGAGATGTCCGAGACGGAGCGGTAGCGGTCGTTCTTGATCTTTACTCGGTAGCGATCCCCGACACCCGCGTCGTTCGAGGGGTAGACACTGATATGAGGCGAGATGACGATCTTGGGCGTGAGCAAGCGTGTCCACCCTAGAAAAATGAACGACGCAACGAGGCTTGCCAACACGCCGAACAAGATCGTCTCTAGTACCCCCACAGTCCCCCCACTTATGTCCGCCGTACGGCCATGTCCGACGTCAGTGAGGTAATGTTTGCACATCAACCCCCCACGGGGGCGGTCAACAATGAGGAGGCCATCATGCAGATCCGCCGTGAGGAAGAAGAAGAAGAGTAAGTCCTCTCCGCTCTAGCGAAGCCGGACGGCCATCAAGGTCGTCCGGCTTTCTCTATGAGATCGAGCAAGTCCGACACCAAGGCTTCAGCCTGGGGCTCGCTCTGACCGCATGCTGACGGTCGCGCTCGACCCGGACACGCCGTACGCGGCACGCGGCGACCCCGACCCGCCGGACCGCCCACACTGCACGCTATCCCTCGCGCCAACGGATGCCGCGGGAACGCCTACATACGCCTTCTAGCGGTTCGGTCGGTGCAGCGCAGGAAGTCTCCCGTAGGCCCTGCCCGAACGTTGACTATGCGTCTGGCACCATGTGAGCATGACCGCGACGGGGCCACTTGTAGAGCCGACTCAGCCCGGCTGGTGGCGACGCCTTGGCGTCAAGTTCAGCGATGGCACGGGGCGATGGCTGGCGGAGCATCGAGCCGTAACGCTGATTCTCACTGTGCTGGGCGGCGTGTCCGCCGCCCTCTCACCGTTCCTCTGGCTCAGCATCCCCGAGGGTGGCACTACGGTCTTCCTGTTTTCGAATGAGGCGTGGTGGATCACCTTCCGCGTCATCTCCATAGCGGCTGGTGTGCTCGCGGTGCTCGCCGTTGTGGGCGACAAGGTGGCCGATGCATGGGAAGTCCGAGCCTCGTCGCGCACCATCGCTGAGGGCGAGCGGGCCGCTGAGAAGTCGATTCTGGATCTGAACGTCGTGCTCAACGAAGCCATCCGGACGCTGTTCCTGACAGGGAAGGGCCAAGCGCAGGCCGTCGAAGCGCTACGGCGTATCGTCGTCCAGATGGCCGCTCAGGCCGTGGGGCCTGGAACGCGCGCCACCTCATACAACCTCCACCGGGAGAAGGATGACCGGCGCGTGCTGAAGGACGCCGTGCATGGCACATGGGACCGGCGCGACAAGCCGAACAAGCCGTTCTACGAGCGGTTGGACCCGGACCTCATCATTTGGACCATGATGGATCGCGAGGACGACGAGCCCGAAGTGCACGACTACCCCGAAGAGATCCCGGGCTTCGACTGGTCAACGAAGATCGAGCGCTACAAGACGTTCTTCAACGTGCCCGTCAAAGCGGGCTCCGTCCAGCTCGGGATGCTGAGCGTCAACAACCGCGACGTTGGTGCAATCGGCGGCGCGCAACGCGCGGTCATCATCGCGATGGCGAAGGCTCTCGCACTGGCGACAGCAGCCGCAAACGGTGCGAAAATAATGAACGAAGAAACCGACAGGCAAACTGCGCGTGATGCGCTACAGCCAATGTCGGAGACTACCGCTAGCGTTACGGCAACAGAGGATGGGAGCACAAAATGAGCATCAACAGCTACTCGCAAGCTGCCGCCCGTCGTGTGGATGAGCAAGTCGCTCGCAACAACGCGCGCCTCAACGCCCGCTACTCGGACGCCTCGCCCGTGGCCCGTCAGGCGCTTCAGTCACGGGAGCGTTACCTGCGCGCCCGGGCTCTGGGACGCTAGACCCGGGCTCTACACACTCGACGTTCGCAACAATCTCGTTACGAGCGGCGAGTCGCGTGCCCACGGAACCAGGCGGCCTGGTTCGTCACCAATTTTTCCCAGGTCAAGCGGTATTTTCTCTTTTTCTAGATCCACGGACACGTCGGCCTCGTTCACGAGCGTGGGGAGCGCCATATGACGCAGACCGGGCTTATTCCACACGATGGCCACCGACGCCGCAGCTTGCTCCAGCGTGGTCACCCGCACCCCCTTGCCCACGGGACGAATGACAACCACGAACAACTCCGACATGATGCGGCGCTTCCGCGCAAGGGTGAGCGCATCCCACGCCGCCCGCGCGTCGCTGGCCGTTAGGACCGAGGCGAATGGATCGACGGCGAGCGCGGCCCCGATATGGGCCGTCACCTCCGCTAGCTCCGCGTCGATGGGCGCGACCTTCTCGCGCACCTCCGTGGCATCGAACGTGCCGGAGGCGGCAAGATCCAGCAGCGATGCCCTGCGCCCCCTCAGAGCGCCCTCCTGAGCCCGCAGTGCGCCGAGATCGACCCCGGACGCAGGCCGAATGAGCGAGGCCGCGTCAGGGGCGCTCAGACGGTCAATCACAACATCTTCGGCGTAACGGTCCAGGATGTTGCCAGAACGATGAAAGTGCCCCGTATGGCACCGATACCCCTGGTACTTCTCCTTTGTCCGCGCCGAGCGCACGCGCGCCCCCGCACACGTCACCGACGACGAGCCCAGAAAAGAAGCCAGCGCCGAGACGTGCCCTGTTGCTTGCGGCGGGTCGGGTCGATGAGCACAGCACAAGACGGGCTGACGCCGACGGCATCCGGGCGGGGTTCCTCCACGTCCCCTACGCGGCAGAGAACGCCCCCGACAGAGTGGACTCATTGCCCCTTGGCGACATCGTCCGCGGGCTCGAGGTGGCCCTCCGTATCGCGGTCGACGCTCCGACAGACGCGGCGCTCCCGGGCGGCATGCTCCACTGAGCGGCGCTCAGACCGCGCGTCGCCGCCCCACGTGCAGCACGGCCCGCACCACGAGCCCGGCCAGCAGTGCCCAGAAGGCCGCGCTGACGCCGGCGATCGCTATGCCGGACGCCGCGACGAGGAACGTCACGACCGCCGGCATCCGCTCGCCGGGGTCATCGATCGCCTGCTGGATCGCGGAACCGAACGCCGCGAACAGCGCGACCCCCGCGACGGCAGGGATGACGCCCGCGGGTGCCAGGAGAACCAGAGCGGCGAACGCGGAAGACAGCGCCGCGAGGACGAAGTACGAGCAGCCGACCGAGATGCTCGCGAGCCACCGGCGGTTGGGATCGGGATGCGAGTCGGGTCCTGCCGCGATGGCGGCGCTGATGGCTCCCAGGTTGACGGCGTGGCCGCCGGCGGTCGCGGCCACGGCCGAGCCGAGGCCGGTGACGATCATCGCCGGGCGCCACGGGACGGTGTACCCGAGGCTCCGCATCACGGCGACCCCGGGCACGTTCTGCGACGCCATGGTCACCACGAACAGCGGGATGCCGATGCCGACCACCGAGCCGAACGTGAGGGTGGGGAACACGAACTCGACGCGGGGAACCAGGGTCGCCGGGTCCACCTGCGCGCCCGACCGGACGATCCCGATCACGATCACGACAGTGGCGGCCGCGAACGCCAGAGGCACGGCCCAGCGCGGCAGCAGCCGCGCGGCGACGAGCCACACGACGAGCACTGGCGCGACGCCCCACGGATCAGAGAGCACGCCGGTGAACGGCGCCACGCACAGCGGCAACAGCACTCCCGCCAGCATCGCCTGGGCGATCGACGGCGGGATGCGGGCGATGAGTGCGCCGAGCGGAGGGAAGAACCCGGCGAGCAGGATGAGAACCGCCGAGACCAAGAACCCGCCGACGACCGCCGGCCAGCCGCCGTCCACAGCGCCGGTGGCGGCGAGCAGCGCGACGCCGGGGGTGGACCACGCGATCGTGATCGGCATCCGGTAGCGCGCGCCGACGAACAGGCATCCCACCGCGATGGCGAGACACAGGGCGAGGAGTCCGCTGGCGGCCTGGTCGTCGCTCGCGCCGACGGCCCGGAGGCCGGTGAGGACGACGGCGAACGTGCTCGTGAACCCGACGAGCGCGGTGACGACACCGGCGACGATCGGGCGGATCGCGGACGCGTCGGGTCCGGGGGATGCGGAAGCGGCGGCGGAAGCGGTCATACGACTTCCGACGCTATCGGAACGGCAGTGGTCCAATCACTCGCGCGCGGACCCCTCCTGCGCGGACCACGCGATGCGTCGGTCAGACCGTGATGACCTGCGCCGTACCGGGAGCCGCGTCGGGACCCATCTCGTCGGCGAGGCGGTTCGCCTCTTCGATGAGCGTGCGGACGATCTCGGCCTCGGGAACGGTCTTGATGACCTCGCCCTTGACGAAGATCTGGCCCTTGCCGTTGCCCGAAGCCACACCGAGGTCGGCGTCGCGCGCCTCGCCGGGACCGTTGACGACGCAGCCCATGACGGCCACGCGCAGCGGCACCGTCATGTCCTTCAGGCCCTCCGTGACGTCGTCCGCGAGCGTGTAGACGTCGACCTGCGCGCGACCGCACGAGGGGCACGAGACGATCTCGAGCTTGCGCTCGCGGAGGTTCAGCGACTGCAGGATCTGGTGGCCGACCTTGACCTCTTCGGCCGGAGGGGCCGAGAGCGACACGCGGATCGTGTCGCCGATGCCCTCGGAGAGCAGGATGCCGAACGCCGTCGCGCTCTTGATCGTGCCCTGGAACGCGGGTCCGGCCTCGGTCACGCCGAGGTGCAGGGGCCAGTCGCCCCGCTCGGCGAGAAGGCGGTAGGCCTTCACCATGACGATCGGGTCGTTGTGCTTGACCGAGATCTTGAAGTCGTGGAAATCGTGCTCCTCGAACAGCGACGCCTCCCACACGGCGCTCTCCACGAGCGCCTCGGGGGTGGCCTTGCCGTATTTCTCGAGCAGACGACGGTCGAGCGATCCGGCGTTCACGCCGATGCGCAGCGACACGCCCGCCGCCTTCGCGGCCGCGGCGATCGCACCGACCTGGTCGTCGAACTTGCGGATGTTGCCCGGGTTCACGCGCACCGCGCCGCACCCGGCGTCGATCGCCTGGAAGACGTACTTCGGCTGGAAGTGGATGTCGGCGATGACCGGGATCTGGCTCTTCTTCGCGATGATGTGCAGCACATCCGCGTCGTCCTGCGACGGGACGGCCACGCGCACGATCTCGCAGCCGGATGCCGTGAGCTCCGCGATCTGCTGGAGAGTGGCGTTGATGTTCGTCGTGGGGGTCGTCGTCATCGACTGGACGCTCACGGGGGCGTCACCGCCGACGAGCACCTTGCCGACCTTGATCTGACGGGTCTTGCGACGAGGCGCGAGGACCTCCGGCACGCGGGGCATCCCGATGTTCACTGCAGGCACGTCCACAAGCCTACGCTTCCGCACCCTGACAGGGGCTGAGGGTCGCCCTGTGATAAGTTCGGCGCCATGCGCGCGTACACATCCTGGTGGCCCACCGTCTAGGCGGTGAGCACGCGTGCGACAGACCGCCCTCCCTCGGGATCGGGGCGGTCTTCGTGTTTTCCGGCGGCCGTTCCGGACCCTCGATCACAGACGGAAGTACTTCGATGACCGGGCCCGACCCCTCTTCCCTGATCCACGACCTCCTCAGCGGCACCGCCCCGTTCGCCCTGATCGCGCGCGACGGCACGACCGTCGAGGTCCTCACCGGTGACGTCGTCGACGTCGAGTTGCTGCGCGACATCCCCCTGACGGATGCCACCGGCACCGCGCGCGAAGTCCTCGCGCTCGTGCCGTTCCGGCAGGTGCGCGAGCGTGGGTTCGTCTGCCACGACGACGGGGCGCCGCTGCGGTGCCTCGTCGTGGACGAGCGCGTCTCGCTCGATCGCGCCGAGACCGTGGCATCCCTCCCCTCCTCCCCCATCCCGCTCGCGGACGCGGGCTTCGACATCGCCGACGAGGAGTACGCCGACATCGTGCGGCGGGTGATCGCCGACGAGATCGGCCGGGGCGAGGGCGCGAACTTCGTCATCCGCCGCGACTTCGTCGCCGGAGTCGACGTCGACCCGCGCGTCGCGGCGCTGACGTGGTTCCGCGCTCTGCTCGAGCACGAGAAGGGCGCGTACTGGACCTTCGCGGTGGTGACCGAGGGGCACATCGCGGTCGGCGCGAGCCCCGAGGCGCACGTGAGCGCCAAGGCGGGCATCGTGACGATGAACCCCATCTCGGGCACCTTCCGTCACCCCGCGGGCGGCGCGACGGCCGAGACGCTCGCCGAGTTCCTCCGCTCGACCAAAGAGACCGAGGAGCTCTTCATGGTCGTCGACGAGGAGCTGAAGATGATGAGCGCCGTCTGCAGTGACGGCGGTCGCATCACCGGCCCCCACCTCAAGGTGATGTCCCGCCTGACCCACACCGAGTACATGCTGCGCGGTCGCAGCGATCTCGACCCGCGCGACATCCTGCGCGAGACGATGTTCGCCCCCACCGTCACCGGCTCCCCCATGCAGAACGCCTGCACCGTCATCGCCCGGCACGAGACGACGCCGCGCGGCTACTACTCGGGCGTCGCGGCGCTGTTCACCCCGAACGGTGCGACCGAGGGCCCGACGCACGATCTCGACGCGCCGATCCTCATCCGCACGGCGTACCTGGTCGACGGCCGCCTCCGAGTCCCCGTGGGAGCCACGCTCGTCCGCCACTCCGATCCGGACGGCGAGGTGGGCGAGACCCACGGCAAGGCTGCGGGCGTCCTCGGGGCGATCGGCGCGATCCCGCGCGATGTCCCCGCTGCGCCCGCCGACGCCGACCCCGACGCGCCCGTGTCCGAGCGTCGCCCGCTGGCCGAGGATCCCGCGATCGCCGAGCTGCTGGCATCCCGAAACGACCGTCTCGCGCCGTTCTGGATGAACCCGCAGGATCCCGACGGCTCGGGTCCGTTCGCGGGACGCACGGCTCTCGTCGTGGATGCCGAGGACCGCTTCACCACGATGCTCGCGCACCAGCTGCGCCACCTCGGCCTCGAGACCCGGATCGTGCACTGGTCCGAGGTGACCGACGCCGATCTCGACGCGGCCGACCTCGTCGTCTCGGGCCCGGGCCCCGGCGACCCGCGCGACGACAGCCCGCGGATGGCGGCGATGCGCCACGTCGTCGGCCGCCGACGCGCGGCCGGTGCGCCGCTGCTCGCGGTGTGCCTGAGCCACCAGATCCTCGCCGACTCGCTCGGGATCGACCTGCGGCCCCTGGCCCAGCCGCACCAGGGCCTGCAGAAGACCGTCGACGTGTTCGGCGAGCCCGCCTCGATCGGCTTCTACAACACGTTCACGGCGCGCGTCGCACCCGGTGACACCCAGCGCGGCATGACCGTCGGCCGGGGCTCGGTCACGACCGAGATCGTCACCGATGTGGCGGCGGATACCGAGACCGGCGACGTCTACGCCCTGCGGGGACCCGGGTACGCGAGCGTGCAGGGGCACCTCGAGTCGATCCTGTCGCGCGACGGCATGCGGACGCTGGAGCGGTTGATCGCCCACGTGCTCTGACGCACGGTCCCTTCGACGGGCTCAGGAACCACCCCGGGGTGGCTGAGCCCGTCGAAGCCACCGGGACCAGGCGACGCTACAGCAGCTTCACCGGATTGAAGATGTCCGCGAGGAACAGCACGCTGCCCACGCCCACCAGCAGGATCACGACGACGAAGGTCACGGGCACGAGACGCGTGGCATCCACGGGCTTGGCGATCCGTCCGCGGGCGCGCGCGATGAGCTTCTTCAGTCCGTCCCAGAGCGCCACGACGACGTGCCCGCCGTCCAGGGGCAGCAGCGGAATGAGGTTGAACGCGAAGAGGGCGATGTTCAGCCCGCCGAGGAGCAGGACGATCTGCTGCACGCGCTCGAGGATCGGAGCGTTCACCGCGGCGATCTCGCCCGCCATCCGGCCGGCGCCGATGACGCTCATCGGGCTGTCGGCGTCTCGCGGCTGACCAGTGATCGTGTCGACGGCGACATCGTAGACGCGCACCGGCAGCTGCGACATGATCGTCGCGACCTGTCCGATGTACTGACCCGTCGCCTCGACTCCGGTCCAGATCGGCTGCGGCTCGAACGCGATCTGCGGGCTGAGGCCGGCGAACCCGATCGTCTCGTACTCGGGGGCGCCGGAGGCATCGGTCACCGGCTGGCCCTGCGCGTTCGTCACCGCCCGGTCGGTCGACTGCGGGGTGAACTGTATGGTCTGCTCCGCGCCGTCTCGCTCGATGACCATCGACAGGGGCTTGCCGGGAGACGCCTGGATGATCGCCGCCGCCTCGTTGAAGTTCGAGACGGGGGTGCCGGCGATCGAAATCATTCTGTCGCCCGGCTGCATGCCCGCCGCCTTGGCGGGGGCGACCGGGTCGGACGGTTCGCAGTCCTGCCGCTGCTGGCTCGCCGGGATCACGCACTCCGAGACGGAGGCGACGGTCGTCGTCCCCTGTTGGATGCCGATGCCGCTCAGCGCGATCGTGAACAGCACGACCGCGAGGACGAGGTTCATCGCAGGCCCGCCGAGCATGATGATGATGCGCTTCCACACGGGCAGCCGGTAGAAGGCGCGATCGTCGCCCCCGATGAGCGTCTCGGCGTTGGCATCCCGGGCGTCCTGCACCATCGTGGCGAAGAACCGCGACCGCCGTTTCGACGGCTCCTCACCCTCGGGAGCGGGCGGATACATGCCTGCCATCGAGATGAAGCCGCCGAGGGGCAGAGCCTTGAACCCGTACTCGGTCTCGCCGATCCGGCGCGACCACAGCGTCGGCCCGAAGCCGATCATGTACTGCCCGACCCGGACGCCGAAGATCTTCGCCGGCAGAAGGTGACCCATCTCGTGCAGCGCGATCGAGACGGCCAGTCCCACCACGAGCACGAGGACGCCGATGAGGAACGCGATGACAGTCACCCGCCGACGATACCGCCGCGCTCCTTTGAAGCGCCCGTGCGGCGGCGATGCCCTGTCTGTGCGAGACCGGATGAGACAATGGACCCGATGCCGACCGACGCTGCCCCGAACCTCCCGCCCGTGCTCCGGCCCGAGCGTCCGCCCCAGCGCGACCTCGCCGAGCTCGCCCGCCGATTCGGCGTGCGCAGCGTCGGGGAGGTCGAGGCGACGACCCTCACGGGCATCACGCTCGCCACGGCCGATCTGCGCGCGGGCGAGGCATTCGTCGCGATCCGCGGCGTGAACCGGCACGGGGCGGAGTTCGCCGCGACCGCCGCCGAGCGCGGAGCGGTCGCCGTCATCACCGATGCCGACGGTGCCGATATCGCCGACCCCACGGGTCTTCCGATCGTCGTCGTCGACGATCCCCGCGCGCTCCTGGGCGACCTGTCCGCGTGGGTGTACGGCACCGGCCCTGACGACGAACTCCCGCAGCTGTTGGCCACGACCGGCACCAACGGCAAGACGAGCGTGTCTCACCTGCTCGAGGGGATCCTCGGCCAGCTCGGGGTGGTCACGGGCCTCTCCTCGACGGCGGAGCGCCACATCGCGGGCGAGGTCATCGTGTCGCGGCTCACTACGCCCGAGGCATCCGAGTTCCACGCCCTTCTCGCCCTCATGCGCGAACGCGGCGTCGAAGCGGTCGCCGTCGAGGTGAGCGCGCAGGCGCTCACGCGGCACCGCGTCGACGGACTCGTGTTCGACGTCGCGGGTTTCACCAACCTCACGCACGACCACCTCGACGACTACGCCGACATGCGCGAGTACTTCGAGGCGAAGCTGCCGCTCTTCCGGGCCGACCGCGCGCGCCGCGGCGTCGTCTGCCTCGATTCCCCGGCCGGCGCCGAGATCGCGGCCCGCGCCGAGATCCCCGTGGTCACCATCGTCACCCCGGCCATCGCGGCGGATGCGACGGCCGAGGCCGATTGGACGGTCGAGATCGTCGACGAGCGCCAGGAGGGCACGGAGTTCACCCTGCGCGCGCGCGACGGCCGGACGCTCACCACGGTGGTTCCGGTGATCGGCCGGCACATGGCCGCCAACGCCGGCCTCGCGATCGTGATGCTGCTCGAGACCGGCTACGCGTGGGAACGTCTCGTCGATGCTCTCGACGGCGGCCGCATCGACGCCTCCCTCCCCGGGCGGACCCAGTTGGTCTCCGGCCCCGAGGGCCCGGCGGTGTACGTCGACTTCGGTCACTCCCCCGACGCGTTCGAGAAGACCCTTGCGGCGGTCCGCCGGGTGACCCCCGGCAAGGTCGTCATGCTCTTCGGCGCCGACGGCGACCGCGACGCCACCAAGCGCCACGACATGGGGCGCACGGCGGTGCTCGGCAGCGACATCCTCGTCGTCACCGACCACCACCCTCGGCACGAGAATCCGGACACCATCCGCGAGGTCCTGATCGAGGGTGCGCGCCGCGCGCGGCCCGACGCCGAGATCCTCGAGTTCACCCCGCCCGAGCGCGCGATCCTCGAGGCCGTGAAGCTCGTGGGCGAGGGCGACGCGATCCTGTGGGCCGGCCCCGGACACCAGGACTACCGGGACATCCGTGGGGTCCGCACGCCCTACTCGGCGCGCGAGCTCTCCCGGCGCGCGCTGCGCGCCGCCGGGTGGGCGGTGCCAGAGCCGCAGTGGCCCGTGCCCTACCCGACGGACCGCACGCCGTCGTCCGACCCCGAGCGCCCGGTCGACTTCCCCGCCTGAGGCGGCAGCGCCGCGTCACGCCTCAGCCACCCGACGCGAGGTGGCTGAGCCCGTCGAACCCACCGGAAGCCGCGTCAGCCCGGTCCCGTCGACAGGCTCAGGGACCCCCGCATGCGGCTCGAGGCGGTCAGCGCGCCGCGATCACGGCATCCGCCGTCCGACGAGCCCAGGCCTCGGCGTCGGCAAGCGATTCGCGCGTGAGCGTCGCGGGTGCCTCGTGACGGTCGACGACCTCTTCGATGATCTCGAGGATGCCGAGGAAGCTCAGACGCCCCTCGTGGAACGCATCGACGGCCTGCTCGTTCGCGGCGTTGAACACGGCGGGATACGTCGCTCCCGCGCGCCCGACCTTCTTCGCGAGCGCGACGGACCCGAAGGCCTCCTCGTCGAGCGGCTCGAAGGTCCACTGGCTCGCGGTCGTCCAGTCGAGCGGCGCCCCGACGCCGGCCACGCGGCGCGGCCAGTCGAGGCCGAGGGAGATCGGCAGGCGCATGTCGGGCGGCGAGGCCTGCGCGATCGTCGATCCGTCGATGAACTCGACCATCGAGTGCACGATCGACTGCGGATGGACGGTGACATCGATGCGGTCGTAGAGCACGTCGAAGAGGAGATGAGCTTCGATGACCTCGAGCCCCTTGTTCACGAGAGTCGCGGAGTTCGTCGTCACTACCCTCCCCATGTCCCACGTCGGGTGCGCGAGCGCCTCGGCGGGCGTGACCCCCCGCAACTGCTCGCGCGAACGCCCGCGGAAGGGGCCTCCGGATGCCGTGAGCACCAGCCTTCGTACCTCGTTCGCCTCTCCGGATCGCAGCGCCTGCGCGATCGCCGAGTGCTCGGAGTCGACCGGCACGATCTGACCCGGGGCGGCGAGCGCGGTGACGAGGTCGCCGCCGACGATCAGCGACTCCTTGTTGGCCAGGGCGAGGGTGCGCCCCGTTTCGAGAGCGGCGATCGTGGGACCGAGCCCCACCGAGCCCGTGATGCCGTTGACGACCACGTCGGCCTCGACATCGCGGACGAGTTGCTCCGCCTCGACGGCGCCGAGGGCGACGTGGTCGACGCCGAATTCGCGCGCTTGCGCCTCGACCCCCGCACGGTCGGAACCGGCGGCGAGGCCGACGACCTCGAAGCGATCCGCGTTCGCGCGAATGACGTCGAGCGCCTGCGTGCCGATCGAACCGGTGGAACCGAGGAGGAGGACGCGGCGCATCCCGCCAGCCTACTGAGCGGCGGGAGTCGCGTGCTGGACGCCGAGGATGTCGACGACGAAGACGAGGGTCGAGTTGGCCGGGATGGAGCCCTTGGCCTGGTCGCCGTAGCCGTCGGCGGGAGGGATCACGGCGACGACCTGCGAGCCGACCGTCTGCCCCTCGAGCGCCTGCTTGAAGCCCGGGACGACGTCGGTCGTCGCGAACTGCGTCGGCGCGCCCTTGTCCCAGCTCGAATCGAACACGGTGCCGCCGTCGTAGAGGACGCCGGTGTACTGAACGATCACGGTGTCGCCGGGGTTCACGACGTCACCCGTCCCCTGACGGAGGTTCTCGATGCGCGTCTCTGTGGGGGCGGGGGTGGTCGGCACGGTGATCGTCGGAGCACCGTTGTCGGCGAAGGTCACGGTCGGCATGCCCTCGACGGGCGCCACCTCGGTGCCCTCGGCACGCGTGGGCAGCTCGGAGATCGAGTCGGCGACGAGGATGTAGGCCGGCGAGCCCTCGCCGAGCGTTCCCGCGGGGAACGTCGAAACGGTGCGCGAGCCGATCGGCACGCACGACACCGCGGCACCGAAGATCTGCTGGGCGTTGACGATCATGTCCATGCCCGAGGGGTCGCTCTTGAGCGAGTCGAGCGCGACCTCACCCGTCGACGCGTCGATCACGGTGTAGTTCGCCTTGACGAGATCGCCGGCCTTCACCTCGTCGCCGGTGCCCTCGATGAGAGTGCTGCGCTGGATCGCGCTCGGCGCGAATCCGTCGGGCCGGGTCACCGTGACCTCGCCCTTGAAGTCGCCGGACACCTCGAGGCCCGCGGGAACGTCGCCCGTGAACGGCGTCTGGCACTGTCCGGCGTCGGGGCTCGCACTGGCGTCCGGCGTCTGGCTGTCATCGGACGAACCGGCGCACCCGGCCAGAAGCAGCACCGCGACGGCGGCGACGGACAGGGAAGCGATCGGGCGGAAGCGCACGGAGAACCTCTCGAGAGAAGACAGGGAACCCCCATCCTCGCGCATCCGTCTTAGGCGCGGCTGGGAGTCCCCATGCGCGACCCGGCATGCGGCGGCGAGTAATCTCGACGGGTGAGTTCCGACGTGCCCGCCGAGACCCCCGCCGCCGTGCCGCAGCAGATGGGTGCGACGTACGTCCTCGGGCGTTCGCTCATCGCCCCCCTCGCCCGCGCCGTGTACCGCCCGCGCGTCGAAGGACGCGAGAACGTCCCACGCACGGGCCCCGTCATCTTCGCGAGCAACCACCTGTCGTTCATCGACTCCATCGCGATCCCCGTCGCGGCTCCTCGCCCCGTTCACTTCATGGCGAAGTCGGCGTACTTCGAGAAATGGGCCTCGCGGCAGTTCTTCACCGCGATCGGCGCGATCCCCGTCGAACGCGGCGCCGGTCAGAAAGCCCTCGACGCCCTCGAGCAGCAGCGCGCGCTGCTCGAGGACGGTCGCGCGGTCGCGCTCTACCCCGAGGGCACGCGTTCCCTCGACGGGCGCCTCTACAAAGGACGCACCGGAGTCGCCTTCCTGGCCCTGCAGACGGGCGCTCCGGTCGTCCCGGTCGGCCTCATCGGCACGGACAAGGTCATGCCGGTCGGCGCGAAGATCCCGACGACGAAAGAGCGCATCACGGTCCGTTTCGGCGAGCCCATCGACCTCTCCCCCCACGGGCCCGCCACCTCGGGCCGGGCGCGTCGCGGCGCGACCGACGAGATCATGGCCGCGATCCACGCCCTCAGCGAGCAGGAGCTGGCGAACGCGTACAACGAGGCCCCCGCGCAGAATCCCCTCGAGCGCATCAAGCAGGTTCTCCCGCACGAGCGCCTCTGACGCTCTCCTCCTCGACTTGCTGCTTGACGCGGCGACGCGGGGCGAGCAGGGTCGGGAGTGACGGCCCCGAACCGTCACCGCCACGACGAGGAGGCACCGTGAAGAAATTCGTCAACGACCCGGCCGACGTGCTGGCCGAGGCCCTGCGCGGCATCGAAGCCGCTTACCCCGAGCTCCGCGTCGACGCGGAGAATCGCGTGATCCTGCGGGCGGAGCCGACCCGCGCCGGCAAGGTCGCCCTCGTCTCGGGTGGAGGCTCGGGCCACGAGCCACTGCACGGAGGCTTCGTCGGACGCGGAATGCTCGACGCGGCGGCGGCGGGCGAGGTCTTCACCTCCCCCACCCCGGATCAGGTGCTCGCCGCGACGCAGGCCGTCGACTCGGGTGCGGGTGTGCTGCACATTGTGAAGAACTACACCGGCGACGTTTTGAACTTCGAGATGGCGGCCGAGCTGGCGGCGGCCGAGGGTGTGCAGGTCGAGGCGGTCGTCGTGGCTGACGACGTCGCGGTCCAGGATTCGACGTGGACCGCGGGCCGCCGTGGCACCGGCACCACGGTCATCCTCGAGAAGATCGTCGGCGCCCTGGCCGAAGAGGGAGCCGACCTCGCCGCCGTCGCCGAGCTCGCCCGCCGCGTGGCCGCGGCCGGCCGCTCGATGGGAGTCGCACTCACCAGCTGCACGGTCCCCGCGGCGGGCCGCCCCACCTTCGAGCTGCCCGACGACGAGATGGAGGTCGGCGTCGGCATCCACGGCGAACCTGGTCGCTCGCGCGTGAAGCTGGCATCCGCCCACGAGATCGCAAAGCTCATGGTCGACCCGATCGTGCACGACTTCGGTGACCCGGTGGGACCGGCGATCGTCCTCCTGTCCGGCCTCGGCGGGACGCCGCTGATCGAGCAGTACCTGCTCTACGGCGAGATCGCGCCGTTGCTCGCGGAGGCGGGGATCGACGCGCAGCGCGTCCTCATCGGCGACTACATCACGAGCCTCGACATGGCGGGCGCGTCACTGACGGTCGTCAAGGCGGACGAGGAGATGCTGCGCCTGTGGGATGCCCCCGTCGTGACCCCGGGTCTGCGGTGGGGCGCATGAGCCGCGCCGTCTCGACCGACGATCTCGTCGCCTGGATCCGCGCGTTCCGCGACGCCGTCCAGCAGCACAAGGACGAGCTCACGCGCCTGGACTCCGAGATCGGTGACGCCGATCACGGTTCGAACATGGCGCGGGGGCTCGACGCCGTGGTGGCCAAGCTCGACCCCGCACCGGCGACCCCTGCCGAGCTCTTCAAGACCGTCGGGATGACGCTCGTGTCGTCGGTGGGCGGCGCGAGCGGCCCGCTCTACGGCACGTTCTTCCTGCGGATGGGTCCCGCTCTTGCGTCGGACCACGCGGATGCCGCGGCCCTGGGCGCCGCCCTCCGCGCGGGCGTCGACGGGGTCGTGGCTCGCGGCAAGGCGGAACTCGGCGACAAGACGATGATCGACGCCCTGGCCCCCGCGCTCGATGCGTGGGATACGGCCGTCACCGACGGCGCCGACCCTGCCGGAGCCGCGCGGGCGGCAGCCGAGGCCGCCGCCCGAGGCCGCGACGCGACCGAGCCGCTCGTCGCGCGAAAGGGCCGCGCGAGCTATCTCGGCGAGCGCAGCGCCGGGCACCTCGACCCGGGTGCCACCTCGGCGACGCTTCTGCTCGAGGCCCTGCGCGACACACTGGCGGGCGGCGCGTGATCGGCCTCGTCGTCGTCTCGCACTCTCGCGCCCTGGCCGACGCCGCGGTCGAGCTGGCCCTGCAGATGGGCGGGGAGAACCCTCCGACTGTTCGCGTCGCCGCGGGCGGGCCCGACGGCGACCTCGGGACGGATGCCGTGGCCATCGCTTCCGCGATCGACGAGGCCGACGGCGGCGAGGGGGTGCTCGTTCTGATGGACCTCGGTTCCGCGATCCTCAGCGCCGAGACGGCTCTGGAGTTCGTCGCCGAACCGGAGCGCGTCCGCCTCAGCGCCGCACCGTTCGTCGAGGGTCTCGTGGCGGCGGTCGTGACCGCCGCGGGCGGAGCAGGACTCGACGCGGTCGCGACGGAATGCGCGACGGCGGGCGACGCGAAGCGCCGACAGCTGGGGGCGGACACGGACAGCGCCGGTGCGGGTGCGGCATCCGGAACCGCGAGGGCCGCGGAAGGCGCGGCTTTCGAGGCGGTGATCACGAACCCGTCGGGCCTGCACGCTCGCCCGGCCGCGACCTTCGTCAAGACCGCGTCGCGGTACGACGCCGACGTGCGCCTCGTCGATCTCGACACGGGCTCGGAAGAGATCTCGGCGCGCAGCCTGTTGGCGCTGATGGCGCTGGGCGTGCGTCAGGGATCACGCGTCCGTGTCAGCGCGACCGGCCCCGAGGCTCAGGCGGCGCTGGACGAGCTGCGCGCTCTGATCGAAGACGGCTTCGGCGAGCGCTGACGCTCAGCGGGTGACGCTCAGCAGGCGCCGGGCGAGGGCCTCCTCCACGACGAGCTCGGTGACGAGGCCGGCGGCGAGGGCGCCGCGCAGGGCGTCGAGCTTCGACAGACTCGACACGACGCAGAAGCGCCGCGGGATGCGCCGGACGGTGTCGAGGTCGGGGCCGCTCGAGCGGGCGTTGAGTTCCGGGATGTCGCTCGACCCGTCGACGCGGTAGAACACCGTCGCGCAGTCGCCGACGACCCCCTCTCGCTCTATCACCGCCCGATCGCGCTCGTCGAAGTAGTCGCTGCTGTAGACGTGCGAGGGCACGTCCGCCTGCGGCGAGCCCAGGCCGAAGACGAAGAGCCCGACGCGGTCCTGGATCTCGAGGACGGAACGCACCGAGCGCTCCCGCCACATCGCACGCTTCGTCTGGGGATCGTCGAAGAGCGCGGGAACCGGGAATTGGTGCACGGACGACGACCAGGCCGTACCGAACCGCGACAGGATCTCTCCCGCGTACGGGATGCCGCTGGTGCGGACGTTGGCGGCACCGTTCATCTGCACGATGTGGGTGTCGTGTACGTCCTTGGCGGGGACGTGACGGGCGATCGCCGAGAGCGTCGACCCCCACGCGATCCCCACGGTCATCGAGGACTCGACCCGCTCGGTGAGGATGCGCGCGGCGGTCAGGGCCGTGCGTTCGAGGCGATCGGCCTCCGTCGTGCGTGCGGGCGTGGGCACCACGTGCGCGGCGATGCCGAAGCGATCGGCGATGCGCTGCGCCATCTGCCCGCGAGCGTCGTCGGGCGGGCTGATCGAGATCGTCACCAGCCCGACGTCGCGGGCGTGCTGCAGCAGGCGCGACACCGAGGAGCGCGAGACGCGCATCTCATGGGCGATGGCGTCCATCGTCAGATCTTGCATGTAATACAGCTGCGCGGCGCGGAGAGCATCCCGGCCGCGGGCTTCTGCCTGGGTCACCATGGGCCCTCCCGTCCGCCCCCATTGTGCACGTTTTTTCAAGGGGCTTGCAACAACGTGCAGACGGGCGCATTCTGTCGGCGTACCAACTACGAAAGGTCGCAGTCGACATGTCGTCCCCCGCAACTTCGCTCCGCGCCGACGTTCAGGCGCTTCGTGACGCCGAAGACATCGACGTCCTCATCATCGGCGGTGGCATCAACGGCCTCGCCACTCTCCGTGACCTCTCCCTGCAGGGTGTCAGCGTCGCCCTCGTCGAGCGCGGCGACTTCGTCTCGGGCGCCTCGTCGGCCTCCAGCCACATGGTGCACGGCGGCATCCGCTACCTCGAGAACGGCGAGTTCCGCCTCGTCAAGGAAGCGGTGACCGAGCGCAACGATCTGCTCAAGACCGCGCCCCACTACGTCAAGCCCCTCGAGACCACGATCCCGATCTACAAGACGTTCTCGGGCATCCTGTCGGCTCCCTTCCGCCTGCTCGTGACCCACGGCCGCGGAAAGCCCAACGAGCGCGGAGCCCTCCTGATCAAGGTCGGCCTCATCATGTACGACACCTTCTCGCGCGACGGCGGATCGGTTCCCCGCCACAAGTTCCTCGGCAAGAAGAAGTCGCTCGCCGAGCTCCCCAAGCTCAACCCCGACCTCGCCTACACCGCGACGTACTTCGACGCGTCGATGCACGACCCCGAGCGCATCGCGCTCGACGTGCTCCACGACGGCATCGTCGCCGGTGCCGGTCGCACGCAGGCCGTCAACTACGTCTCGGCCGTCGGCGCGGACGCGAACGGCGTGCGCGTCCGCGACGAGGTCTCGGGTGAGGAGTTCTCGGTCAAGGCCAAGGTCATCCTCAACACGGCCGGCCCCTGGACCGACCTCGCGAACGCCGCCATGGGGCTCAAGACCCAGTTCATGGGGGGCACCAAGGGCTCGCACATCGTCCTCGACAACCCCGAGCTGCTCGCCGCGACAGGTGGACGCGAGATCTTCTTCGAGCACTCCGACGGTCGCATCGTGCTCATCTACCCGCTCAAGGACCGCGTCCTCGTCGGGACGACCGACATCGACGCCGACCCGGCGAAGCCCGTCGTGTGCACCGATGACGAGATCGACTACTTCTTCGACCTCGTCGGGCACGTCTTCCCGAGCATCGCGGTGGACCGCTCGCAGATCGTCTACACCTTCTCTGGCATCCGCCCCCTCCCCCGTCACGACGACACCGCTCCCGGCTTCGTCTCGCGCGACTACCGCATCGTCGAGGACGAGATCGCGGGCGTTCCCGCAATGAGCCTGGTGGGCGGCAAGTGGACCACGTTCCGCGCTCTGGCGGAGCACCTCAGCATGAAGACGCTGCAGAAACTGCGTCGTCCGCACCGCGTGAGCACGCAGGGCCTGCCCATCGGCGGCGGCGCGGGCTTCCCGGCGACCCCCGAGGCGCGCCGCCGGTGGGTGGCCGCACGCACGAATGCTCACTCCCGCGAGCTCGTCGAGGCGCTGCTCACGCGCTACGGCACCCGTGCCGACCTGCTGCTCGAGGCGCTTCCGGCCGAGCCCACCCCGATCGAGCACGCCCCCGGCTACTACGTCGAGGAGCTCGAGTGGATCGCCCGCAACGAGCAGGTCGTGCACCTGATCGACGTGCTCCTGCGCCGGACGCACCTCGCCTTCGTGGGGGGAATGACCGAGCGCACGCTGGTCGAGGTCGCCGAGGCAGTCGCCGGCCCTCTCGGGTGGGACACCGACCGCGTTCAGGAGGAGGTCGAGCGCACCCGCGACATCCTTCTCACCGCTCACCGCGTCGATCTGGCCGAAGCCGGGGTCGCCGCAATCTGAGAGAACGTGCGGGCGCGTCACCTGTTGCGCGCCCGCACGGCGGTCATAGGTTCGGATCACCGAGCCGCAACGACGCCCGAGCCGAAGGTGGACGGGCGACAACAGAAAGGTCGATGACGACATGCAAGAAGTCAATCTGGGGCTGTACTTCCTCTCGGAGGTGGTCGGCACCGCGATGCTCATCCTGCTGGGCTGCGGAGTGGTCGCCAACGTGGCCCTGGCCAAGACCAAGGGCAACGCCGGTGGGTTCCTCATGGTCAACTGGGGATGGGGCCTGGCGGTCTTCGCCGGCGTCATCGTGTCCGCCTACTCGGGTGCCCAGCTGAACCCCGCCGTGTCGATCGGCCTGCTGGTCGCCGGCAAGATCTCCTTCGTCCAGTTCCTCGTCGCGGTCGCCGCGCAGATGGTCGGTGCGATCATCGGTGCCGTGCTGGCGTGGGCCTCGTACAAGCAGCACTTCGACGACGAACCCGACCCGGCCGCCAAGCTCGGCGTCTTCTCGACGGGCCCCGCGATCCGTTCTTACGGATTCAACTTCCTCACCGAGGTCATCGCGACCTTCGTCCTGGTCTTCGTGATCTTCGGATTCGCCGACTACGGCGTCGCCGACATCGGCGTCCCCGGTGGCATCGGTGGCCTCGCCGCCGTCCCCGTGGCCCTGCTGGTGGTCGGTATCGGCGCCTCGCTCGGTGGCCCGACCGGCTACGCGATCAACCCGGCCCGTGACCTGGGCCCGCGCATCGCCCACGCCATCCTCCCCATCAAGGGGAAGGGCTCCAGCGACTGGAGCTACGCCTGGGTTCCGGTGGCCGGTCCCCTGGTCGGCGGTCTGCTCGCGGGTCTCCTCGCCCCCGTGCTGCTCCACCTCGGCAAGTAAAACCTCAGCGGGGGCGGTGCGAACCACCCGGCCTGCGCCGCCCCCGCGCTCCGCTTCACCTCTTCCTCACCTCAATTAGACAAAGGAGTCCATCCATGGCCGACTACGTCCTCGCCATCGACCAGGGCACGACCTCGACCCGCGCGATGATCTTCGACAAGTCCGGGGGCGTCGTCGCCGTCGGACAGAAGGAGCACGAGCAGATCTTCCCGCGCGCGGGATGGGTCGAGCACGACCCGCTCGAGATCTGGCGCAACACCCAGGAGGTGATCGGCCTCGCGCTGAGCCGCGCCGACATCACCCGCCACGACATCGCCGCCGTCGGCATCACGAACCAGCGCGAGACCGCGGTCGTGTGGGACAAGAACACCGGAAAGCCCGTCTACAACGCCATCGTGTGGCAGGACACGCGCACGCAGTCGATCGTGGACCGCCTCGCCGACGGCGACACCGAACGCTACAAGAGCATCGTCGGTCTGCCCCTCGCGACTTACTTCTCGGGGACGAAGATCGTCTGGATCCTCGAGAACGTCGAGGGAGCACGAGAGAAGGCGGAAGCCGGCGACCTGATCTTCGGCACCACCGACACGTGGGTGCTGTGGAACCTCACCGGCGGCATCGATGGCGGCGTGCACGCCACCGACGTCACGAACGCCAGCCGCACGCTCTTCATGGACCTCGAGACGCTCGAGTGGCGCGACGACATCCTCGCCGACTTCGGCGTGCCTCGCTCGATGATGCCCGAGATCCGCTCCTCGTCCGAGGTGTACGGCACCGTCGAGTCGTCGTCGCTCCTGCGCGAGACTCCCGTCGCCGGCATCCTGGGCGACCAGCAGGCCGCGACCTTCGGCCAGGCCGCCTTCAGCCCCGGCGAGAGCAAGAACACCTACGGCACGGGCAACTTCCTGATCTTCCAGACCGGCGAAGAGATCGTCCACTCGAAGAACGGCCTGCTGACCACCCTGGGCTACAAGCTCGGCGACCAGCCCGCCCGCTACGCGCTCGAAGGATCGATCGCCGTCACGGGTTCGCTCATCCAGTGGCTGCGCGACCAGCTCGGCATCATCTCCTCGGCTCCCGAGGTGGAGGCGCTGGCCAGCTCGGTCGACGACAACGGCGGCGTGTACTTCGTGCCCGCGTTCTCGGGTCTGTTCGCCCCGTACTGGCGTCCCGACGCCCGCGGCGCGATCGTGGGCATGACCCGTTACGTCAACAAGGGCCACATCGCGCGCGCCGCCCTGGAGGCCACGGCCTTCCAGACGCGCGAGGTGCTCGACGCCGTCAACGCCGACTCCGGCGTCGACCTCACCGAGCTCAAGGTCGACGGCGGCATGACCGCCAACGACGCGCTCATGCAGTTCCAGGCCGACATCCTCGGCGTGCCGGTCGTGCGTCCGGTCGTCGCGGAGACCACGGCGCTGGGTGCGGCATACGCTGCCGGCCTCGCGGTGGGCTTCTGGGACAACCTCGACGACCTCCGCGCCAACTGGCAGGAGGACAAGCGCTGGGAGCCCGACATGGACTCCGACGAGCGCGACCGCGAGCTGCGCCTGTGGAAGAAGGCCGTCACCAAGTCGATGGACTGGGTCGACGACGACGTGCGCTGAGCGCTCACATCGGAAGGAACCCCGTCGGCCTCGCGCCGGCGGGGTTCCATCGTTTCGTGGAGATCTCGGTATCCGGATGCCGACGAATCAGCGCTGTGGTTTCGGGTACGCCGCGCGGACCACGTCGGACTGCAGATAGTCCGACACCCCGATGAGCAGGATCGCGAAGAGGATCTGCTCGGTCACCACCCAGAACGGGTAGAGGCCGGGGATCGCTGCGAGCACGAGCGCGACGATCGGGAAGATCCGGCTGAACAACTGCAACCGCCGGAACGCCCAGTACCACCCGGCCCGCGCCCGCCAGAGGAAGTAGAACAGCGTCGTCGTGATCGCGAGCACCACGAGGCACCGCATCCACACGGCGAACCCGACGTCGGCGCCGTTCAGGGTCATCACCAGAGCGACGACGACCGTGGCGACACCCAGCACGAATCCGAGTCCGAGAAGAAGGGTGATCGCGCGGAACGCCCGATGCACTCTCGGGTCCTCGGGAACATCCACGCGGTGGTCCGCCTGGCGTCCACCCGCGATCCGATCGAGGCGACGGAGGGCCGGTTCGAGCTGCATGCGCTCACTGTACGACGCCGGACACCGACGGCGCTCCGGCGCCAGGATCAGCCGACGGTGATCTCGGGCTCGTGTCGGACCGGGAAGTTCACCGAGTTCGCGATGAAGCACCACTCGCGCGCCTGTTTGTGGGCGGCGCGGGCCGCTTCCACCATCGATTCGTCGGCGACCCGGACGCGGGGACGCAGAACGACCTCCGTGAAAGCCCCGCCGCTGTTGCCGTCCTCCTGCATGGTCCCCGACGCGTCGTCCTCGTACGCGGTGACCACGACGCCGGTCGTGACGCACGCGTGCAGGTACGAGAGCAGGTGGCACTCGCTGAGGGCCGCGAGCAGCAGCTCTTCCGGATTCCATTTAGCGGGATCGCCCCGGAAAGGCTTGTCAGCGGATGCCGCGATCGCGGGCTTGCCGTCGACCTCCAGCGTGACCGCGCGGTCGTAGTCGCGGTATCCGCTGGTGCCGCTCCCCCGGTCCCCGGTCCAGGTCGAGCGCAGGTGGTAGTGGTGCTCTCCGTTCATGGTCCCAGTCTGCCGTGCTGCCCGTTCGAGAGGCGACTTCCGGCCCGTGGAGCGCCGACGTCTACGCGGGGGACGACGACGCCGCCGCCATAGAATGGACGGATGCCCGCCACGCCCCCCGCCTCCGTCGAGCTCGCTGTCGTCGAACGGAACGGCTTCATCGAATCCCGTCATCACGGCGTCGCCGTCGTGCTCGCTCCCGACGGATCCGAGAAGCTCGCGCTCGGCGAGGCGACGGCCCCCTTCCTCCCCCGCTCGAGCATGAAGCCGTTGCAGGCGCTGGCGTGCCTCTCCGCGGGCGCCGATCTCGCCGAGGAACGCCTGGCGATCGCGATGGCGAGCCACTGCGGCACCGAGCGCCACGTCGAGACGGCCCGTGGCATCCTGCAGTCCGCCGGCCTGACCGAAGACGACCTGGGGTGCCCCGCAGCGTGGCCGAGCGACGCCGCCGCGCGCGATGAACTCGTGCGTGATCACGGGTCGCCCTCGCCCCTGCGCATGAACTGCTCGGGCAAGCACGCGGCGATGCTGCTGACGTGCGTCGCGAACGGCTGGTCCACGGCGGACTACCTCGACCCGGAGCACCCGCTGCAGGTGCACATCCGCGAGGTGCTCGAGCGCCTCGTCGGCGAGCGCATGACGACCACCGCGATCGACGGCTGCGGCGCCCCCGTGTACGCCATGAGCCTCGTCGGTCTCGCGCGCGCCATCCAGCGCATCGCGACCTCGTCGGAGCGCTCTCCGTTCGCCCTGCACCGCAGCGCCGGGACGCTCGTCCGCGCGGTGAAAGAGCACCCGTGGACGATCGACGGCCCGGGTCGGCCCGACACCGTCGTCATCGAGCGCCTCGGTGTCTTCTCGAAGCTCGGCGCCGAGGGCGTCCAGGTGATGACGGCACCCGACGGCACGACGGTGGCGCTCAAGATGCTCGACGGCTCCAACCGCGCCGGTCACGCGGTCGCACTGCGCCTGCTCGAGCGTGCCGGAGCTCTCGCCCCCGAGGCGGTCGCCGACACGCTCGCCCTGCTGCCCCTGACGATCTCGGGCGGTGGCCGCGAGGTCGGTCTCATCCGCGCGACGGTCTGACGGGGCCGCGCTCCGCTCGAGCGACGCCCCACGGGGCCGCCCTGCCAGGAGAGCGGCCCGGGGCGTCAGATCCCGCCGTCGACCGAACGCGGGTACGTGATGGGCTCGTCGGGAACGAGCACCTCGGTGTCCCGGTTGAGGCTCTCGCCCCGGAAGAACGGCTTGGATGCCGGGACGAGGTACCACACGACCATCAGCACGACGCCGAAGGCCAGCGCGCCGATTCCGACGACGAACGTGCCGCCGATGCCGAGCAGCTCGGAATTGCCGTAGTCGACGTCGTACATGTCGATCGCCGACTGGACGAACGCGTACGTGAGCATCAGTGCACCCAGCAGGGGAAGGATGCCACGGTAGACGAGGTTCTTGCCGGACGTGAAGAGTTCGCGGCGGAAGTACCACACGCACGCGTACCCCGTCATCGCGTAGTAGAACGCGATCGCGAGACCGAGCGACAGGATGGAGTCCTGGAGGATGTTGTCGCTGATGATGGTCATGCCCACGTAGTACACGCTCGCGACGATCCCCATGACGAGCGTCGAGAACGACGGCGTGTGGAAGCGCGGGTGCACCCTCTGGAAGCGGGCGGGGAGGGCCTTGTATGCCGCCATCGCCAGCGTGCCGCGTGCCGTCGGCAGGATCGTGGTCTGCGTCGATGACACCGCGGAGATGAGCACCGCGACCACCAGCACCCACGCGAACGGGCCGAACAGCCCGTCCTTCATCGCCAGGAAGACGTCGTCGGCATTGTCCGCATTGGCGAGGCCCGCGCCGTCCTCCCCCACGCCGGCGTACATCATGGCCGCGACGGTGACCGTGACGTACGTGCCGAGCAGGATCACCGTGGTGAGCAGGGCCGCGCGTCCGGGGATGCGCTTCGGATCCTTGGTCTCCTCGTTCAGCGCGAGGCACGTGTCCCATCCCCAGTAGATGAAGAGCGCGAGCAGGACGGCCTCGGTGAAGCCGCTCCAGTCGGTGAAGCCGAGCGGGTTGAACCACGCGAGGTCGAACGGGGTCGGGTTCGGGGCCGTGCCGTCGAAGAACTTCCACAGCGCGACGACGACGAAGAGCGCGAGAACGATGTACTGGACGGCGAGCAGGATGTTCTGGATGCGCTCACCGATCTCGACGCCCCGGTAGCTCACGTACGTCATCGCGGCGATGAACGCGACGCCGGTGGCCGTCACGAGCGGGACGTTCTCGGCGAGCGATCCGTCACCGACCAGCGACCACAGGTAGATGCCGGCGATCTGCGACAGGTTGGCGAGGACGACCATGCCCGCGACGGCGACCCCCCACCCGCCCATCCAGCCGACCCACGGTCCGAACGCCTTCGTGCCCCAGGTGAACGTCGTGCCGCAGTCCGGCACCTCGTTGTTCAGCTCACGGTAGGCGAAGGCGATGAAGAGCATCGGGATGAACGCCAGGACGAACGCGATCGGCGCTTGGGCACCCACCGCGACGACGACGAAGCCGAGGGTGGCGACGAGAGAGTAGACGGGGGCTGTGGATGCCAGTCCGATGACGGTCGAACCCCAGAGTCCGAGGGTCCCGGCGGCCAGTCCTTTGCCCGACGTCCGTTCGGGAGCGGAAGTCATATGCCGAACGTAGAATCCGCGGGCAACCGCGGTCAAGGGTGAATTCTCAGGAAGAGCGGCGGTTGACGTCGAGCACGATGATCGTGATGTTGTCGCGGCCGCCGTTCTCGAGGGCCGCCGCCATCATCGCGTCGACGGCTGCGGCCGGGTCGGCGTTCGCCTCGAGGAAGTGTTTGATACCGAAGTCGGTGAGCTCTTTGGTGAGCCCGTCCGAACACACGACGAACCGATCACCGTCGACGACTTCGAGGCGGAGGTAGTCCGGCTTGACGCTGTCGCTCGGTCCGACGGCACGTGTGATGACGTTTCCGTACGGGTGGTTCTCCGCCTCTTCGGGGCTCAGTCGCCCCGCGGCGATCAGCTCCTGCACCACCGAGTGATCAGTCGTCACCTGGACGATGTCGTCGTCGCGCAGGAGGTACACGCGCGAATCACCGATGTTCAGGGTGACCCAGTGGGGCTCATCGGCCGCCGTCTCGAGATACAGCCCGGTCAGCGTCGTCCCGGTGCCCTCATCGGTGGTCTCGGGGTGCGAGACGATGTCCTTGACCGCGCGGGACAGGGCCTTCTCGATGTGCCGGGGCGACACCGTCCCCCCGTCGACGACGGCGCGCAGTCGGTCGACCGTGCTCGCGCTCGCGATCTCCCCACCGAGATGTCCGCCCATTCCGTCTGCGACCACGAACAACGGGTACTCCGCGAGGACCGCGTCCTGATTGACCTCACGGCGCTTCCCGGTGTCGGTGCCCGCAGCCCACGCCAGCTCGAGCGTCGCCCCCGTGAGTGGAACGGTACGCGTATGCGTGGTCACCTCGGGCACGAGAGATCCTCCGGTTGGCCGACAGCTTCGCCGGCGAGAGCGCGCGGCCCTGCCATCCTAATGGACGCCCGCGCACGGACTCGGGCAGCGCCGCGCCCAGCCGCGGCAGACGGCCGGGTCATCCGGCGGCCGGGTCGGCGGGAAGACTCAGGATGCCGTCGATCTCCGCGATCTCCTCCGGGGTGGGCGTCCACGCGGTCGCCGCTTCGGCGTTCGCGCGCACCTGCTCCGGGCTCGTGGCTCCCGCGATGACACTCGACACCAGCGGATTGGCGAGGAACCACGCGAACGTCGCCTGGAGCATGGTGATGCCGCGCTCCTCGCAGAACGTCTGATACCGCTCGAGGGCATCCCACGGCGCGTCCCGCCACAGGTGAGGGCGCTGGCGCATGATGCGGCTTCCCTCGGGCCCGCCCTCCCGTGAGAACTTTCCCGTCAGCAGGCCGTTGTGGAGGGGGAAGAACGGCAGAAGACCCAGGCCGAACCGTCCCACCGCCGGCAGGACCTCCCGCTCTGCCGCACGAGCGAGCAGGCTGTACTGGTTCTGCGACGAGATGAACCTCACGCCGCGTGCCGCGAACTCCGCCTCCGCAATCTGCCATCCGGCGAAGTTGGAGTGGCCCACGTACCGGACCTTGCCCTCGCGGACGAGATCAGCGAGCGTGTCGAGTGTCTCTTCGATGGGGGTCGAGGGGTCGGGCGTGTGCAGCTGGTAGAGGTCGATCCAGTCGGTCCGCAGTCGGCGGAGCGATCCCTCCACCGATCGACGGATCGATGTCCGTGACGCCTTCGCTCCCCCGAGCACGCCGGGCGCGAGATCGGCGTGGCCGAACTTCGTCGCGAGCACGACCTCGTCACGACGCCCCTGGAGTGCCTCACCCATCAGCGTCTCCGACAGCCCGAACTCGCGTCCGTAGACGTCCGCCGTGTCGAGGAAGGTGACGCCCGAATCGAGTGCGGCGTCCAGGACCGCACGCGTCCCCTCGAGCGTCTCGGTGGGGGTTCCCGACCGGCCGAAGTTGTTGCATCCGAGCCCGACCGCGGAGACCCGCAGTCCGGAGCGTCCAACAGGTCGTTGGGGAAGAAGGGAAGTCGTCATCCCTCCACGCTAACCCCGGGGCGGCACGGAGGGATGACGACTTCCCT
>NZ_LDRU01000064.1 GCF_001476285.1 Microbacterium testaceum | reverse complement strand
CGGCACCCGGGGCAGCAACCGGAGAATCCCGGATGCCGAAGCCCGGGCCCCCTGACGACGTCAGGCCGGCACGGCCTCGCGTGGCGCGGCGGGTACCTTATCCGCGCACGAGAAGCGCGCGCGGTACGCGGTGGGGGTCAGCCCCATCGTGCGGGCGAAGTTCTGGCGGAGCACCGCCGCCGAACCGAAACCGCACTCGGCGGCGATGCGGTCGAGGCCGAGGTCGGTCTCTTCAAGGAGGCGCTGGGCGTGCAGGAGGCGCTGCCGCGCGAGCCACGCGGCCGGCGTGGCCCCGAGATCGGCCTTGAAACGGCGGGCGAAGGTCCGCGGCGACATGTGCGCGCGAGAGGCGAGCTGATCGACGGAGAGTTCGGCATCCAGGTTCTGCAGCATCCACTCGGTCACCGGCGCGAGCGACATCGACGGCGCGACCGGCAGCGGCGAGGCGATGAACTGGGCCTGCCCTCCGTCGCGCTGCGGCGCGACCACCATGCGGCGGGCGATGCGGTTGGTGAGTTCGGCGCCGAGTTCCTGACGCAGCAGGTGAAGGCACGCGTCGAGGCCCGCCGCGGTTCCCGCGCTCGTGATCACGCGACCGGACTGCACGTAGAGCACATCGGGATCGACCTCGATCGAGGGGTACATGCGGGCCATGACATCGGCGTAGCGCCAGTGCGTGGTGGCACGCTGACCGTCGAGAATTCCCGATGCCGCGATCACGAACGCCCCACTGCAGACGCTCAGCAACCATGCGCCACGAGCGTGCGCCGCACGCACGACCTCGATCACACGCGGATCCACCGACGCCCACTGCTCCCGCGGGATGGGCGAGAGAACGACGATGTCAGCGTCGGCCGCCGCATCGAGACCGCGCTCGACGTTGACCGAGAAGCCGATGTTCGAGGGCACGACGCCGGGATCCGGTGCCACGATGCGGAAGTCGAAGTTGGGAATCCCGTCGTCGGTGCGATCGAGGCCGAACGCCTCGCACGCGAGACCGAATTCGAACGGGGCGAAGCCCGGCTGGATCACGACGGCGACGGAACGCATGCGCACCTCTCGGAGTGGCAGAAATCGAACGAACAGCGTCCATCATGCCACTCGCGGCACAAAATCGCGATGCGTAGCTTTTCTGCCATGGCATATCTCATCGCTCTCGGCGCCCTCGCCCTCGTCAGCGTGGTCGCGTCGGTGTGGCTCATCCGCACCGACGGCTACCGCCCCGTCCCCACCGACCCCGAGCGCGCCGCGCGCCGTCGGGAACCCGCCTCCCGCGAGAAGAAGCGTCGTCAGCGTCCGGCGGAGACGGCCCGCCCGTACACCGCGGCCATCGCCGCCGTGCGCGACGACTGGCGGAACCGCTCCGCGATCGTCGGGTCGACCGCGACCGGCGTGCCCGCCGCGATGTCGTCGGCCGCGCGGCGCAGCGACTCCGCGAGCGCGGGGATCGTGGCATCCGGAACCGTCCAGACGCCGGCGCCCAGCTCCGACGCGATGTCGGGGTCACTGACGACGGCCGGCGTGCCGAGCGAGGCCGCCTCGAACACGGTCATCCCCTGCGTCTCGAAGCCGATCGAGGTCTGCACCACCGCATCGGCCGCCGCCAGCCGCGCGAGCGTCTCGGCGTAGCTCAAGCGTCCCGAGAAGACGACGGATGCCACGGGCCTCCGCTCCGCGACGAGCTTCTGCGCCGCGCGGAGTTGGGCCCCGCCCCCGATGATCTCGACCTCGGCCTCGATCCCCGAAGCCGCCACCGCCTCGAGGAACGGAAGGAGGCGCTTCTCGGGGCTCATGCGCCCGAGCCACACGAAGCGCGGGGGGCCGGGACGACGTGCCTCGGCGCCGCTCGCGAGGGCGGCGTCGAGGATGTCGTCGTCGATCCCGTTCCAGATGACGTCCACGCCGGCGCCGGCCTCGGCGGGCACGACACCGTGCTCCTCGAGACGCCGCGCGAAGTGGCCGGAGGGCGCGGTGATCCCGCGCGAGAGTCGCGCGAAGCGGCGGAGGTACGCCCATCCGTCAGCCGGGCCGGCGCCCTGCGTGGCGTGCCCCGCGCGTACGTCGGGTGCCGCGGGCGCAGCCGGCGCCACGCGCGCGGAACGCGCGGCATCCCGCGGATTCGCGCCCGGGGACGGCGGGGTCGCCGCGTTGCCTCGCGTCGCCGCCGCGCCGCGCAGCGCCCGCCGCGCCCACGCGTTCAGCACACGCAGGACGAGCGCCGGAAAGGGCGCGGTCGCCTCGATCCCGACGTCGACGCGATTGTGCATCGTGTGCACGACCGGAAGGCCGTGGCGGGCGGCGTAACGGTGCCCGATGAGCGCGCCCCAGAAATCCGCCTGCACGTGCACGACGTCGACAGGAAGTCGCGCGCCGAGCTCGGCATCCACGAACCGATCCGTGCGCGCGCCAGGCCAGGTGAGCGCGTACTCGCGGTCGGGCGTGATCGGGATCGAGGGGAGGTCGATGTACGCCGCGTCGTCGGGGGCGGGCCGGTGCATCCGTGGCGCGACGACCGTCACGACGTGCCCCGCGCGCTCGAGGAAGCGCTTCTGCAGCCGCATCGACACCTGCGCACCGCCGAGGGACTCGAGATGCTGGTCGGCGAACATCACCACGTGCACGCGGTCACTCCGGGATCGGCCGTCCGCGGTACAGCGCCTCGAAGGTGTCGAGCGTTCGACCGATGTCGTGCACGATGACGCCGTCGAGCGAGGCCTGCTGCATGCGTCGTCGCTCGTCGGGATCAGCGGTGAGGACGTCGGTCAGGCGCGCCGCCAGCTCTTCGGCGTTGCCGGGCTCGAAGAGGTAGCCGTTCTCGCCGTCGTGCACGAGGTGCGGGAGGGCGACGGCGTCGGCAGCGACCACCGGGAGCCCGGATGCCATGGCCTCCATCGTCGCGATCGACTGCAGTTCGGCGATCGAGGCGATCGCGAAGACACTCGCCCGGGTGTAGAGCGCGCGCAGCTCTTCTTCGGAGGTGTGACCGTGGAACGTCACGCGCGCCGAGAGGCCGAGCTGCTCGGCGAGCTGCTCGAGGTTGCGGCGCTGGTCGCCCCCTCCGACGATGTCGAAGGTGACGTCGAGGGCGGGGTCGAGCAGCTTGAGCGCGCGCAGGACGACGTCGATCCCCTTCTCGGTCGTGAGGCGGCCGACGAACAGGATGCGGTTCGCGTCGCGCGGCTCGAGATCGGGCGTGTAGTTCGACCGGTCGATGCCGCACGAGATCGGGATGACACCCTGGATGCCGATCGTCGACTCGAGGAAGTCCGCCGCGCGACGCGTCGGGGTCGTCACCGCGCGGGTCATCGCGAACGTGCGGGCGGCATCGGCCCAGGCGAGCTTGACGAAGATGCGGTCGAGGGAGTCGGGGAGCGTCGTGAAGTCGAGGATGTTCTCGGCCATCACGTGGTTGGTGGCGACGACCGGGATGCCGCGCTTGCGCGCCTCTCTCGTGAGACCGCGGCCGATGACGATGTGCGACTGGATGTGGACGACGTCGGGCTTCACCTGGTCGAGCACCTTGCGCGCGTAGTGCTTCGCCCGCCACGGCAGCACGAAGGTGAGCCAGTCGTGCGGGAGGAAGCGGTACGCCGGCAGACGGTGCATCGTCATGGGCTCACCCTCGATCACCTCGGTGAAGGTGCCGGCGTGGCTGTGGCCCACGCTCGGAGCCGCCACGTGAACGTCGTGACCGCGGGCGACGAGCCCCGCGGCGAGGCGCTCCGCGAATCGGGCGGCACCGTTCACGTGGGGAAGGAAGGTGTCGGCTCCGATGAGGACGGTGAGCGGACGGTCGGCCGGTGCGTCGGCGGGCGTGTCGGTGGGACTGCCGTCGGGCGTCGGGTCGGAGGGCGTCGCAGGAGTGGTCACGGGTGGTGAGGCCTATCTGTGCGGCGGTAAGGGCACGCGGGGCGGGTTCGCGGGGCGGCTCCACTGTACCGGAGGGGTTTTGCGCCCCCCGAACGTCGTCGCGCGTGTGACAGCTTCGTCGAGCGGTCGCGGAGCGCCCCTGACGACACGGCACCGCGCGGACGGCAGGTGTTCCGTCCGCGCGGCGCGCCCCTCAGGACTCCACGCCGCGGACGACCTCCGCCTCGGCCGCGTCGAGGCCCGAGGACGCGTTCTGGAACTGGGACTGGTACAGGCGCCAGTACGCGCCGTGCTGGGCGATCAGCTCGTCGTGGGTTCCCTGCTCGACGATGTCGCCGTGCTCCATGACGAGGATGAGGTCGGCGTCGCGGATCGTCGAGAGCCGGTGCGCGATCACGAACGAGGTGCGCCCCTCGCGAAGCGCTGCCATCGCCTGCTGCAGCAACAGCTCGGTTCGGGTGTCGACCGACGAGGTCGCCTCGTCGAGGATCAGCACCGAGGGACGCGCGACGAAGGCCCGGGCGATCGTGATGAGCTGCTTCTCGCCGGCGGAGACGTTCGCCGCGTCCTCGTCGAGGACTGTGTCGTATCCCTCGGGGAGAGAGTGCACGAACTGATCGACGCGCGTCGCGACGGCGGCCTCGACGATCTCTTCGTCGGTCGCGCTCTCGCGGCCGTAGCGGATGTTGTCGCGGATCGTCCCGGCGAACAGCCACGGGTCTTGCAGCACCATCCCCGTGCGCGAACGGACGTCGTCGCGGCGGAGATCGGCGATGTTCTGACCATCGAGCAGTATCCGCCCGCCGTCGAGCTCGTAGAACCGCATGATGAGGTTGACCAGCGTGGTCTTGCCCGCGCCTGTGGGCCCCACAATCGCGACCGTCTGACCGGGCTCGACGCGGAACGACAGGTCGCTGATGAGAGGGCGCTCGGGGGTGTAGGCGAAGGCGACGTTCTCGAACTCGATGACGCCGCGTCCGTCGACCGGTTCGGGGGCGTCGGCGGCGTCGGGCTCCTGCTCGTCGGCGTCGAGCAGCGCGAAGACGCGTTCGGCCGAGGCGGTGCCCGACTGCACGACGGCCGCCATGCCGCCCAGCTGCGACAGCGGCTGCGTGAACTGCTGCGAGTACTGGATGAAGGCCTGCACGTCTCCGAGGCGGATCTGCCCGCCGGCGACCATGAGCCCACCGAGCACCGCGATACCGACATAGGTGAGGTTCCCGACGAACATCATGCCGGGCATGATCATGCCCGAGAGGAACTGGGCCTTGAAGCTCGCCTGGTAGAGCTCTTCGTTCTCGACCTCGAACTTCTCGCGGGCGTCTTTCTCGCGACCGTAGACCTTGACGAGCGCGTGGCCGGAGAAGGACTCCTCGACGCGGGCGTTGAGGCGCCCGACCTTCTTCCACTGCGTACCGAAGGCCTTCTGCGACTTCGGCCCGATCACGCCGAAGATGATCGCCATGAGCGGCAGCGAGACGAGGGCGACGAGCGCGAGCTGCCACGAGATCGTGAACATCATGATGAGCACGCCCACGACGGTCAGCACCGACGTCAGCGCGCTCGAGAGCGACTGCTGCATCGTCTGCGTGATGTTGTCGATGTCATTGGTCACGCGGGAGATGAGTTCTCCGCGTTGCACCTTGTCGAAGTACGACAGCGGCAGGCGGTTGACCTTGGCCTCGACGTCTTCGCGGAGGCGCCACATCGTCCGCACCATGATCACGTTGATGACGTAGCCCTGGATCCACGACAGCAGCGACGACCCGACGTAGATCGCGAGCACCGCGACGATCACCAGGCGGAGGGCGTCGAAGTCGACTCCCGCGCCGACCTGGAACGTGTTCATCGCGCCGACGATGTTCGCGAAGTCGTTCTGACCGCTCGCGCGGAGAGCCTCGACGGCATCGGCCTGCGAGGTGCCGGCGGGGAACTGGGTCGCCAGGCCCTTCGAGACCACACCCTCGAAGATGATGTTCGTCGCGTCGCCCAGGACGCGCGGGGCGAGAACGGCGAGGACCACACCGATCGCACCGAGCACCGACACGAAGGCGAAGGCGACGGCGTGCGGGCGCAGGAGCCCGATCAGTCGGCGGAAGCTCGGCCCGAAGTTCGCGGCTTTGCCGGGGGCCACGCTGTCCCAGTCGCCCGAGTTCAGGCGTGCCTGCTCGGCGAGTTCGAGTTCGGCGCGCTCCTCTTCGGTCAAGGCGTCGGGGGTGCTCATGCTTCCACCCCCAGCTGCGACTCGACGATCTCGCGGTAGGTCGCGCTCGTCTCGAGCAGCTCCTCGTGCGTGCCGAGACCGACCATGCGACCGTCTTCGAGCACCACGATGCGGTCGGCACCCGTGATGGTGGACACGCGCTGGGCGACCACGATCTTGGTCACCTCGGGCAACTCGTCCCAGAGGGCCTGTCTCAGCCGTGCATCGGTACTGAGGTCGAGCGCCGAGAAGGAGTCGTCGAAGACGAGCACCGACGGGCGGTGCACGATCGCGCGGGCGATGGCCAGACGCTGACGCTGCCCGCCGGAGACGTTCGTCCCGCCCTGGGCGATACGCGCCTCGAGCCCGCCGTCCATCGCCTCGACGAAGTCGCGCCCCTGGGCGATCTCGAGCGCACGCCAGAGCTCGTCGTCGGTGGCCTCCTCGCGCCCGAAGCGGAGGTTGGAGGCGACCGTGCCGCTGAACAGGAACGGGCGCTGCGGGACGAGGCCGATCCCCTTCCACAGTCCGTCGAGGTCGGCCTCGCGCACGTCGACGCCGCCGACGCGCACGGCGCCGGCGGTCACGTCGAACAGACGCGGGATCAGCGACACGAGCGTGGTCTTGCCCGCACCGGTGGATCCGACGATCGCGACCGTCTCGCCCGGGCGGGCGGCGAAGCTCACGCCGGACACGACAGGGGACTCGGCCCCCGGGTACGCGAAGGCGACGTCGTCGAACTCGACCGCGCCGGGCTCGGGGAACGCGGTGATCGGGTTCGTCGGGCGCTCGAGGGTGGAGTGGCTGTCGAGCACCTCGCCGATGCGCTCGGCCGAAACGGCGGCGCGCGGGATCATGACGGTCATGAAGCTGGCCATCAGCACCCCCATGAGGATCTGGGCGACGTACTGCATGAAGGCGAACAGCGTGCCGATCTCGACCGCTCCGCTGTCGACCTGGATGCCGCCGAACCAGATGACCCCGACGACGGTGACGTTGAGCACGAGCATCGCGAGGGGGAACAGCAGCACGAAGAGGGAGCCGACCTTGCGACCGACGACCATGATGTCGGTGTTGGCCGCGCGGAAGCGCTCTTCTTCGATGCGTTCGCGCACGAAGGCGCGCACGACACGGACGCCCGTCAATTGCTCACGCATGATGCGGTTCACGGCGTCGAGCTTGGACTGGTAGCTGCGGAACAGCGGCACCATGCGGGCGATGATGAGTCCCGCGGCGACCAGGAGAGCGGGAACCGCCACGGCGATCAGCCAGCTCAGGCCCACGTCTTGCTGCAGCGCCATGAAGATGCCGCCGAGGGCGAGAAGCGGGGCGCTGACCAGCATGGTCGCCCCCATCATCGCCAGCATCTGCACCTGCTGCACGTCGTTGGTGTTGCGCGTGATCAGGGAGCCCGCACCGAACTGCGACAGCTCGCGCTCGCTGAACCCGCTGACCTTCTCGAACACGTCTCGGCGGATGTCGCGACCGGCCGCCATCGCGGCGCGGGCGGCGAAGTAGGTCGCGATGATCGACGCCGTGATCTGCCCGAGGGAGATGACGAGCATGATCATTCCGCGCGACCAGATGAAGTTCGTGTCGCCGCGAGCCACGCCCTGATCGATGATGTCGGCATTCAGACGCGGCAGGTACAGGGATGCCATGGCCGCGGCGAACTGGAAGATCAGCAGCGCGAGCAGCAGCCAGCGGTACGGCCTGAGGTAACGGATGAGGAGTTTGGCGAGCACGGAGCCCTCCGGAATCACTGGATCACGGTCGCCATGACCGCCATCTCAGCCTGGCACGGACCTCCGACATCGGCACTCCCCCGTCAGCGAAACCGGTCGCCCGCGAAGGCATGTCCCCATTTGTGCAACGCGAGGGGCCCAAATCTGCACATTTCGGGACACGGATGCCAGGGAGCAGGGCCACGGCACCGGCGCGCCATCGCGCCAAAGCCAGACGCCAGACGCCAGACGCCAGACGCCAGACCCCAGCACCACGCCACTGGCGCGCGAGACCTCAGCGCGCGACGAGCGGCGCCGCCACCCGGCGCCCGTCCTTCCACACGCCCGCGGTCAGCGGCATGCCGGGTCGGTAGGCGAGGTGCGTCGCGGACGGTGCGTCGAGCAGGTGAAGATCGGCGCGGTTCCCCACCGCGATGGAGCCCACGGCACCGTCGCCGGAGGCACGACCCAGCGCGATCGCCCCGCCGCGCGTGGCGGCTCGCACCGCCTCGGCGACGCTCAGCCCCATCTGCAGCACGGCGGTCGCGACGCAGAACGGCATCGAAGTCGTGTACGACGTGCCCGGATTGCCGTTCGACGCGATCGCGACCTCGACCCCGGCGTCGAGCAGTCGCCGGGCCGGAGCGAGAGGAGCGCGCGTCGACAGGTCGCAGGCCGGGAGCACCGTCGCGACGGTCGACCCTCCCGCGAGCGCGTCGAGGTCGGCATCCGAGACGAAATTGCAGTGGTCGACGCTCGCCGCCCCCAGCTCGACCGCGAGCAGGATCCCGTCGCCGTGGCCGAGCTGATTGCCGTGCACGCGCAGCCCGAGTCCCGCCGCCCGCGCGGCGGTCAGCACCTCGCGCGACTGCTCGGGGGTGAACGCCCCGCGCTCGCAGAACACGTCGGCCCACGACACGTACGGACGCACGGCGTCGAGCATCGGACCGCACACCTCGCGCACGTAGTCGTCGGCGTCGCGCCCGGCGGGCACCAGGTGAGCGCCGAGGAAGGTCACGTCGTCGACGCCGGCCGCGGCGATCCGCGCGCTGCGCTCCTCGCTCGCGATGTCGAGCCCGTAGCCGGTCTTCGTCTCGATCCACGTGGTCCCCTGCGCGCGCGCCGCGCGGACGCGCGCCGCGAGGAGCCCGGCGAGGCGGTCGTCCGACGCCTCGCGGGTGGCATCCCGGGTCACCGCGATCCCTCCCGCGGCGTAGCTCTGCCCCGCCATGCGGGCCTCGAACTCCGCCGTGCGGTCGCCGTCGAAGACGAGGTGGGTGTGCGAGTCGACCCAGCCGGGCAGGAGCGCTCGGCCGTCGGCATCCACCCTCTCGTCTGCCGCGGGGGCGTCGGAGGCGGAGCCGATCCACGCGATCCGGTCGCCGTCGATGACCACGGCGGCGTCACGGAGCACGCGGTCCTCGTCGTCGACGGTCATCAGCTCGCCGATGCGGGTGATGAGGGTGCTCACGATGTCATCGCCTTTCGCAGCAGGTCGCCGACCGGGCCGAGGTCGGTGTGCACGCCGTCTGCGGCACGCTCGCGTCCCCCGATGATCACACGCGTCACGTCGTGCGCGGTCGCGCTCAGCACGAGCTGCCCGGGGTCGCTCCCGGCGGTTCGGGCGCTGTCCTCGTCGATCACGAGGAGATCGCACGGCTGTCCGACCGCGATCGCGCCCAGGGCACGACCGGCCGCGGTCGCGCCCCCGCGGGTGAGCGCGGCGACGAGCTCGGTGGGAGCGAATCGTCCACGCCGACCCGAGGCGAGCCGCTCTCCGTGCTCGAGCGCGCGGGCTTCGAGCAGCGGGTCGACGACGGCGTGCTGATCGGTTCCGAGCGCGAGGCGCGCCCCCGCGTCGGCCAGGCGGCGGGCGGGACCGACGCCGTCGCCGAGGTCGGCCTCGGTGGTCGGGCACATCACGATCGTCGCGCGAGCGGCGCCGAGCGCCGCGATGTCGTCGTCGGTGAGGTGCGTGGCGTGCACGGCCGAGAGCCGCGGCGAGAGCAGGCCGCTGCGGGCCAGGAGGGCCGTGGGGGTGAGACCGGTCGCCTCGAGGCACGCCTCGTTCTCGGCCGGCTGCTCCGACAGGTGCACGTGCAGCGGGATCGCCGGATCGAGCTCGGCGCCGATCCGCTCGAGAGCGTCGACCGGGACAGCACGCACCGAGTGCGCGGCCGCACCGACAACGACCTCGGGGAACTCGTCGGCGAACGACGCGCGCAGCGCCGACAGGCGTGCGAGCCAGGCGGCGGCATCCGGATCCCCGAAGCGCCGCTGTGCGGGTTCGAGAGGTTCCCCGAAGCCGCGGGAGAGGTAACACGTGTCGAGAAGGGTGAGACGGATGCCACTGGCCCGGGCCGCGCGCGCGAGCGCGCGCTCCATCGCGTGGGCGGGCGCGTAGGGCGCGGCGTCGGGCGCGTGGTGCACGTAGTGGAACTCGGCGACCGAGGTCCAGCCGGCGGCGACCATCTCGGCGTAGACCGCGGTCGCGATGCGTTCGTACGACTCGGGGTCGAGGCGGCCCGCTTCGCGGTACATCAGCTCACGCCACGTCCAGAAGCTGCCGCCGTCGCCGTGCGTGCGCCCGCGCAGCAGCCGGTGGAAGGCGTGCGAGTGCGCGTTGACCGCGCCCGGCATCACGAGTCCGTCGAGGCGGTGGTCGTCGGCATCCGGAATTGTCCCGGTCGCGACGGAGTCGATGAGACCCTCGGATGCCGTGATGCGCACGCCCGATGCCACGGCATCGCCGATCCACGCCCGCGGGGCCCAGAAGGTCGTCACGACAACAGGTCCTGGAGGACGTCGGCGAGCGCCGTGGCGGACGCGTCGGCGTCCGCGTCGACGACGTGCTCTTCGGGCGAATGCGAGATCCCCGAGGGATTGCGGACGAACAGCATCCCGGTGGGAACGGCGCTTGAGAGGATCCCCGCGTCGTGACCGGCGCCCGTACGCAGGTGCGGGGCATCGCCGAGCGCCGAGCCGAGGCGGCGCGCGAGCGACGGATCGAAGCCGACCGTGGGACTCCACGATTCCTCGACAAGCACCGCCTCGCACCCGCGCGCGGCCGCGAGCTCGACGCACATGCGGTCGATGTCGGCGACGAGACGACGGGTGACGGCATCGTCGGGATGCCGAGCGTCGATCCAGAAGTCGACGGACGACGCGATGACGTTCGTTCCGCCGGGAACCGGCTCGAACCGGCCGACGGTGGCGCGCGCGTCGTCGACGGCCCCGGCCAACTCGGCGATGCGCCCGACCATTCCGGCGGCGGCGACGAGCGGATCGCGGCGGTCGGCCATGAGGGTCGTCCCGGCGTGGTTGCCCTCGCCGCGCACCGACACCCGGAAGCGGCCGTGGCCGAGGATCGACTCCGCGACGGCGAACGGGCGGTCGAGGTCGATGAGGCCGCGCCCCTGCTCGACGTGGAGTTCGACGAAGACGCCGATGCGCGCGAGCGCCTCGGGGTCGGGGCCGATCCCGGCGGGGTCGATGCCCCCGGCCGCGAAGACGTCGGCGAGCGTGTCGCCGTCGCGGTCGGTGAGGCGGCGCGCGGCATCCGGAGACAACGCCCCCGTCAGCAGGCGCGAACCGAGGCACGCGACGCCGAACCGCGAGCCCTCCTCCTCGGGGAAGACCGCGATCGCGAGCGGCTTCGCCGGCGTCACCCGGCGCGAGCGCAGCACGTCGACCGCGGCGAGCGCCGCCGCGATCCCGAGCGGGCCGTCGAACGCCCCGCCACCGGGCACCGAGTCGAGGTGGCTCCCGGTGACGACGGCGCCGGGTCCCGGCATCCCCCACCAGGCCCACAGGATGCCGTTGCGGTCGACCTCGACGTCGAGTCCACGCGCCTCGGCCTCGGCGACGAACCACGCGCGGAGGTCACGCTCCGCGGTGGAGAAGACCGGGCGGGCGTAGCCGCCGCTGCGGGGCTCGCGGCCGATGCCCGAGATGGCGTCGAGGAGGGTTGTGACGGGGGTCATGAGTCGAGCATCGGGACGCGCACCCCGCGCTCGCGGGCGACCTCGATCGCGCGGTCGTAGCCTGCGTCGACGTGGCGGATCACACCCATGCCGGGGTCGTTCGTCAGCAGGCGCTGGAGCTTCTCGGCGGCGAGCGGGGTGCCGTCGGCGACCGAGACCTGGCCCGCGTGGATGGAACGACCGATGCCGACGCCACCGCCGTGGTGCAACGACACCCAGGTGGCGCCGGAGGCGGTGTTGATGAGCGCGTTCAGGAGGGGCCAGTCGGCGATGGCATCCGATCCGTCGGCCATCGCCTCGGTCTCGCGGTAGGGCGAGGCCACCGATCCCGAGTCGAGGTGGTCACGACCGATGACGATCGGGGCCGAGATCTTGCCCTCGGCGACGAGCTCGTTGAACCGGACGGCGGCCTTGGCGCGGTCGCCGTAGCCGAGCCAGCAGATGCGGGCGGGTAGCCCCTCGAACTCGACGTGCTCCTGCGCCGCCGTGATCCAGCGCTTCAGCCCCTCGTTCTCGGGGAAGAGCTCGAGGATCGCCTGGTCGGTGACGGCGATGTCGGCCGGGTCGCCCGACAGCGCGACCCAGCGGAACGGGCCGAGACCCTCGCAGAACAGCGGCCGGATGTACGCCGGCACGAAGCCGGGGAAGGCGAACGCGTCGGCGTAGCCGCCCTGACGCGCCTCGTCGCGGATCGAGTTGCCGTAGTCGAACACCTCGGCCCCGCGCTTCTGGAACTCGACCATCGCCTCGACGTGGCGGGCCATCGAAGCGCGCGAGCGGGCGGTGAAGCCCTCGGGGTCGCGGGCCGACTCGGTGCGCCAGTCCTCGAACGCGATGCCCGCGGGGAGGTAGGCGAGGGGATCGTGGGCGGAGGTCTGGTCGGTCACGATGTCGACCGGCACCTCGCGGCGCAGCAGTTCCGGCAGCACCTCGGCGCTGTTGCCCACGAGACCGACCGAGAGGGCGCGGCCCTCGGCCTTCGCGGCGAGCACACGCTCGAGGGCGTCATCGAGGTCGGTGGTGACCTCGTCGAGGTAGCGCTTGCCCTGGCGACGGCGAAGGCGCGTCTCATCGACGTCGACGATGAGCACGACACCGCCGTTGAGCGTGACCGACAGAGGCTGGGCGCCGCCCATGCCACCGCAGCCGCCGGTGACGGTCAGGGTTCCCGCGAGGGTGCCTCCGAAGCGCTTGCGGGCAACGGCCGCGAAGGTCTCGTAGGTGCCCTGGAGGATGCCCTGCGTGCCGATGTAGATCCACGACCCGGCCGTCATCTGGCCGTACATCATGAGCCCCTCGGCCTCGAGGCGGCGGAACTCGGGCCAGGTGGCCCAGTCGCCGACGAGGTTCGAGTTGGCCAGAAGGACGCGCGGTGCCCACACGTTCGTGCGGAACACCCCCACGGGCTTGCCCGACTGCACCAGCAGCGTCTCGTCGTCGTCGAGGTCGGCGAGGGTGGCGACGATCGCGTCGTAGCTCGCCCAGTTGCGGGCGGCCTTCCCGGTGCCGCCGTAGACGATGAGGTCTTCGGGACGTTCGGCGACCTCGGGGTCGAGGTTGTTCATGAGCATCCGCAGCGGGGCCTCGGTCTGCCAGCTCTTGGCCGTCAGCGACGTCCCTCGCGGGGCGCGGATCTCGCGGTTTCCGGTCATGGTGTTCTCTCTCCTTCGACGTCTGACGACGCTCCGATCGTGCCGCTCTCGCGGACGAGGATGCGCCCGATCTCGGCGGTCTTGGCTTCGGTGGTGCGATAGCTGGGGACGACGACGGACAGGGATGCCACGACCCGCCCTCCCACGACGATGGGGGCGGCAATGGCGGTGACGTCGTCTTCCACACCCTGGGTGACGACGACGTATTCATCCCGCGCGACCTCACCGCCGAGCACGGCCCCGGCCGCGGAACCCTCGCGCGGAATGGTGCGACCGACCCAGCTGGAGTGGCGGATCGAGTGCGTGCCCTCGATGATCGCGATGTAGAGCGCGGTGTCGCCGGGACCGCGCACCGCGAGGTAACTCGACTCGCCTGTCTCGGCGACGACCCGCGAGAGGGCGGGCTCGGCGAGCGACACGAGGGCGTCGTTCGACAGCGCCCGCGCGCCCAGCTGGATCATGCGCACACCGGCCGCGTAACGACCGTCGTCGACGCGCCGGACGAACTCCTGCGCTTCGAGCGTGCGGAGCAGGCGCAGCGCGGTACTCGCCGAGAGACCGACCGCCCGAGCGGCGTCCGCGAGAGTCAGGGGGCCGTCGTCGCAGACGGTCGCGAGCAGCGTCAGCGCCCGGTCGACGGTGCGTGTGGAGGCATCAGCCATGTCGTCTAGTGAAACGCACTTTCCATCGAATGGCAAGCGTGGAGGGTTCTAGGCTGGACCCATGTCCCGACTGCAGGCCGACGCTCCCGCCGACCGCTGGGTGCCCGTGACGGGCTCCCTCGGATTCCGCGGCCGCCGCCACCGCAAGGCCGCCATCGGCATGCTGCTGAACCAGGCGAACACCTCCGCGGGCTCGACGCCCCGGCCCGGGGGCGGAGCTTTCGCGTGGATCCTCAGCCAGGCCGCTCCGCTGCTCATGCGGCGCGCGGCCGGACGCGTGCTCGTGTGGGTGTGGAAGAGCGACCCCGAGCTGCTCGTCGTGATGGCGCAGCTGCAGGAGGCGACGCCGCAGCTGCGCACGGCGCGCGCGATGATGCCGATGGAGTACGACGACACCGAGTCGTTCCGGAACCCCTTCCTCGGCGTCGGCGAGAAGCTCGCGATGCCCCTGCCGAGCGACCCGAAGACGCCGCCGTTCGCGACCTACACGTGGGACACGGGCTCGCACTTCGTGACGGTCACCGCGGTCTGCTCCGACCGCGAGCGTTTCGGCACGGTCATCGGCGCCGTGGACGACATCGCCCGGACGGTGCGCATCGTCGACGACCTGAAACTGGGCGAGTCACCGACCGTTCTGCGACTCGATCCGGCGTGAGCCGGCGGCGCCTGCGGGAGCGTCAGTCGCCGTGCGCGTCGCGCGGACGCCACAGCACGATGTCGGTCGCGCGACGCACGCGCGCACCGTGGCGCAGGGTCACGACCGACCCGGTCGCCCCCGCCGCGAACACGCGCGCGCCCGGGCGGGACTCGCGCTCGGCGATGAGCTGACGCTCGAGCTCGCTCACGCGGCGCGACAGGTCGTGCACCTGCTGCTCGAGTGTCAACAGGCGCGCGATCGCGGGGAGACTCATGCCCTCGCTCGACAGGCGCGCGACCTCGCGCAGCTGCTGCACGTGCCGGCTCGAGTACCGGCGCGACCCACCCTGGGTGCGCGCGGGGACGACAAGGCCGAGCCTGTCGTACTGCCGCAGGGTCTGCGGGTGCATGTTCGACAGCTCGGCGGCGACGGCGATGGCGAAGATGGGGGAATCCTCATCGATCTCTCGGTCGGCCACGTCTTCTCCTCTCGCTCGTGCCGTTCGCCGGGGTCCCGGCATCCGTGATCCCGGATGCCGAGCCCCGGCGTGGTCGTGTTATCGCGCCTTGGCCATCAGGTCGGCGCGGGGATTCTCTTTCGGTTCGAGCTCGTGGAAACGCTCGAGGGCCTCGCGGGCGGCGTCATCGAGGTGCGCGGGGACCGCGACCTGGACTTCGGCGAGCAGGTCGCCGGTGCCCTTGGAGGTCTGGATGCCACGCCCCTTGACGCGCAGCACGCGCCCCGACGGAGTGCCCGGGGCGACACGCAGCCGCACCGGGTCGCCGCCGAGGGTGGGGACCTCGATGGTCGCGCCGAGAGCCGCCTCGGTGAAGGTCACGGGGACCGTCAGCCGCAGGTTGAGGCCGTCACGGGTGAACACCGGGTGCGGACGCACCGCGACGGTCACGACGATGTCGCCGCTCTCGCCGCCGTCCGGGGAAGGACGACCACGACCACGCAGGCGGATCTTCTGCCCGTCCGAGACGCCGGCCGGGATCTTCACTTTGAAGGGCTTGTTGTCCTCGCCCTGCAGCGTGATGGTCTCGCCCTTGGCCGCAGTGACGAAGTCGATCGTCGTGCGCGCCGTGACGTCGGCCCCGCGCTGGGGGCCGCCGAAGCCGCGGTATCCGCCCGTCGTCTGACCGAAGCGTCCGGAACCGAAGCCCCCTCCGCCCTGATCGAACATCGAGAAGAAGTCCTCGAAGCCGGCGGGACCGCCCGTGGTTCCCCCGCGCTGCTGACCGAAACGGCTGAACACGTCATCGAAACCGCCGCCGGCACCCGTCCCCGGAGCCGAGAAGCGCGCCCCCGAGCCCATGGCCCGGATCTGGTCGTACTCCTCGCGCTGCTCGGGATCGTTGAGCACCGAGTAGGCCTCGCTGATCTCCTTGAACTTGGCCTCCGCTTTCGCGTCGCCCGGGTTCGAGTCGGGGTGGTACTGGCGCGCCAGCTTGCGGTAGGTCTTTTTCAGATCGGCCGCGCTCACGCCCTTGTCGACACCGAGGACCTTGTAGAAGTCCTTGTCGAACCAGTCCTGACTCGCCATGTGTCCTCCTCTTAGGCCGGCACGGCGACGACGACCTTCGCCGGTCGCAGTTCGACCGAGCCGAGGCGGTAGCCGACCTCGACGACCTCGAGGATCGTCGTCTCGGTCGCACCCGGGGTCGGAGCCTGGAAGATCGCCTCGTGCTGCTGCGGGTCGAACACCTCGCCGACGGCGCCGTACGAGACCACACCGAGGCGCTCGGCCACGGCGCGGACCTTCTCGCCGATGGCGGCGAGCGGGCTGCCCTCGACGAGGTCGCCGTGCTTGGCGGCGCGGTCGAGGTCGTCCATGACGGGCAGCAGGCCCTTCACGGCCTCGCCCTTGGCGCGCTCGATCTCGCGCTCGCGCTGCTCCTCGGTCCGTCGACGGTAGTTCGCGTACTCGGCCTGCAGACGCTTGAGGTCGATCAGCAGCGACGCCTCCTTGTCGGAGGAAGCGCCCTCTGCGGCTGCCTCGGGAGTCTGCTCGGCGCCGAGGATGTCGTCGATGGTCAGGCCCTCGGCATCCGGGGTCTGGCCTGCGTCCTGCGTCTCGGACTGCTCGCCCGACGGCGCGGGGCCGGAGGTGTTCTCCTCCGGCCCCGTCTCGTCAGGACCGGCGCCCGAGCCCGTGGGCTGTTCGTCGTCCTTGTGTGCCATGTTCTCTGCTTACTTCTTCTCGTCGGGGTTCTCGTCGTCGACGACCTCGGCGTCGATGACGTCTTCCTCGGGGTTCGGCGTCTCGCCGTTGCCGGGCTGGCCCACGTTGGGGTCAGCGGGCTCGCCCGCGGCCTGCGACGAGGCGTAGATCGCCTCGCCGAGCTTGCCCTGGCTGGCGTTCAGCTTGTCGAACGCGGTCTTGACCGCGTCGTCGTCGTCACCGGCGAGAGCCGTCTTGAGCGCGTCGACGTCGCCCTGCACCTCGGTCTTGACCTCGGCGGGGAGCTTGTCCTCGTTCTCCTTGATCAGCTTCTCGATCGAGTACGAGAGCGTCTCGGCCTGGTTGCGGGTCTCGGCGGACTCGCGGCGCTTCTTGTCCTCCGCGGCGTTCTCCTCGGCCTCGCGGACCATGCGCTCGATGTCTTCCTTCGGAAGCGACGAGCCGCCCGTGATGGTCATCGACTGCTCCTTGCCGGTGCCCTTGTCCTTCGCGGACACGTGCACGATGCCGTTCGCGTCGATGTCGAAGGTGACCTCGACCTGCGGGATGCCACGGGGAGCCGGAGCGATACCGGTGAGCTCGAAGGTGCCCAGCGGCTTGTTGTCGCGGGTGAACTCGCGCTCGCCCTGGAAGACCTGGATCGCGACCGACGGCTGGTTGTCGTCGGCGGTGGTGAAGGTTTCGCTGCGCTTGGTGGGGATGGCCGTGTTGCGCTCGATGAGCTTCGTCATGATGCCGCCCTTGGTCTCGATGCCGAGGCTCAGGGGGGTGACGTCGATGAGCAGCACGTCCTTGCGCTCACCCTTGAGGACACCGGCCTGGAGGGCTGCGCCCACGGCGACGACCTCGTCGGGGTTCACGCCCTTGTTGGCGTCCTTACCCGTCTCCTTCTTGACCAGCTCGGCGACCGCGGGCATGCGGGTCGAGCCACCGACGAGCACCACGTGGGCGATGTCGTCGACCTTGACGCCGGCCTCGCGGATGACGTCGGAGAAGGGCTTGCGGGTGCGGTCGAGGAGGTCCTTGGTGAGGTCCTCGAACTTGGCGCGCGTGATCGTCTCGCTCAGCGACACGGGGCCGGAGTCGGTCAGCGACAGGTAGGGCAGGTTGATGCTCGTCGACGTGGACGACGAGAGCTCCTTCTTGGCCTGCTCGGCCGCTTCCTTCAGACGCTGGAGAGCGATCTTGTCACCCGAGACGTCGACACCGGTGGTGTCCTTGAACTGCTTGATGAGGTACTCGACGAGACGCTGGTCCCAGTCGTCACCACCGAGGCGGTTGTCACCGGCGGTGGCGCGCACCTGGATGGTCGAGAAGTCGTCGTCCTTGCCCACCTCGAGCAGCGAGACGTCGAAGGTTCCACCACCGAGGTCGAACACGAGGATGAGCTCGTCCTCCTTGCCCTTGTCGAGGCCGTAGGCCAGGGCGGCCGCGGTGGGCTCGTTGATGATGCGCAGGACGTTGAGGCCCGCGATCTCACCGGCCTCCTTGGTGGCCTGACGCTCGGCGTCGTTGAAGTACGCGGGGACCGTGATGACGGCATCCGTCACGCTGTCACCCAGGTACTCCTCGGCGTCGCGCTTGAGCTTCTGCAGGATGCGGGCCGAGATCTCCTGCGGCGTCCACTTCTTGCCGTCGACGTCGAAGGTCCAGGTCGTGCCCATGTGGCGCTTGACGCTCGAGATGGTGCGGTCGACGTTGGTCACGGCCTGGCGCTTGGCGGTCTCGCCGACGAGCACCTCGCCGTCCTTCGTGAACGCGACGACCGAGGGGGTCGTGCGGAAACCCTCGGCGTTGGCGATGACCTTGGGCTCGCCACCCTCGAGGACGCTCACGACGGAGTTGGTCGTACCGAGGTCGATTCCCACTGCACGTGGCATATGTGTCTCCTTGCTTATGAGCCCGACCGGTGCCGAGCTCGTGGTTCTGATGAAGTCTTCTCACGGGTTGAGCCGCGATGACTCAAGGTTATCGCAGCCCCCGCGAGGCGTCAAGGAGACTTGATATGAATTGGCTCAACTTCGGGACGGCTGGGCGAGCCTGCCAACAGGGGGTTGTCCCACTTCTGGCGGTTCATGTCCCACTTATGGCCAGTCCAGGGGCGCTCAAGCGGCCATAAGTGGGACGAGGTGGCTCCGGAGGGGAGCGACGAGACGACGACGCCCCCGAACCGAAGGGGTACGGGGGCGTCGATGGATGCCGAACCTCGGGCCGCGACGAGCGCGGGGCACGGGGACGGATGCCGCGGACCCGGCGCAGCGGCCGGGCGGAGGCTCAGTCGCGGTCGCGGTCGAACGAACGGCGCTGCGGTCGGTCGCGGCGCTTCGCGGAGCGCCCGCCCTGGTCGAGGCGCAGGTCGATCAGCTGGCCCGAGATGCGGGTGTCGGCGAGACGGTCGATCGTGTCGCGCGAGAGGTCGGCGGGGAGCTCGACGAGCGAGAAGTCCTGGCGGATCTGAATCGCACCGAAGTCGTTGCGGCGAAGGCCGCCCTCGTTGGCGAGGGCCCCGACGATCTGACGAGGTTCGACGCGCTGGCGACGCCCCACCGCGATGCGGTACGTCGCGAAGCGGCCACCGCTGCTGCGGCGGTCGCCTCCCTCGCGCGGCTCACGCGCCGGGCGGTCCGCGCGGTCGCGGTCGAACCGCGGCTGTTGGATCGTCTCCTCCTCGAGCAGCAGCGGGGTGTCGCCCTGCGCGACCACGGCGAGCGCCGCGGCCACGTCTGCCTCGGGCACGTCGTGGTGCGCGACGTAGTGCGCGACGACGTCGCGGAAGGTCGCGATCGCCGCCGTGTCTTCGAGGGCGGCGGTGATCGCGTCGTCGAAGCGGGTCAGGCGCGTGGCGTTGACGTCGTCGACGCTCGGCAGCGACATCTCGGTCAGCGGCTGGCGCGTGGCCTTCTCGATCGCCGTGAGCATGCGGCGCTCGCGCGGGGTGACGAAGCTGATGGCATCCCCGGTCCGACCCGCGCGGCCGGTACGGCCGATGCGGTGCACGTACGACTCGGTGTCGATCGGCAGGTCGTAGTTCACGACGTGGCTGATGCGGTCGACGTCGAGGCCGCGCGCGGCGACGTCGGTGGCGACGAGGATGTCGAGCTTGCCCGACTTCAGCTGATTGACCGTGCGCTCGCGCTGCACCTGGGCGATGTCGCCGTTGATTGCGGCGGCCGTGTAGCCGCGGGCGCGGAGCTTCTCGGCGACCGTCTCGGTCTCGTTCTTGGTGCGGGTGAAGACGATCATGCCCTCGAAGTTCTCGACCTCGAGGATGCGGGTGAGCGCATCGATCTTCTGCTGGTACGACACCACGAGGTAGCGCTGCGTGATGTTCGCCGAGGTCGTGGTCTTGGTCTTGACCGTGATCTCTTCGGGGTCGTTGAGGTACTGCGCCGAGATGCGGCGGATCTGCGCCGGCATCGTCGCGGAGAAGAGCGCGACCTGCTTGGTCGAGGGGGTGTCGGCGAGGATCGTCTCGACGTCTTCGGCGAAGCCCATCTTGAGCATCTCGTCGGCCTCGTCGAGCACGAGGAACTTCAGCTCGCTCAGGTCGAGCGTGCCCTTGTCGAGGTGGTCCATGATGCGACCGGGGGTGCCGACGATCACGTCGACGCCGCGGCGCAGCGCCGACAGCTGCTGGCCGTAGCCCTGGCCGCCGTAGACGGGCAGCACCGAGACGCCCTTGATGTGCGCGGCGTACTTCTCGAACGCCTCGCAGACCTGCAGCGCGAGCTCTCGCGTGGGCGCGAGCACGAGGGCCTGCGGGTTCTTGTGCCCGGTCTCCATCTGCGACAGCACCGGCAGCGCGAAGGCCGCGGTCTTGCCGGTTCCGGTCTGGGCGAGGCCGACGACGTCGCGCCCCTGCAGCAGCACGGGGATCGTGGCGGCCTGGATAGCCGACGGAGTCTCGTAGCCCACGTCTTTCAGGGCCTTGAGCACGGCGGCATCCAGTCCCAGATCGGCGAAGGTGAGCTTCTCGGGGGTGGTCTCAGCCTCAGCGGAGTCGACGGGGGTTTCGGATGCCATGACTCCACGGTAGTCCGCTCCGCTGTCGCGCGCGGGCCTGAGGATAACCTGAACGCGCGCGCCGATGCCGGCGCGGCTGTCTCCCGGCGCACCGGGCGTTCACCGAAGGACCCTAGCGTGACCGACATGCCTTCCCCCGGGACCGCCGCCTCACGGAACGTCTCGACCCGACGCCCGGTCATCGCCTGGGCCCTCTGGGACTGGGGCTCGGCCGCCTTCAACGCCGTCGTGACGACGTTCGTGTTCAGCACGTACCTCGCGAGCGAACTCTTCGTCGACCCGGCGATCGTGGCCGCCGCGAACGGGAACGACGACGACCCCGCGCTCGTGCACGCCCTCGCCGAGAACGCCAGCATCGTCGGTCTGGCACTGATGTTCGCCGGCATCGTGGTCGCGCTGGTCGCCCCGGTGCTCGGCCAACGCTCCGACGGCACCGGACGCCGCAAGCTCTGGCTCGGCGTGAACACGGGTCTCGTGGTGCTGGCGATGGCCGCCATGGTGTTCGTCGAGGGCACGCCCGCGTACCTCATCCTCGGCGCGACGCTCATCGCCGTCGGGAACGTCTTCTTCGAGTTCGCCAGCGTCAACTACTACGCGATGCTCACGCAGGTCTCGACGCGCGAGAACATCGGCCGCGTCTCGGGCTTCGGCTGGGGCATGGGATACGTCGGCGGAATCGTGCTGCTCGTCCTGCTGCTCGTGCTGTTCATCCAGAGCTTCGGGAATCCGGATGCCGGTGGCCTCCTCGCCGTGTCGAAGGACGGTGGCCTGAACATCCGGCTCGCGATCCTGGCATCCGCCCTCTGGTACGCCGTGTTCGCGATCCCGGTGCTGGTGCGCGTGCCCGAGATCCCGGCGCAGCGGCGCGAGGTGCGGGTGGGATTCTTCCGCTCGTACGTCGTTCTGTGGAACACGCTGCGGTCCCTCTGGCGCGACAGCCGGCAGGTGCTGCTGTTCCTCGTCGCGAGCGCGGTGTTCCGCGACGGCCTGACGGGCGTGTTCACGTTCGGCGCGATCATCGCGGCGCAGGTGTTCGGCTTCAGCTCGACCGAGGTGCTCTACTTCGCCGTCGCGGCGAACGTCGTGGCGGGGGTGAGCACGTTCGCGGCGGGACGCTTCGACGACCGCTTCGGGCCGAAACGCGTGATCGCCGCCTCGCTGATCTGCCTGATCGTGCTCGGCGCGGCGATGCTCTTCATCGGAACGTCGCAGACCGGGTTCTGGATCGTGGGCCTCGGCCTGTGCGCCTTCGTCGGTCCGGTGCAGTCGGCGAGCCGGTCGTTCCTCGCGCGCGTCGCACCGGAGGGCCGCGAGGGCGAGATCTTCGGCCTCTACGCGACCACCGGACGAGCGGTGTCGTTCCTCGCCCCCGGCCTGTTCGCCCTGTTCGTCGGGCTGACGGGCGACACGCGCCTCGGCATCCTGGGGATCGTGCTGATCCTCGCCGTCGGCCTGGCGCTGCTGCTCCCGGTGAAGGCGAAGCCGGCCGCGATCGTCTGAGCCGCCGCGCTCGCTTCGTGTGCGGTGGAGCGGAACCCCCGCGTTGCGGTCGGGCGCCGCACGGGGTCGAGGCGCGCGTGCGAAACTCCTGACTTTCCGCGCCGCCACCCCGAACGTCCCCGTGACCTCACGGCGGGCGTCCCCCTCGCACGCGACTTCTCAGGAGTTTCGCCCGCGCGGCGCGGACGATCCCGGATGCCACGGACTCAGTCCCGCGGCCACGCCTCCGCGAATTTGGCCAGCAGACGCGCGAGATCGGCGCGCTCGGCCTCGGTGAACGACTCGAGCGCGGAGCGCACGGCATCCCGTCGCCTTCCGCGGAAACTCGAGATGAGCTTCTCGCCCTCGGGAGTGAGGCGCACGCGGGTCCGGCGCGCGTCGTCGGGGTCGGGCTCGCGGGCGACGAGACCCATCTGCGTCGCCTGCTGCACAAGGCGCGAAGCGCGCGGCTGATCCACACCCACCGCTTCGGCGATCTCGCTGACGGATAGAGCATCGGATGCCGCGACCAGCGCATCCAGCATGCGCAGGCGTGCGGGTCCGCCGAAGCGTCCGTGCGAGGGATCTGCCCACGGCGGCGCCCCGCGGCCCCACGGCCCGCCGTGGGAGTGGGCGTGGTGGTGATGCTCGTCCGGACCGAACGGGGGACGCGGGCGTCGCCCGCGCAGCTTCGCGAGAGCGGCGGCGATGTCGTCGGCGGGATCGGAGGTCACGAGGGAATTTTACATGTCGCTTGACAAGCATTCGGAATACATGTCACAGTACATTCGTTGTCACATGACATACATCGGCGGATTCCCCGCCCACGAAAGGACACCCCATGAACACCTCTTCTTCTTCTCTTGATGCCCGCAGCCTCGCCCATCGCCTGAGCGCCGTGAGCCATGCGCTGCACCACCGCCTGTTCGAGCTGCTCCGTGAGAGCGACCTCGACCCGCGGACCATCGCGATCCTCAGCGTCATCGACGGTCGCCTCGACGCCCCCTGGGTGAGCGACCGCATCGCCCGCGGCGGAAAGCGCGTCGCGGCTCTCGCCGAGCGCGGCTGGATCGTCCGCAGCGACGACGTCTGGGCGCTCACCGACGAGGGTCGCGCGATCCTCGACCGGGTCGACGCCGATCGCGCGTCGATCCTCGCCGATCTCCCGGCCGACGAGCTGGCCCAGCTCAGCGCCTCACTCGATGCCGTCGCGGACGCCCTCGGGGTGGATGCCACGGTCTCCGGGCCCCGTGGATTCCGCGGGGGTCGCGGGGGCTTCGGTCCCGGGTTCGGCCCTGCGTTCGGGCCCGCATTCGGTCCCGGTGCCGGCCGGGGCTTCGGACGCGGCTTCGGTCCCGGATTCCGCGGGCACGGCGACCACGCGGGGTTCGAGCACGGCGAGCACGCCGAGCGCGGCCACCACAACGGGTCGGAGCGTGCGGAGCACGGTGAGCACGGCCACGGTCGACACAGCCACCGCGACGGTTTCGGGCGCGGCGAGCGCGGCTTCGGCGGACACGCTCACGGTGCGCACCACGACGGCGAGCACCGTCACGGCGGTTCGCACCGCGCCCACCGCGCGGTGCAGCGCGCCTTCGAGCGCGGCTTCGACGCCGGGTTCGTCCGCGGCCGCGAGGCTTCGGCATCCGGTGCGCCCTCGGCATCCGAATGATCAGCGATAAACGCTCTCCGCGACCGGAAACACGAGCACATCGTGTTTCTGTGCGTGGATCGCGTTTATGGCGTGGCACGCACCGCGCAGCGAACAGCCCCACCGAGCTCGACTCGATGGGGCTGTTCGCGTTGTGCTCAGCGTCCGGCGGAGCCCGCGTCGGTCGCGCCGACGTCGGTCCGGTGGAAGTTCAGCGCGGAGCGCGAGGCCGTCGGCCCGCGCTGGCCCTGGTACCGGTTGCCATAGGGCCCCGAACCGTACGGGCTCTCGGCGGGCGAGGTCAGGCGGAAGTAGCAGACCTGGCCGATCTTCATCCCGGGCCAGAGCTTGATGGGCAGCGTGGCGACGTTCGAGAGCTCGAGCGTGACATGGCCGGAGAATCCGGGGTCGATGAACCCGGCGGTCGAGTGGGTCAGCAGGCCGAGACGCCCGAGCGACGACTTGCCCTCGAGGCGCGCCGCGACGTCATCGGGAAGAGAGACCCGCTCGAAGGTCGAGCCGAGCGCGAACTCGCCCGGGTGGAGGATGAACGGCTCGTCGGGGTCGACCTCGATCAGACGGGTCAACTCGGGCTGATCTTCGGCCGGGTCGATGAAGGGGTATTTGTGGTTGTCGAACAGCCGGAAGTAGCGGTCGAGCCGGACGTCGACGCTCGACGGCTGCACCATGGCCGGATCGAAGGGGTCGAGCCCCAGGCGTCCGGAGGCGAGTTCGGCTCGGATGTCGCGATCGGAGAGCAGCACGAGGCCAGCCTAGAGCGCGGGGTCCGGCCGTGTCGTCGCGTGACGCGACGGCTTCGGCCGAGACCACACGCGTGGGGCCGCGGTCGTGCGCGACCTCGCGAATCACCTGCGGTTCGGGGAGGGATGCCGTACGCCGCCGCCGGCGCGCGACGCAGACGCTGTTATGCTGGCCGGGTTGCCGCATGGCATCCGGGGCTGTAGTTCAATGGCAGAACTTCTGCTTCCCAAGCAGACAGCGCGGGTTCGATTCCCGTCAGCCCCTCAAAAGGCCCGACTCACCGCCGCAGGCGGTGTGGCGGGCCTTTCGCGTGGGTGCCGTAGGAACCGGATCCCGCAGCGGGTGGGCCCCTGCCGCCGGAGGCTCCGCGCGCCGCGCAGCGGCGCGTGGAGGGGCGGTAGGGACGATTCCCCTCAGCTACGGCACGATAGTGGCCCAGCAGGAGCCGCCAGCGGCCGGCTCGAGCACCTCCGCGGCACGCCTCGCTTGCTCGGCCATGAGCGGGAGGCCGCGAAGTACCCCTTCGAATGCTCGTGCGCAAACGTTCGTCGCCCGTCTGGGGGACATCTCGTGCATGCCCGGTGGATGTTCCCTGGACGCTTCCTGAGCTCAGTGGATGTTTTCGGGGTTCGCGGTGACCATCGCCAACGAATACGTCGCGGGCAACGGGTTCTGCCCCGGTAATGACGAACTGTGGGTGTACTTCACGGACGGGCCTACCGGACCGGCGTACAGCCAGGTAATCTGCCGACCTGTCTCGCACCCCGGAGGGGGATGAATCATGACTCGCACGCATCGCAACCGGCTGCTTCTCGTCGCGACTCTCGTCCTCGTCGGCATCGGCTTCGCCGTGAGCCCCACGTTCGCGAACGAGGGACTGTGGGCCGGGATCGGGCTGTTCTTGCTGTCCGTCCTCGCGCCCGCCGCCGTCCTCGGCGTCGTCGCCTATGTCTGGTCCGCCAACGACCGCGAGGCGGCGAAGCTCACCGGCAGAGCACCCGCGCAGCGCTGACGCGATGATTCGGCCCCGCCCACACCGGGCGGGGCCGTTTCGCGTTCAAACGATTCTCGAGCGACTCCAGCGCCCGCCAAGGCGATCGCGAGTACATCGTGCCCCCGTCGGCGCCATGTCGGACGCCCGCACTACTCTCCGAAGACACCCCGCACGAGGAGGCGCCCGTGGCCGACCCACCCGAACTCACCGTCGCCGACGTCGCGCGCTGGCGCGCGTGGCTCGACGCGAACGAGAGCACGAGCGACGGTGTCTGGCTCGTCCTGGCGAAGAAGGGCACGACCGAGCCGACCTCGCTCACCTACGCCGAGGCCCTCGACGAGGCTCTCTGCAGCGGATGGATCGACGGGCGCAAACAGTCTCGGGATGCCGCGACCTTCCGCCAGCACTTCACTCCGCGCCGCGCGCGATCGATGTGGTCCACGCGCAACGTCGACATCGTGGCGCGCCTGATCGAGGAGGGGCGCATGCGCCCGCGCGGCGCCGACGAGATCGCCCGTGCGCAGGCCGACGGGCGGTGGGACCGCGCGTACGCGGGTTCGGCCACGATCGAGGTCCCACCCGACCTGCGGGCGGCGCTGGATGCCGACCCCGCGGCCGCTCGTGCGTTCGAGGCGCTGAACAAGAGCGAGAGGTACTCCGTGCTGCACCCGGTGGTCACCGCGACGAGCGACTCCCTGCGGGCGAAGCGGATCGCCGCGCACGTCGCCCGGCTCGCGGCATCCGTCGATCCGACGAGCTGAGGTCATCGACGCACCGCCCGATACGTGGGACTCGCGGCCCCCGCACCGAACCGCGTCGCGCAGAAGCCGCCCGCGACGGCGGCGCACAGAAGATCAGGCGCGCGACACCGGCTCGCGCGCGTGAGCTCGAGACCGCAACCGGCTCAGCCCCCACACGCCCGTCGCCGCGAGCATCAACAGCGCCAGGATGCCGATCACGTGCGCCGCGAGCGAGACCGGGCCGCGCTCGGGCAGGAGGAAACCGTAGGGCACCCAGCCGTCCGTCTGCCCGCGCACGAGGACGACGGCGAGCCAGAGGCACGGGTAGGGAAGCACCCACCACAGCGCTCGCCAGCGCAGGCGCGGGCGATCGGATGCCGAGGCGAAGTCGGCCACGACGAACACCGGGAACACGATGTGGAGGATGGCGCTGGCCCACGGCGGGGCCGACCCCGTTCCGGGCACGAGGGTGTTGTAGACGATCGCGACGACGACGAGGCAGGCGGTCCCGACGCCCCAGGCGACGGCGAGAGCCTCGGGGACCCTGCGCCCACGGAGCTGACGGAGTGCCACCGCCATCAGCACCAGTGCGGTCAGACTGCTCGTCTGGTTCGTGAAGTATCCGAAGAAGTCGAAGGGATTGCCGTCGCCCACGGCGATACGGAGTCCGTACGCGATGAGCACGACGACGAGCGCGATGCTCGCGGCGACGAGCCGCGTGATCGCACGAGCACGCCGCGAGGTCACCCCGCGACCCTAGCGCGCGACGGCGCGGCGGCCCGTGACGCGCGGAGGTCCAGGGACGAGCGGAGGATGAATCGCGCCACCGGATCCTCCGGCGCACCCCCGTCCTCCGCCCGTCACACGGATGCCCGTGGCAACGAGGGCGTCCCCCGGTCGACCTGTGCGTCCACGGCATCCCCGGACGCGAGACCGTCCGCAATCGACGCGGCCGCGCCTCATCCCGTCGACCCCCGCACCATCAACCGCGTCGGCAGCTCGATCGTCGTCGGCGCCCCCGCGGCCGGCGGCTGCACGAGCAGCTCCACCGCGGCCGCGGCCATCTCGCGGATCGGCTGCCGCACCGTCGTCAGCGCGGGGCGCAGCCACCGGGCACCGCGGACGTCGTCGAAGCCCACCACGAGCACGTCGTCCGGGATGCGGAGGCGCAGATCGCCAGCCGCCGCGTACACGCCGGCCGCCATCTCGTCCGAGCACGCGAAGACGCCGACGGGACCGTCGCCGGGTAGCTCCGGCAGGACCGCGCGGACCACACGCCGGGCGCCGCTCGCGCTCCACCCGGTCGCGACGCGGCGGAGCACGGCATCCGGAACGATATCCGCGAGCGCCGCACCGAAGCCCTCGACACGCGCCCGACCCCACCGGTACGAGGGGGCGCCGTCGACCACGACGAAGCGACGCGCGCCGCGGTCGAGCAGGTGCCGCGCGGCGTCCGCGCCGCCCGCGCGGTCGGTCGTGCGGACGTTCGGGAGCGGAACGCGCGACTCCGACGAGGGCTCGAACAGCACGAGCGGGATCGCCGCGGCCTCGAGCCTCGCGAGCTGCCGGGCCGTCGGGACGTTCAGGCCCAGCACGACGCCGCCCGAGCCGCGCGCGGCGATGCGCGCGGGCCAGTCGTCGGCGGGGTCGTCCCGCTCGGCGGTGAGGACGAGGTCGTACCCGAGACGCGTCGCGGCCTCGCGCGCGCCGACGACCACCTCTTCGCTGTACGGACCGTCGTACCGCCCCATCACGAGGTCGATGAGCCGCGCAGTCCCCGCGCGCGGACGCCCCCGTCCGCCCGCGCCGTATCCGAGCGCGTCAGCCGCGTCGCGCACGCGGGCACGCGTTGTCGGCGAGATCTCGCCGCGCTCGCGCAGCACCCGCGACACCGTCGCGATGCTCACGCCCGCGGCGTCCGCGACCTGGGCGAGCGTGGGGCGGGACACGATCCCAGTGTGCCGGATGCCGCGGACTTTTGCGCAAAGCTTCGCGTCCCGCCGCGAGGGCCGTGGGAGGGTGGCATCCATCCACGACGAGGAGGACGCATGAGCCATCGACGAGCGCTGGTCGTGCGCGGAGGGTGGGACGGGCACCATCCGGTCGAGGCGACCGAGCTGTTCCTGCCGTTCCTGCGCGACAACGGCTTCGACGTCCGCGTCAGCGAGTCGAACGAGGTGTACGCCGACGCCGACGAGATGGCCGCGACCGACCTCGTGCTGCAGTGCGTCACGATGTCGGAGATCTCTCGCGAGGCTCTCGCGGGGCTTCGCACCGCCGTCGCGAACGGCACGGGACTGGCCGGATGGCACGGAGGTATCGCCGACTCCTACCGCGCCTCGTCGGACTACCTGCAGCTCGTCGGCGGGCAGTTCGCCACGCATCCGGGTCGTCATCCCGATGAGCGACCCGGCACCGAGGAAGACAACTACCTCCCGTACCGCGTCGAGATCACCGGCCTCGGCCGCACGCACGAGATCACCGCGGGCCTCGACGACTTCGACCTCGACACCGAGCAGTACTGGGTGCTGACCGACGATCTGAACGACGTCCTCGCCACGACCACCCACCCCGTGCAGCCGTATCACCCGTGGCATCGCCCGATCGTGTCGCCGGCCGTGTGGACACGCGCGTGGGGCGCGGGACGCGTCTTCGTCGCCACTCCGGGCCACACCCCCGACGTCCTGCGGGAGCCGTCGGTGCGCACCATCATCGAAAGGGGACTGCTGTGGGCCAGCCGCACGGTATCGGAATAGTCGGCCTCGGCGTCATCTCGGCGCAGTACCTCGCCACCCTCGGCGACCACCCCGACGTACGGATCGTGGCGACCGCCGACCTCGACCACGCGCGCGCCGAAGAGATCGCGAACGGGATCGACGGATGCCGTGCCCTCAGCGTCGATGACCTCGTCGCCGACCCGGCGGTGCAGACCGTCCTGAACCTCACCGTTCCCGCCGCGCACGCCGAGATCGCCTCGAAAGCCCTCGCCGCCGGTAAGGGCGTCTTCGGGGAGAAGCCGCTCGCGGCGACGCTCGCGGACGCCCGCCGGATCGTCGGCGAACGCGACGCGTCGTGGCTCGGCTGCGCTCCCGACACGGTGCTCGGCACGGGCGTCCAGACCGCGCGCGCCGCTCTCGAGGCCGGCGCCATCGGCCGCCCCCTCGCCGCCACGGCGACCTGGGTGTCCGCGGGCCACGAGGCGTGGCATCCGCACCCCGATTTCTACTACCGCGCGGGCGGCGGTCCGCTGCTGGACATGGGGCCGTACTACCTCACGACGCTGTTCCACCTCCTCGGACCCGTCGCCCGGGTCTCGGGGGCGTCGTCTCGACCGCGGGACACGCGGACCATCGCGAGCGGCCCGCGCGCGGGCGAGGTCATCCCGGTCGAGGTCGACACCCACGTGACGGGGGTGCTCGAACACGTCGGCGGCGCGGTGTCGACCGTGACCTTCAGCTTCGACGCACCGGTCAGCGATGCGGCCCCGATCGAGGTCTACGGCGAGACGGGCACCCTGTCGGTCCCCGACCCCAACCTCTTCGACGGCGAGGTGCGCGTGCGCGCCGGCCGTCAGGACGAGTGGCACGCCGTGACCGAGCGCGCCGGATACGAGCACGCGGGCCGCGGGATCGGCATCCTGGATCGGATCCGGACCGGCTCGGATCGCACGGATGCCGCCATCGCGCTGCACGTGCTCGAGGTGATGACGGCCCTGCAGGAGTCGGCGCGCACCGGTACGCGCGTCGAGATCGAGACGAGGCCGACGCCGCCGCCCGTGGTCCCGTTCACGGGAAAGGAGCAGTGGCGCGCGGGGTGACTCAGCGCGGGTGAGTCAGCGCGGGTGACTCAGCGTGGGTTCGAACTCCGCGCGCGGAACCAGACCGTCAGCTCGCGCAGGGCTCGCGCCGTGACCGTGTCGTCGTCGGAGTCGAGGTCGTCGAACGAGTCACGGAAACCCTCGGGCGCCGCCTTCTGCGGAACGTTGAGGACCTCGTACCCCATGGTCCAGTCGGCGAAGCGACGCTCCTCGATCTCCTCGTCGACGAGGATCCGCATGTCGCGGTGCCGCGGATCACGGCGGATCCGGTCGACGAGCTCTCGTACGACGGACTCGGGGCCTTCGAGGACCTGAAGGAACCTGTTGCCGCGGAACAGCAGCATGCCCGACAGGTCGCGCGCGAGGTTCGCGGCTCTGCTCGACGCCAGCAGGTCGGCGAGCTCCTTCGCGCCGAACGCCGACGCCGCGGTGCTGGAGTAGGTCATCGATCGCAGAGCCTCGGTCATCACCGCACCACCGATCCCGGGTGCTCCCGGTCGGTCCGCACCTGCTGCAAGACGATCTCCTCCTCGCGCCGGACCGGCATACGCGTCTCGACCGGTGCGGACGTGACCGCCGCCATGCCTGAGACGAGCGTCGGGAAGCGACCGACCAGGCGGGAACGTCCGTCGTACGCCAGGTAGCTGCCGTCGGCCTCGCGGTCGAGATAGCCCAGGAAGACGCCGTTGCGGCTACCCACGTGAAAACCCTCTTCGACGCGGGCCCACACCACGCCGGCACCCGGGCGGTTCGTGTCGGTCATGTCGGCGCTCCTCTCCCGCGGCGATTCCGCGGACTTACGACCGTACCTATGCATGCGATGGCCGCGCGCTCCTTGACAGCGGCGCTCGAACCCGTCCGCTCAGCCGAGCAAGGCGCTGATCTGCTCGGCGTCGTCGGTGCCGGATGCCTCGACGATCCGCCCGCGCGAGAGGCGGTACATCGCGAACGCGGCGATGTTCACGCGCCGCCGGGTGGCCGCGAGGTGCCGGTACGTGCCCGTGTGCGTCCCCGATCCGCGCAGGTGCACCGCGAGGCGGTCGTCCTCGACGATCACCTGGATCCGCTTCCACTGCCAGTCGGGGAAGGCGTGCACGAGCTCGGCGACGTCGGCGATCCAGGCCTCGGCACCGGCGGGAAGGTGGGCGCGGCGCACGCCGGGGTCGAGGAACTCACGGACCGCCTCGAGATCGTGCCGGTTCTGGGCCTCGAGGAAGTCGGCGAACCAGTCACGCGTCTCCCAGGCCTCCACCGTTCCATTATCCGGCGGGGCTGCCCGACCGGGCCGTGCTGTCGGCCCCGGGGCGTGCCGTCGGCGCCGGGCCGTCAGGCGGAGTCCGTTCCCGACACGCCGCCCCACGGCATCCCGCCACGGCGAGTCGCCCCCGAACTCCGCACGACGGCACGGCCCAACCCGACCCCCGCGCGTCAGGGCCGCGCGCCGCCCAGGTCGGCCGCGAGCCGACGCGCGCCGCGCACGGCGATCGCGACGCTCATCAACGTCGGGTTCATCGTGTTCGCCGTCGGGATCAGCGCATTCCCGCCGACGACGAGGTTGTCGAAGCCCCACACGCGCGAGTAGGGGTCGGCGACCGAGGTCTCGGCATCCGTCCCGGTCCGCATCGTGCCCATGAAGTGCAGGCTCGACCCGTTCGGCAGCAGACGCGGGCCCGCGACGAAGCTGCCCAGCGCCTCACCCGCGCGGCGCAGGCGCTCGGTCGCCTCGGCGATCTCCTTCTCCTCGCGCTCGGTGAGGGCGTACTCGATCGTGAAGTTCGGCATGCCGCGGTAGTCGAGCTCGTCGTCCGTGAAGGTCACGCCGTCTTCCACCCGGGGGAACTTCCGGATGCCGAAACCCATGTTCACGTACCCCCACCGGTTCCCGTGCGCGGGGTGGTCCGCGGCGAGGGGGAACGGCGGGGTCTCGGCGTACATGATCTGCGCCGAGTAGGGGTGCCCGGGCTCCGAGAAAGGGATGCGGTTGACCGCGGCGACGGGGTCGGTCGGGTTCACCGCGCGGCGGGCCAGCTCGGCCTCGAGCTCGTCATCGGTGACGAGAGCGCTCATGCGTCCCTCGTCGAGGGCGACCGTGCTGATGACCACCTGATGCTCGGTCAGGTAGCGCCCCAGCGGAGCGGGACGGATGCCGGAAGCCCACAGCAGCTGCGGAGAGCGGAACGCATCGGCCGCGACGACGACGACATCCGCGGCGACGAACGACTCCTCGCCCGTGCGCAGATCCTCGACGGTCACGCCCCGGACGTGCGCACCGTCGTGTTCGAGGCGCCGGACGAGCGTGAGGTCGCGCAGCTCGAAGCGCGCGGCGGTGTCGGTTCCGGGCTCGATGAGGGGGCCCAGCACGGTGTCGGCGCCGGCCCAGCGCATCGAGCCGTCGGGCTGCGGGTCGCCCGCGACGGGGAGCGTGCTGACGCCGTAGCCCTCGGGCAGCTCGGCACCGAACTCGCGGTCGAGGAGCGTGCGGATCGCGGCGCCGACCGGGGAGTCCGAGAAGGCGGCGCTCTGCTTGTGCAGGAGGTCTTCGGCGGTGGAGATGAGGTCTTCCCACTCGTCGTCGCCGACGAAGTCGAGTCTCTCGCTGAAGGCCGGACGCGGGATGGCGCAGGTCCAGTGCGCGCCCTGGCCACCGACGTTGGTGGCCAGGGCGCGCACTG
>NZ_LDRU01000063.1 GCF_001476285.1 Microbacterium testaceum | reverse complement strand
CCCCACCCCCGCCGCCGAAACGCTCCCAGTGCCCCTCCGACACCACGCGCACCTCATCGCCCTCGACCATGAGGGCCGTCTCGTCGTCGATCGCGTAGGCCGGCACCCCGATCTTCGACGCCCATCTCCGCGCGCTCTCCGTGGTGTTCGACGACCAGCCCGGGTAGTCGAGGTGCGGGAAGATCGAGAACTCGACGAGACCGAGCGCCTCGTCGGTGCCGTCCGGCTGCCATTCGACGAACTCCGGCCCGATGCGCGGCGTCAGCACCATGCTGCCGGCGCTCACCCCGACCCACACCGTGTCCGGCAGCGACGGGAGCAGGTCAGCGAGCCCGGACTCGCGCAGCCAGTGCGCGAGGTAGACCGCCTCGCCCCCGTCGACGAGGAGGACGTCGGACTCGCGCACCCACGGCTCCCAGCGCTCGCGACGCATGGTGGGCAGAGCGAGGAGCTCGAGGACCCCGACGGACTCCCAGCCCAGCTCGACCAGACGCGTCTTCCCCGACACGGCGCGCCACAGACTCTCGGGCGTGCACATCGGGTGGCCCCACTGCGCCGTCGGGATCACCAACGCGCGCGACTCCTCGATCGGCTTGCCGAGCAGCTCGACGAGAGCGGCACGGATGCTGTCGTTCGTGACCCCGCCGGAGGTCAGCAGAAGCTTCATGGTTCACCGACACGCGTGGTCATCGAGCGCTCCCTCATCCCCGTGGGCCGAACCGGTGCAACGGATCGAGATTCTTCCCGAGAATCGCGGTGATCCGCGAGAGGTGAGCCAGATCTTCGGGCGAGAGCGCGTCGATCACGAGCCGGCGCGCGGTGGCGATGTGTCGCGGGGTCGCGCGGATCAACTCCCGTCGCCCCGCCGCGGTCAGGGTGGCCCTGCTGACGCGTCGATCGGCGGGCGAGATCGACTTCTCGACCAGCCCGCGCCCCTTCAGCCGTCGGCACACGTGCGACACCCGCGGGAGTGTCGCGTTCGTGGCCTCGGCGATTTCGGTCATGGATGCCGTCGACTCGGGCATCGCGCGAAGGTACGACATGAGGCCGAACTCGTAATGTGTCATCCCGGAGTCACGCGACAACTGCGCATCGAGCTCGCTCGGCAGCAGATTGCAGACGCGCAGGAGCCCGAGCCAGGCTTCGCCCTCTTCGGGGGTCATGCGCGGAACGGCGTAGGTCATCAGGTGCTCCGAACGTCGGGAGCGGGAGGGGCTACCGCGCCTTCACGCTACCCCGAGGTCGAGGTGGTGGCCGGTGCGATCGCGCTTCGCCCGCAGATAACGAGCGTTCGCCGCCGTCAGGTGCACTCCGGTCGGCACGACGCCATGGACGGTGATCCCGAGCGCGGTCAGCTGCGCGACCTTGTCGGGATTGTTCGTCAGAAGCCGGATCCCACGCACCCCGACCGCATCGAGCATCTGCGCGGCCGCGGTGTAATCGCGTTCGTCTTCCCCGTGCCCCAGGGCGGTGTTCGCCTCGTAGGTGTCGAGTCCAGCATCCTGCAAAGCGTACGCGTCGAGCTTCGCGTACAGCCCGATGCCACGGCCTTCCTGCCGCAGGTAGAGCAGCGCGCCACCCTCGATCGACAGCCGCTCAACGGCCTCGCGCAGCTGCGGGCCGCAGTCGCATCGCTCCGAACCGAACACGTCGCCGGTGAGGCACTCGCTGTGCAGCCGCACCAGGGGAGCGTCGTCGCTCTGGGAGGTTCCGTCGAACGACAGGAGCAAGTGCTCGGCTCCGTCGGCGAGGTGACGGAACGTCGACACCCGCGCGGTGGTCTCGAAACCATCGGCGAATCGCAGCGGGATGCGCACCTCGGTGCGCACCTCCGCGCGCGGGAGGAGAGAGATCGCCGCGTTCATGCCGCACCTTCTTCCGGCGTGACGGTCAACAGGGTTCCCCAGGGATCGCGGAGCCGGAGACTCCGCCCGTCGTCCTCCGTGGCGATGCCACTGTGGCGGGCACGATCGGCGAGGGCGAGCACGTCACTGCGCTCTGGCATCCGGAGACGGACATCGCCCAGGCCGAGCGAGACCGCACGCGGGCCCGCGCCGGCGCTGTGCCATGTATTCATGCCGATGTGGTGGTGGTAGCCGCCGGCGGAGATGAACAACGCGGACCCGAGGTCCATGACGACGTCGAAGCCCAGGGTGTCGACGTAGAAGCGGCGCGCCGTCGCGATGTCACCGACCTGCAGGTGCACGTGGCCGATCGTGGCCTCATCGGTGCTCTCGCGCGAGGGGTCGAAGTGTTCGCGAAGGAACGCGTTCGGGTCGATCGCCAGGTTCTGCGGCATCCATCCGGCGGGCTTGTTCTGCCAGACCTCGACCGGGCGATCCCAGTAGAGCTCGATGCCGTTGCCCTCGGGGTCGTGGAAGTAGAAGGCGTTGCTGAACGTGTGATCCGTCGCGCCCTCGTACAGATGCCCCGCGTGACGGGCCATCGACATGACCGCCGCGGCGAGCGCCGCGCGATCGGGGAACGCGATGGCCGTGTGGTACAGCCCGGCGTCGTGCCGGCGGAAGGGCGGCAGGTCGGGCGTGTGGGTGAGGGTCACGATCGGGATGCCGTCACGGCCGAGGGTTGCGCGCGGGCCGGACTGGTCGAGCACCTCGAGAGTGACGGCGCGGCGGTAGAACTCCGTCTGCGCGTCGAGGTCTCCGACGAGGAGTTCGACCGTGTCCATGCGCGTGGCGTCGGCCGCGGCACCGGCGGTATGAACGGGAGACGGGCGCCAGGTCAGCGCGGGAGTGGTCATCGGGCACGTCCTTCGGCCTGCGGATCGGACGGTCCGACCGCAGTTAGTTGACGCAACAACTAAGTGGGGAAAGCCATTCCCCACTGACCGCACGATCTTCGGGCGGGCTCGACGAGGCTCACAAACCCTTTCGCGACGGAGCGATCAGCAAGGGGTGGTCACGCACACGCGACTGACGGGGAGTGCGAGCTACGCGGTGGCGTGGCGGAGGATCGCGTTGGCGAGTGCGGCCGGATTCTCGAGGGGGAGGAAGTGACCGCACCCGGCGACGGAGTGCGTGCCGGCGGTCGAGAAGAATTCAGGGATCCGGTCTGCCCATGCGGGCGGGAAGAGGGGGTCGGCATCCGGCCAGAGGATCGTCGCCGGGGTGTGAATGGGTGGGAGTGCTCCGCTGTAGCCACGGTTGGCGGTGTACCACTGGATGCTGGCGCGAAAGGCTCCGGGCCTGCTGTAGGCGGCGATGAGGTCATCGCGGTGTGGATGCCGCTGCGGTGCGTCGGATCCTGACCATTGATCCCACACCCAGTCGAGGTAGGAGGCGACGTTGCTCTCGTTGCCGTCGATGAGCTCGGCTGCCAGCGGGGTGCGGTGGAAGTGCTGGTACCAGAACCGCTCGGCGTACTCTGCGTCGCCCGCCCGTGCGCCGATTCCGGGATATCCGGGCGTGAGGACTGCGCCGATGAAGCGGTCCGGGTCGGCGCGCAGAGCGGATTGAGCGATGCGGCTGCCGATGTCGTAGCCGACGATCGTCACTCCGCCCGTGACGCCTTCGGCATCGAGTTCTCTGAGGAGGCGCCGGGCATAGGAGTCCGCGGTGGCATCGTCCGTGTCGATAGGACCGGTGTAACCGGTCCCGAATCCTGCGAGCGTCGGGACCAGTACGCGAGTACCCGACAGGAGGGGCGTGACGGCCCGAAAGTCCGAAGGGAGCCCCGGCCAACCGTGCAGAAGGACGACCGGGTTCCCACCCGACGCCGGTTCAGGCTCCATGATCAACCGACACTCACCGATCGATTACATCCCCGGCGCCATATCCGCGAACCGCGAATAATGCCCCTGGAACGCCACCGTGATCGTGTCCGTCGGACCGTTACGGTGCTTCGCCACGATCAGGTCGGCCTCACCGGCGCGCGGGGAGTCCTTCTCGTACGCGGCCTCGCGGTGCAGGAGCACGACCATGTCGGCATCCTGCTCGATCGAGCCCGACTCACGCAGGTCGCTCAGGGCGGGCTTCTTGTCGGCGCGCTGCTCGGCACCACGGTTCAGCTGCGACAGCGCGATGACGGGAACCTGCAGCTCCTTCGCCATCAGCTTCAGCGCACGCGAGAACTCACTGACCTCCTGCTGACGCGACTCCACGCGCTTACCGCTCGTGAGCAGCTGCAGGTAGTCGATGACGACCATCTTCAGACCCTCGCGCTGCTTCAGGCGACGGCACTTCGCCCGGATCTCGACGAGCGTCATGTTCGGGCTGTCGTCGATGTAGAGCGGGGCGTCGTTGATGCGGCCACGGGTGGCGGCGACGGTGGTCCAGTCGCGGGAGTCGAGCGTGCCCTTGCGCATGCTCTGCAGCGGGATGGCGCCTTCGGCGCTCAGCAGGCGCATCGCGATCTCGGACCGGCCCATCTCGAGCGAGAAGAAGATGCAGGGCGCGTTCGACTTGATCGCGGCCGCGCGGGCGAAGTCGAGCGCGAGCGTCGACTTACCCATGGCGGGACGCGCGGCGAGCACGATCATCTGACCCGGGTGCAGACCGTTGGTCAGCTGATCGAGACCGGCGAAGCCGGTGGGGATGCCGGTCATCGAGCCGTCGCGACCGCGGGCGGCCTCGATCTCGTCGACAGCGGCATCCACCGCGACCGTCAGGGGGATGTAGTCCTCGGCGCTGTCGTCGCCCGAGACGTTGTAGATCTCGGCCTGCGCGCTGTTGACGAGCTCGGTCGGGTCGCCCTCGCCGGCGTAGCCCATCTGCACGATGCGCGTGCCGGCCTCGACGAGGCGGCGCAGCAGAGCGCGCTCGGCGACGATCGACGCGTAGTAACCGGCGTTCGCGGCGGTCGGGACGATCGAAGTGAGGGTGTGGAGATAGTCGGGCCCGCCGGCGCGCTGCAGCTCGCCGGTCTTGATGAGCTCGTCGGTGACGGCGACGACGTCGGTCGGCTCACCGTGCGAGTAGAGGGTGAGGATTGCTTCGAAGATCAGCTCGTGCTTCGGCACGTAGAAGTCGGGGCCGCGAAGGGTCTCGATGACATCCGCCACGGCATCCTTCGACAGGAGCATGCCGCCCAGAGCGCTCTGCTCGGCCAGCATGTCGTGCGGCGGGGTGCGCTCGGGGCGCGGCGCTTTTCCGAGACGCTCTTCGGCGATGTCAGCGATCGACACGTGCTCTCCTTCAGTGCTCCGACGCCCCCTCGCCTCCTCGCGCGCGCGCGCGTGGGAAGGTCGGGAACGCTGCGGGTGGGACGATCTCGCCAGCATGAAATCACCAACATCCGACATCGACGCGCGCCGGTGGTGAAGGGGGTGCCCGAGGGGCTGCACCCACGCTAGATACCACCGTCTCCACATGCAAACAGACCTGTGGATAACTCTGTGGAGAGTTTGCGGGAAACGCCGCCACGTCTGTGCACAACTACTGTGGACAACTAGGTGGATGGATACGAATTTTGGGCAGTAAGAGCTTTCTGACCTGGGATAAATCTGTCCACAGCTTTTCTGTTTGAAACCTGCGTGAACTTCGGCTTGAAGGTTGTGCGCTACGGGGTTCGCATGTGCACAACTCGGGGGATAACTCGCCGGACGCCTAGCCATCCAAGGTCCCTGCTGTCAAATCATTTTTCCCATCCGGCGTGTCGCCCGTCATCCCGCGGTTACTTACCGACTACCGAGATTTCACCCCCGCCCTATCGAACCCGCCGACTCAGGCGTACCGTTGCCGCCGCAGAGTCGTTGACGATTCTTTGGGGGTGCATCGATGGATGCCACGGCGAAGCGGGGAGTGTCGCACACGCTGCGATTGCTCATCGCCGGCGCCTGCGCGGCATTCGCCCTCGCGCTCCTCTCGCTCGTCCTCTCGGTGACGTCCGCGTCGGCCGATGACGGCGGGGGAGCCGGTCTGCTCGGCGGAATCGCCTCGACCGTCGACGACGCGACCGATGCGGTCGCCGACGTCGCCCGCCCCGTCACCGATGCCGTCGAGCCTGTCACCGATCACGTGGCCGACACCGCGGCATCCGTCTCCGACACCGTCTCCGAAGCGCTGCCCGAGCCCGTCGCAGCCCCGGTCACCGAGATCACCGACACGGTGACCGACGCCGTCTCCGACACGGCGGCTGCCGTCACCGACACGGCGGGTGACGTGTCCGATGGGGCACTCGGCACGGTCGACACCGTTGTCGACGACGCGACGCAGGGGGTGTCCGATGTCGTCGACTCAGGCGTGGGCGGCACGATCGTCGAGCCCATCGTCGACACCGTCGAGGCGCTGCCCGTGGTCGGACCCATCGTCGACGACACGGGCCTCGGGGACGTCGTCACCGACGTGGGCGACACGGTCGACGGCACGGTTCCGGTGATCATCGGCGAGCTGCCCTCGGTCGACCCCGTCGCCCCGGTGACGCCCGTCATCCCCGCGATTCCCGTCGTGCCGACGGTCCCGATGCCGGTCGAGCCGGGCGGAGTCGTCACGCCGCCGGCCGCACCGGTGGCGACCGACCCCACGTCCTCATTGGCGATGGGCGCACCGTCGACGGCTTCCCCGGCCGACCCCACCGATGCGCTCTTCGCGCACGCTCGCGCGACCGCCGCGTTCTTCACCGCCGCTGCGCACTCCGCGCCGCCGGCGCAGATCGCCGCCCCCGCATCCCCCGCGGTTCCCACCGACGATCCGACGCCCCTCGCCGCACAGAGCGTGTCGGGCGTCCCGGGCTCGTCGTCGGCATCCGGAAGCTCCGCCGCCGCCCCCTCCCCCGTCGCAACGCCCGCCAACGCCGTCTTCGGCGCCGGGCTGCTGCTTCTCGCTCTGCGCCACAACGTCGACGACGATCTGCCGGGGAGCCCCGTCTTCGCCACCGACGTCTCTCCTGACTGAGGACGGTCGCGCCGTGCCCCGCACGGCAGACGACCCCGCGCGTTCGCGCACCCTCACTCACACACAGGAGAAACACTCATGCGCAAGTTCTACTCGCGTGCCCTGCTGGGCGCGCTCGTCGGGGGCGGCCTGGCCGTCCTCGGATGCGGCATCGCCAATGCCGCGGAGACCTCGGGAGAGGACGGTCTGCTCTCGGGCGACCAGGCCGCCGTGTCGGTCGACCTGCCCGTCACCGTCGGCGGAAACGCCGTCTCGGTGATCGGCGACAGCCACAGCGAGGATGCCGACACCTCGGCGCCCGCTCCGGATGCCGCCCCGGTGACCACCACCGACGGCAGCGACGGAGTGGCCTCGGGCAACCAGGGGATCATCTCGGTCGACGTGCCCGTTACCGTCGGCGGAAACGCCGTCTCGGTGATCGGTGACAGCCGCAGCGAGGACGCCGACACGTCGGTGCCTGCCGAGCCCGCTGCCGAGCCAGAGACGGCTCCGGAGCAGCCCCCGTTGCCCGTCACACCGGCCCCCACCCACGAGGTGCCCGGAAAGACGGATTCCGTGACCACGGACGGCACCGACAGCATCGGCGGCGGCAACCAGGCCATCATCCCGATCGCGGTACCGGTCACCATAGGCGGCAACGCGGTCTCGGTGATCGGCGACAGCCACAGCGAAGACGCCACCACCACCGGCGACACCACCGGCACCACCGGCTCCACCGGCGACGTCGAAACCGACGGCACCGACAGCCTCCTCGGTGGCAACCAGGCCATCATCCCGATCGCGGT
>NZ_LDRU01000062.1 GCF_001476285.1 Microbacterium testaceum | reverse complement strand
CCCCGGCCCAATCCGGCCCCACGACAAGCACCGTGTCGCATGCCCGACGTAGCATGGGAGCGTGGAGCCGCTGATGGTCTTGTTGGCCGAGTGGTGGTGGATCGGGCCCGCGGCGGCCGGTGCCGGCACACTCGGCTGGATCGGCGTGCGCCGCTCTCGCCAGCAGCGTGCCCTCCCCGCCGGCACCACCACGACGGGTGACCGCGCGGCTCGCGCGTGGGCGTCCCGCCCGATGAGCAAGAACGCGGCCCGTCGACTCGAACTCGACGCGGCGCAGCTCGACCTCCTCACCGCACGGCAAGCCATCACGCGCGGGCGGGCAGAGGTCAAGATCGCCGATGCCGAGGTGGTTCGTGCACAGGCGGAGCGGGCGGCATCCCGAGGCTCTTCCGAAGCCGTGTCGGCGGCACGAGCGCGCCTCGTGGCGGCGCAGCACGCTTTGCGCGCCGCGTCGGCCGACCTCCGGGCGCGACGCGCCGCGGTCAAGGCCGCGCAGGCGATGCTCCCCGCCATCCGTGGTGGGAGCGCCCCCCTCCCGGTCGAGCGCCTCCTCGCCGAACACGACGCCGTTCTGGCGCGCTGGATGGCCTACGAGACCGATCCGGCGCTCGCGATCGACTTCCCGGGGATGTCGGATCCTCGGTCGCCCCTGCTCGCCGAGTTCCTCCGGGCACACGAGAAGGCGCAGTGGCTTCGCCCCGCGTCGGCGCAGACGCGCCTCGAACCCGCGGACTTCCTCGCGTACCGCGACGCGGTCCGCCGCACGGTGAACGCGTTCGACCACGCGGAGCGCATCGCCCGACACGGTGACAAGAATCCGCCCCCCGCGTTCGACGGTTCCGAGGCCTGGGGACGCATGGCATCCGATCTCGCCGAATCCGCTCAGCGCGCCCTCGCCCGGTCGATGGAGTCCATGGGGCGGGCCGCCGCGCGCAGCTGGAACGAGCGGAACACGAAGCGCGGCCGGAAGAGCACCGACCCCGAGTGATCCCGGCGAGGTCGTCACCGCGGACCGGCGTAGCATGACGGGGGTGCATGACTTCTGGACCTTCGCGGGCAGCTACTGGTGGCTCGTGTTTCCGCTCTTCGGGATGACGATGGGGGCGGTCAACGGCGTGAACAAGCGCCGTGAGGTGCAGGCCCGCCGTCGGCACCGCGAACAGATCGAGCTGATCCGCGCGCAGGGAGGGGCCGCTCCGGCTCCGCTGGCGCCCCCCGCCGAGACCGATGACCAGCAGCGCGTCATCGCCGCGCAGGACGCCGTGACGCACCGCTGGCTCGAGTACGAGCTCGACGCCGGGAAGCTCATCACCTACCCCGCGATGAGTGACGGCCGCCAGCCGCTGACCGCCGCGTTCTTGCGCGCCAAGAAGGTCGCAGACAATCTCCGGCCCCGCGACGGGGAGACGCTCTCGCCCGAGCGGCTCAAGGAGTACCGCGACGCCGTCACCGACTACGAGGTCGCGTTCGAGGTGGCCGAACGCGACGCCCGTCGGGTGAAGGACGCGGCCTTCTCACCCGATGAGCGCAAGCGTCTCGATACCGCGAAGCAGTTGCTCACGGTCGCGACCGACCAGGCCGCGACGCCGAACGAGCGCCAGCTCGCGTACAAGCGCGTGCGCGAGGAACTCGACGGCCTGATCTGGCTCTCGGACGACGCGGTTGAAGAGCTCGAGAAGAAGGTCGCGCTCGAGCTGCCGCGCGGCGCCGAACCCGCGCCGCGGACGCCGCCCGAGCCCGCGGTCTGACCCCGCTCCATGCCGCGGGTTGCGCCCCATCCGCGCACCGGAATCGGCCCACCGCACCAGAATCGGGCGACCGACCCCTCGGCATCCGATTCCGCTTCACCTATCCGATTCAGCTCCTCCGCGCACGCGGTCCGACCCCGCGGCAGCCGCCCTCGCACCGCCGCACGGGAACCGCCGCGCAGCTCAGCGCTTCCGCCGGATCCGGACCGGACCCCGCGCGGTCGTCACATCGACGACCTCGCCCCTCTGCGTCACCTCGACCTCGCCGAGAACGACCAGCTCGTGCGCCGCGTCCCGCGCGGGCTGCATGAGGTCGCGCCAGTCGTCGCCGCCCACCGCGCGCGCGGCCTCCGACGGACAGATCGTCTTATCGGCATCCCGAGCCGCGAGCAGTTCGCGAATGGATGCCACGAGCCGAGGGTCCGCACCAGATGACGGGGCCATCTGTCCAGTCTCCCTCCGCGCGGCGGTGCCGGGGCCAGAATGAGCCGGTGCAAACCGAGCGACACGCCCCCGACCTGCCCGGCCGCGCGGTCATCGCGCAGCGGTGGAATCGCGCGGTGTTCGTGCACTGGCGGGTCGACCCGGCCGAGGTCGCGCCGCTCCTGCCGTCCGGAACCCGCCCCGATGTGCACGACGGTTCCGCGTGGGTGGGTCTCGTGCCGTTCGTGTTGAGCGAGTTCCGCTTCCTGCCGCTTCCGCCGGTGCCTCTCCTCGGCACCTTCACCGAGATCAACGTCCGCACCTACGCCGTTGACGACGAGGGACGCCGCGGCGTCGTGTTCCGCACGCTCGAGGCCGAGCATCTCGCGCCGGTCCTCGCCGCCCGCGCGCTGTTCGGCCTGCCGTACCGGTGGGCGCGAGCGGGGGTGCGCACCGACGGTGCGCGAATCGAGTTCCGGTCGCGGCGTCACGGGGGTCGGCATCCCGGAACCCGCGTGCGCGCGACACTCGGCACCGACACCGTCGACACCCCGCTGTCACGCTTCTTGACCGCCCGATGGGGCTTCCACGAGCGCCACCTGGGCCGCACGATCTGGGCCGCGAACGCCCACGAGCCGTGGCCGCTCGTCGAGGCCCGGCTCGACGAGCTCGACGACGACCTCGTCGCGGATGCCGGGTTCCCTCAGCTCGCCGGTCGCGCGCCCGACTCGGTGCTCGCGATGCCGGCGGGGCACCCGGGCTTCATCACGCGGTTCACCGCGGCGCGCTCGATCAGCTGATCACCGGCCGCCGCGGGCACGGCGCGGCCCCGCAGAAACAGACGACGGCGGCGGCCCCCACCCGAGGGGACCGCCGCCGCACGTCACGTCAGCGCTGCGTCGAGAACGCGCCGGGGTTCTGCTCGAGCCAGGCCTGCACGGCCTCGGGCTCCTTGCCCTCGCCGTACTCGTTGACGACGAGGTCTTCGAGGGAGCCGTACTGCTCGTCGTCGAGCTGAATGCCGGCGATGAGCTCGGCGGCATCCGGGTACTTCTCCTTGAAGCCCGAGGTGGCGAGGAAGTGCAGGGCCTCGGGCTTGCCCATCAGACCCTGGGGGTCCTCGAGATCCTTCACGTCGTACGCGTCGTTCGCCCAGAAGGGACGCCACAGGGTGACCGCGATGTCCTTCTGCGCCGCGATCGCGTTGTCGAGCTCGGTGAGCATGGCCGCGGTCGACGAGGTGACGAGCTCGAGGCCGTCGAGACCGTAACCGGGCATCGCGACCTCCTGCGTCTGCTTCGTCAGACCCGCGCCCGGCTCGATGCCGTAGATCTTGCCGTCGAAGCGCGCCGCGTTGTCTTTGAGCTGGTCGATCGAGTCGATGTCGACGTAGCTGGGCACCGCGATCGTGAGCTTGGCGTTGTCGTAGTACGCGCCGAGGTCCTCGATGCTGTCGCCGTACTTCTCCATGTAGTCGGCGTGCGTGAGCTCGGGCCAGGCCGACGGGTAGATGTCGACGTCGCCCTGGGCGAGGCCGGCGTACAGGGGGCCCGCCTCCGTGAGGGTCTGCATCTCGACGGTGTAGCCGAGCTTGCCGAGCTGGTCCTCGAGCAGGTACGCGGTGCTCAGGCCGTCGGTCCACGAGGGCAGGAAGCCGAGCGTGATGGTGCCCTTGCTGTCGTCGCCGCCCGAGCCGCCTTCGGCCTGGTTGCCGCTGGCGCAGCCGGCGAGAGCGAGGGCGCTGACGGCGCCGAGGGCGAGGGCACTGGTGAGGTGTCGCTTGTTCATTGCTGTGTTCTCTTCCTTTTCGTATGCGATTTCCGTGGGTGTCCGCTCGGAAGGGGCCGGTTGGTCCGCCCCTCCCGAGTGAGAGGGATGCCGAGGGGTCAGGCGCCCGTCGAGATCGGGGCGCGACGCGGCGACGCCTGCTCGCGCTCGGCCTCGGCAGCCGCATCCGTCGACGGAGCGGGGCGCGGGGGCGTGGCATCCGTCGATCCGGCGGCCCGACGACGGCCCAGGATCGCCAGCAGCGACGAGCGGTTGTCCGCGCGGTTGCCGAGCGCGGCGGTGAGGCGGTCGAGGTAGACGGCGAGGATGACGACGCTCAGGCCGGCCTCGACACCCTTGGGCAGGTTGACCGTCGAGATCGACTGCACGACCTCCTTGCCCAGACCGTCGGCGCCGACGATGCCGGCGACGACCGCCATCGACAGGGCGAGCATGATGACCTGGTTGACGCCGGCCATGATCGTGGGCATCGCGAGCGGGAGCTGGATGCCGCGGAGGATCTGGCCCGGGGTCGCGCCGAACGCCTGCCCCGCCTCGACGGTCTCGGAGTCGACTCCGCGGATGCCGAGCTCGGTCAGTCGCACGCCGGGAGGCAGGGCGAAGATGACGGTCGAGACGACCCCGGGCACGACGCCGATGCTGAAGAACGTGATCGCCGGGATCAGGTAGACGAAGGCGGGCATCGTCTGCATGAAGTCGAGGATGGGCTTCAGCACCGCGCGAACGGTCGCGTTCCGGGCCGACCAGATCCCCAGGGGAACCGAGATCGCCACCGCGACGACGGTCGCGACGAGCACGAGGGCGAGCGTCTGCATCGCGGTGACCCACTGACCCATCGCCAGGATCAGCGCGAAGCCGATCACGGTGCCGAGGGCGAGCTTCCACGAGCGCAGGAGCCACGCGAGCAGGGCCGCGACGACGATCACGACGACGATCGGCGCAGCGAGGAGCACGTCGCTCAGCCCGCCGACCAGGAAGCGGACGGTCACGGCGATGACGTCGAAGAATCCGGAGAGGTTGTCGCGGAGCCAGTCCACGCCGGCGTCGACCCACGAGCCGACGGGGATACGGAATCCATCCATCAGCGCACCCCCTCGATCTCGGAGGCCGCGACCGGAGTGTCGAGCACCGCGTCGATCTCGGCGGAGGGCAGGGGCTGCGGGAGCACGGTGATCTCCTCCGTGGAGCTGGGGCCAGGGCCGAGAGCGGCGAGCAGCGTGACGCGCGGGATGACGCCGGCCAGGCGTCCCTCCGCGTCGAGCACGGCGAGCGGCAGGGGCGACTCGACCGAGGGGACGAAGAGGTTCATCAGCACGTCGTCCTCGCGCACGCTCTGCGGGAGCGGACGCAGCTTGGACGCGAGCGAGCTCTCGCCCGCGCGGACCAGCTTCATGGCATCCCGATCCGTGATGATGCCGAGCGGCTTCCGGTCGCGATCGGTGACGTACACGGCCGACATGTATGCGTCGCGCATCTGCCGCAGCGCGGTGCGCGGACCGGCCGAGGCGTCGACGCGCGGACGCGGACGCTCCATGACGTTGCCGGCGGTGAGCACGCGGGCACGGTCGACGTCCTGCACGAACTGCTCGACGTAGTCGTTGGCGGGGTCGGTGAGGATGTCCTCGGGCGTGCCGATCTGCACGATGCGTCCGTCGCGCATGACGGCGATGCGGTCACCGAGGAACATCGCCTCGTTGAGGTCGTGGGTGATGAAGACGATCGTCTTCTTCAGCGTCCGCTGCAGCTCGATGAGCTGCTCCTGCATCTCGCGGCGGATGAGCGGGTCGAGGGCGCTGAACGCCTCGTCCATCAGGAGGATGTCGGTGTCGGCGGCGAGCGCGCGGGCGATCCCGACGCGCTGCTGCATCCCGCCCGACAGCGCCGAGGGGAAGGTGTCACCCCAGCCCTCGAGACCCACGAGCGCGAGGATCTCTTCGGCCTTCGCGAGACGCTCGGCCTTGCCGACGCCGCGGAGCTCGAGCGGGTAGGCGACGTTCGCGGCCACCGTGCGGTGCGGGAGGAGCGCGAAGTGCTGGAACACCATGGCGAGGCGCTCGCGGCGCAGAGACCGCAGACGCGAGGGGCCGACGCCGGTGAGGGCATCGCCCTTCACCTCGACGGTGCCGGCGGTCGCCTCGTGCAGGCCGTTCAGCATGCGGATGATCGTGGACTTGCCGGAGCCGGAAAGCCCCATGATGACGAAGATCTCGCCGGGCTGGACCTCGAAGCTCGCGTCGATGACAGCGGCGGTCCCGTGGTCGGCGATCTCCTCGCGGCGCGCACCGGAGCGGAGCTTCTCGACGGCGGCTTGCGGAGAACGTCCGAAGACCTTGAACAGATTCTTGGCGGCCAGAGCCGGCGTCGCGGAAGTCTGCGGCGCGAGGGCAGGCGGATGTGTCACTGGTGCACCTCGGCGGCCTCGGGTGGCCGCATCGGTCACGCCCGGGTGGCAGTCGCCGGCGCTCAGGGGGGTGGAGCGCGTTGGCGCGGGATGTCGGATCCCGCGGCCCCGACTGCCGACCGTACGCTCGCGGCGTCGACTCCCCCGAGTCGTCACCACGACCGCGGACTGGTCGAGTGGGCGGCCCAAAACCGGGCCGTCACTACGTTTTCATGCTGATGGATCGACTGGCAAGTTCGCGTACCGTCTTGCGATTCCGGATGCCACGTGGCACACGCGCGCGCGTGCGTCACCCTTTCAACGGGTGTCGCCAGCGGCGACACCGCGTGTCAGCCCGGGCGTGTCGCATCGCCTCGCGCGGGTCGCCCGAGCGTCCCGACGACGCGTCGCGACGACGCGCGGACGGGTCGTCAGTCCGTGGGGTGCGCGGCGGCCGAGCGGTGGTGACGGATGACCTCCGCCACGACGAAGTTGAACCACTTCTCCGCGAAGGCCGGGTCGAGATCGGCGTCCTCGGCGAGTCGCATGAGGCGCGCGATCTGCTGCTCCTCACGAGCGGGGTCGGATGCCGGCATCCCGTGCTTCGCTTTGAGCACGCCGACCTGCTTGGTGCACCGGAAGCGCTCGGCAAGCAGGAAGATGAGCGCGGCGTCGATGTTGTCGATGCTGCCCCGCAGATTCTGCAGGATCGTCGTGGGGTCGGCGTCCGTCATGTGTCCTCCCGAGTCGATCCGAGACTATCGCGCGGGCGCGCGCTCGAACGTGCGCTCTCAGCCGACCCCTACAGTGTGACCATGAGCCGATCGACGCGTCCCGACCCGACTGCCGAGGGCGCCGACGCCGGCGAGCCCACCTCGCGCGACCGCCCCGTCTGGTCCGCGATATCGCGGCCGTACGCGGCTGGCTTCTTCCTGACCCTGGGCGGCCTCACGGCGATCCTGCTGGGGCTCGCGCTGTCGAACCTGTCGACCGTGCTCATCTACATCGCGATCGCGCTGTTCGTGGCTCTCGCTCTCGATCCGCTGGTGCGCATGCTCGTACGCCGCGGGATCTCTCGCGCGTGGTCGATCGTCATCGTGTTCGGCGGCCTCGCCGTGATCCTGGCCGCGGCCCTGTGGTTGCTGATCCCGCCGGTCGTCCGGCAGGTCGAGCAGTTCGTCGGCGACATCCCGACCTTCGTCAACGACCTCATCGACAGCGACGCGGTGCGCTGGGTGGAAGCGAACTTCGGCGACAGCCTGGGGGACGTGCTCAAAGAGGTGCAGGGTTTCGTCACCAACCCGACGAACATCGCCGCGATCGGCGGGGGCCTTCTCCAGGTCGGCATCACGATCGGCACCTTCATCTCGGGAGCGATCATCGTCCTGGTGCTGAGCCTGTACTTCCTGGCGGCCCTGCCGAAGATGAAGAACAGCCTCGTGCGTCTGACTCCCGCGCGCAGCCGCGCGACGGTCTCCGACATGACCGGACAGATCACCGACTCGGTCGGTGGCTACCTGGCCGGCATGGTGGTCCTCGCCCTGTGCAACGCCGTCTTCGCGTTCATCGTGCTGACGATCCTGCAGCAGCCCTTCGCGGCCCTGCTGGCGGCGCTCGCGTTCGGGATCACGCTCATCCCGCTAGTGGGTTCCGTGCTGTTCTGGGCGGTCGCGACGGTCTTCACGCTGATCGTGAGCCCGACCTCCGGACTGATCTTCGCCATCGTCTACCTGATCTACATGCAGATCGAGGCATATCTCCTCACGCCCCGCGTGATGAATCGCACGATCTCGGTGCCCGGCTCGCTCGTCGTGATCGGCGCGCTCGTCGGCGGGACGCTCCTCGGCCTGCTCGGCGCCCTGGTCGCGATTCCCGTCACGGCCTCGGTCCTGCTGATCATCAAGCAGATCGTCATCCCGCGACAGGATGCCAAGAAGTAGCGCTCACGACAGCATTCCGGCCGGAACCGTCGAGGCCGCCGCTCGCGCCACCGCCTCCGGCACGCCCGCGGAGACGGCTGCGGCGACAGCCCGGTCCATCGTCAGGGTCGAGCCGGCGAGGGTGTCCGTTCCGGCGATCACCGGTCGGGTGTCGCGCACCTCGACCTCCAGTCCGCCCAGCCGGTAGACGCCGTCCCCCAACCCCGTCGCCGACATCGCATCGGTGACGAGCGCGACGCGGCCGGGAGCAGCGTCGAAAAGCGTCCGCAGGACGACGGGGTGCACGTGGACGCCGTCGGCGATCACCTCGAGCACGACGTGGTCGCGCGCGAGTGCGGCACCGACCGGCCCGGGGGCGCGGTGCCCGAGCCCCGGCATCGCGTTGAACGCGTGCGTGAGGAGGCGCGCGCCGCGGTCGAACGCGGCGGCGGCGGTGTCGTAGTCGGCCTCGGTGTGGCCGACCGCGACGACGACTCCGGCGGCGACGAACCGCTCGATCGCCTCACCCGCGCCGGGAAGCTCGGGCGCGATCGTCACCGAGCGCACGATCCCGTTCCCCGCCTCGATCAGACGCTCGGCGGCCTCCGCCGACGGCGCCGTCAAGGCCACGGGGTCGTGCGCGCCACGACGGCCGTGTGCAAGGAACGGCCCCTCGAGGTGCACGCCGGCGACCCCGGGGAGCAGGGGGAGCATCTGGCCGAGCTCACCCAGCCGGCGCGCCACGCGGTCGACGGGGGCGCTGACGAGGCTCAGGAGCAGCGTCTGCGTCCCGTGTGCGCGATGGTGATCGACCGCCGCGCGCACGCCGTCGAGGTCGGCGTCGTCGAAGCCGTGGCCGAGCGCTCCGTGGCAGTGCAGATCCACGAACGCGGGCACGGGCACGGGTCCGGAAGGGGCGCCGACGGGCTGGCTGTGCGGCGAGGTCATGCCGCCCACCGTAGTGCAGAGATCTGATCAATCGGTCGCCGTGGCCGCTCGATCACCGCCCGACCGACGCTCCGCGACGTGCAATGATCTCGTCACCGCGTCCCCCGTCGAAAGCAGCCGAATGAGCGCGCCCTACCCCCACCTCACGTCGACGGGCGGCGTCTTCTCGCTCATCCGCGACGGTCTCGCGCGGTCACGGTCGGACCTCTCCCGACTGACCGGTCTCGCCCCCTCGACGATCACGCTGCGAGTCGATGAGCTCCTCAGCCTCGGCGTCGTCGAGGAGGCCGGCGAGACGGCATCCCGGGGCGGACGACGTCCGCGCAAGCTCGCCCTCGCCCGAGACGGTCGCGTGATCGCGGGCATCGATCTCGGCACCGCCCACGCCACGATCATCCTGGAAGACCTCCGTGGCACGCGCGTCGCCCGTCATCGGATGAGTCTCGACATCGCCCGAGCTCCCGAGGTGGTGCTCCGTGGCATCCATCGCGAGGTCCTCACCCTGGTGGCGGCCGCCACGGAACCGGTCACGCTCGCGGGCATCGGCCTCGCCGTCCCGGGGCCCGTGGGCGTTCCGGACGGACGGATCATCTCGCCGTCGCGGATGCCCGGATGGAACGGGATCGACGCATCGGCGATCCTCGGGGGCATCGCAGGCGTCCCCGTCCGCTGCGAGAACGACGCCAACGCGATGGCACTGGGTGAGCACATCGCCGACGGCCGCCGCTCGGCGAACATGCTCGTCGTCAAGGCCGGATCGAGCATCGGCGTGGGCATCATCGCCGACGGCGCCCTGTATCGCGGGGCCACCGGCGTCGCCGGCGACATCACCCACATCGCCGTCGCCGGATCGACCGTGGCCTGCGTCTGCGGACGCGTCGGATGCCTGGATGCCATCGCCGGCGGTCGCGCGATCGGCGAGGCCATGACGGCGGCCGGGATCCGCGTCGACGATGTCGCGCAGCTGGCCGATCTGGCCCGGGACGGACACCCCCTCGCCACGCGCCTGCTGCGCGAAGCGGGCCTGCGCACGGGCAGCGTGCTGGCGACCATCGTCGGGTTCTTCAATCCGGAACGTCTCGTCCTCGGCGGCATCATCGCCACGACCGATGAGTTCGTGGCCGGTGTGCGCTCGAGCATCTACGACCTGTGCCTGCCGCTCTCGACGTCGTCGCTCGACGTCGCGGCCTCGACCGAAGGCTGGGACATCGGTGCCCGCGGGGCGGCGCTGCTCGTTCGCGACGAGCTGTTGTCCGCGGCATCCATCGACGCGCTGGCGCGCCCGCGTACCTGACTTAGTTCACTGTTTGAAATCAAAAAGACGACTTCATGCGATCTGTGTAACAGGTCAGTTACGGAATGAAGCCAATGTCATTCGCGCCGTTAGCTTCTCCCCAAGACCCATTCATCCGATGTCTCCAGGGCTGATACGCCGGACCCGACCTCCGCAGCCCGCACCCGAGAGGAAACCTCATGCACAAGAAACGGATCGCCTTCGCGGGCCTCGTCGCCGTCACGGCGATGGGCTTCACCGCCTGCGCCTCCGGCGGCAGCGCGGCCGACGGCGGCAAGACGACCATCGTCTGGAACATGTGGGCCGGTGACACCGCGTCCGAGCAGAAGCTCAAGGACCAGATGGCCGTCGCACAGAAGCTCGTCGGCGACGACATCACCATCGAGCTGCAGACGGCGCCGTGGGCCGATTACTTCACGAAGCTCAACACGAACATGGCGTCGGGCAAGGTCGCCTGCGTCACGGGCATGAACGGTCAGCGTCTCGCCGGCTACACCGACGTGTTCGACGAGCTCACCGACGACGACCTGTCGACCATGGGGATCTCGCGCGACGCCTACAACCCGGGCGCGCTCAGCGTGATGGAGAACGGGGGCAAGCTCTACGGCCTGCCCTACGACACGGCGGCGATGCTCCTCTTCTACAACGCCGACCTGTTCGCCAAGGCCGGCGCACCCCTGCCGACGAACGACTGGACGATCGACGACTTCGAGAAGGCCGCGAGCGACATCACCGCCAAGGCCGGCGCGAAGGGCTTCGCCGTCTCGGTCGACGAGTTCCAGTGGCTCTCGCTGCCGATGGCCGAGACGGGCCTGCAGCCGGTGGACGAGTCCGGCGCACTCGACCTCACCAACCCCGACTTCGTCGAGGCAGCCACCCGCTACGGCGACCTCGTCACCAAGCTCGGCGTCTCGGACGCCGTCCCCTCCGCCTCCGACTCGGCGTGGACCACGACCCAGTTCGAGAACGGCAAGGCCGCGATGATCATCGAGGGCACGTGGATGGCATCCACTCTCACCTCTCCCGACCTCGGCTTCTCGGCGGGTGCCGTGCGCATCCCCCGCGGTTCCGACGGCGCGTACGGCGTCGCACTCGGCTCGGGCTACGGCATCGCCGCGAACTGCGAGAACAAGGAAGCGGCGCTCAAGGTGCTCGGAGCCCTCTCGAGCCCCGACGTGCAGTCCGTCATCGCGCAGCAGGGCGGCTACCCCGCGCAGCTCGCCAGCCAGCCGGAGTTCTTCACCGCGCTCCCGGACGCCACGCGCGACAACCTCACGCAGGCCTTCACCGCCGCCTTCGAGGGCGCCGTGTCGCAGCGCGTGACCGACCAGTGGACGCAGGTCGCGACCGCCATGCCGAACGAGCTCGTCAGCGTCTACACGGGCCAGGCGACCATGTCGTCGGTGCTCGACGGTCTCGAACAGCGTTTCGGTAAGTAAGCCCCTCGGGGAGGCGGCGCCACTCGGCGCCGCCTCCCCCTTCTTCCTCGAGGAACACCGCCATGACCGCGAGCCGCACCGACTGGTTCGTCCACGACCGCTTCGGAATGTTCGTCCACTTCGGGCTCTACAGCGTCGCCGCCCGGCACGAGTGGGTCCAGAACTACGAGCGCATCGAAGCCGCCGACTACGCGCGCTACGCACGCTTCTTCGACCCCGACCTCTTCGACGCGCGCACCCTCGCCCGTCAGGCCCGCGAGGCCGGCGCACGCTACGTCGTGCTCACCGCCAAGCACCACGAGGGCTTCTGCCTGTGGGACACGGCGACGACGCCGTTCAACGCCGTCGAGGCCTGCGGCCGCGACCTCGTGCGCGAGTACGTCGACGCGCTGCGCGCCGAGGGCCTGCGCGTCGGGCTCTACTTCTCTCTCCTCGACTGGTCGCACCCGCAGTACACGATCGACCGGCACCACCCCCAGCGCGGCGTCGCCGATGTCGCCGAGCGCAATGCAGCGCGAGACATGGCCGTGTACCGCGAGTACCTCCACGCTCAGGTGCGCGAACTGCTGACCGGGTACGGTCCGCTCGACTACCTCTTCTTCGACTTCACCGAGCCCGCTGAGGAGGACGGCCTGCCCGGGAAGTCGCCCGAGGACTGGGATGCCGAGACCCTCCTGGCGATGTGCCGGGAGCTGCAGCCCGACATGGTCGTGAACGATCGCCTCGGCATCCCCGCCGATCTCGTCACCCCCGAGCAGTACCAGCCGGTTCGCCCCTTCGAGCGCGACGGCGTCCCCCTCGTCTGGGAGGCCTGCCAGACCATCAACGGCAGCTGGGGCTACCACCGCGACAACCACGACAGCAAGAGCGCGGCCCTGCTGGTGCGCATGCTCGCGCGCTCGGTGGCCCTGGGCGGCAACCTGCTGCTGAACGTCGGCCCCACCGGACGCGGCGAGATCGCCCCGCGCGACGCGGCGCTGCTGTCGGAGGTGGGCGAGTGGATGACCCGGCACGCGGATGCCATCCGCGGCGCCGCCGCGTCGAGCTTCACCGCCCCGTCGGGAGTCGTGTACACGCAGCGCGGCGACCGGCTCTACGCGCATCTTTTCGACTGGCCCTTCGGCCTGCTCCACCTCCCCGACCTCGCCGGTCGCGTCGAGTTCGCGCGGTTCCTCGACGACGGATCCGAGGTGCTGTTCGAGAACATCCCCGCCGACCAGGAGGCGTTCAACCTCCAGCCCGCGGCCCCCGAGCCGGGGACCCTGACGCTCAAGCTCCCCGTCCAGCCTCCGTCGGTCGCGCTGCCCGTGATCGAGCTGTACCTGCGGGCCTCCTCATGACGAAAGGCCACCGGATGGTCACCGAGTCCTCCATCGCCCCGCGGCGACGCAACACGATCGAGCGGAGGGAACGTCGCCAGGCGCTCGGCTTCATCACCCCGGCCGTACTCGGTCTCGCGGTCTTCACCGTGCTGCCCGTGGGGCTCGCGATCGTGATGAGCCTGTTCGACTGGCCGATCTTCGGCAAGCGCGCGTTCGTGGGCTTCGACAACTACGTCACGCTGCTCACCTCGTCGCCCGACTTCTGGCCCGCGCTGCGCAACTCGGCGGTCTTCACACTGCTCTACGTGCCGCTGAACCTCGTCGTGGCGCTCGGGCTGTCGCTGCTGCTCGGCCCCCGCATCCGCGGCCGCGCCGTCTTCCGTGTGCTGTTCTTCATCCCGGTGGTCACACCGATCGTCGCGAGCGCGCTCATCTGGCGACTCGTGCTGCAGCCGGACGGCCTCCTCAACGGCATGACGGTCTCGCTCTTCGGGTGGGAACTGCCGAACTTCCTGGTCGACCAGAACTGGGCGATGCTCGCCGTCGTCGCGATGAGCGTCTGGGCCGGGATGGGCTACAACATGCTCGTCCTCACCGCCGCGCTCGAACAGGTACCCACCTCGGTCGTCGAGGCCGCGCAGATCGACGGGGCCCGTGGCATCCGTCTCGTCTGGCAGGTGATCATCCCGCTCATCTCGCCCGCGATCTTCTTCGCCGCGGTGATGACGATCATCTCGTCGATGCAGGTCTTCGCCCAGCCGCAGCTGCTCACCGGCGGCGGCCCCGGTACCTCGACCGTCCCGCTGGTGATGTTCATCTACAACACCGGCTTCAAGTTCCAGGATCTCGGTCTCGCCGCCGCGGGCGCGTGGATCCTGTTCGTCATCATCATCGGCATCACGGCGCTGCAATTCCGGGCGCAGAAGAGGTGGGTGCACTATGAGCACTGAGACCCTGCGACAGACCCACCGTCCGACCCCGCTGTCGCCGGCGACCGCCGTCGAGGGACCGCGCGGCGGCCGACGCGGCCGGCGCCGGGGACAGCCGGCCTCCCGCGGCGAGCGCCTCGGGCTGATCGGCGCGTACGTCGCGGTGATCTTCGCCGCGGTGATCTTCGCCGCACCTCTCGTCTACGCGTTCTTCTCGGCCCTGAAGCCGTCGAACGAGGTGCTGCTGGCGCCTCCGACGCTGATCGGCAGCGAGGTGCGGTGGCAGAACTTCCTCGAGGTGTTCAGCTTCGCGCCGTTCACGACGTACATCGCGAACTCGTTCTTCGTGTCGATCGCCGGGGTGCTCGTCGTCCTCGTCGTCTCGGCGACGGCGGGCTACGCCTTCGGACGTCTGCGCTGGCCCGGGCGCGACATCGTGTTCGTCCTCTTCCTCGGCACGCTGATGGTCCCGCAGGAAGTGCTCGTCATCCCGATGTTCGTCGTCATGCAGTGGTTCGGGTGGGTCGACACGTACCAGTCGCTCATCTTCCCGTGGGCCTTCACCGCCTTCGGCACCTTCCTCATGCGGCAGTTCTTCCGCGGCATCCCGTTCGAACTCGAAGAGGCCGCGCGCATGGACGGCGCGGGTCCCGTCCGCACCTTCATCCAGGTCATCCTGCCCCTGGCGGGTTCGGCGCTCGCGGTGCTGGCCGTGTTCACGTTCCTGAACTACTGGAACAGCTACCTGTGGCCGCTCGTGACCGTCAACGACTACAACGCCCTCGGAACTCTGCCGATCGGTCTCGCGAGCTTCGCGACGCAGACCGGGACACGGTGGGACCTGCAGATGGCGGCGACGATCATCTCGATGATCCCGACCACGATCCTCGTGATCGCGCTGCAGAAGCACCTGGTCAAGGGCATCGCGACGTCGGGTCTGGGCGGCCGATGACCGCGCGACTGCCCCGGATCGTCATCGCCGGAATGGCGATCGAGTCCAGCGCGTACGCGGCCCATCGCGCCGGCCACGACGACTTCGCCGTGCTGCGCGGGAGCGAGGTGCTCGCGCGGTACCCGTTCCTCGCGCCCGGGACGCCGCTGGGCGACGCCGCGGAGTGGATCGGCGTCTTCTACGCGCGCTCGATCCCCGGCGGGCAGGTGCGTCGCGACGTGTACGACGACTTCCGCTCCCGCATCGTCACCGGCCTCGCCGAGGTCGGGAACGTGGATGCCGTGTACCTCGACGTGCACGGAGCGATGGGAGTCGAGGGCATGGACGACGCCGAGGGCGACCTCGTCGAGGCCGTGCGCGCGGTGGTCGGAACCCGACCCCTGATCACTGCGCCGATGGACCTGCACGGCAACGTCTCGGAACGCTTCGCCCGCGCCGTCGACCTGCCGACGTGCTTCCGCCTCGCCCCGCACGAGGACGCGGAAGACACCCGCGAGCGCGCGGCGCGGACCCTGCTCGAGTGGGTCGACCGCGACGAGCGCCCCGCGCGCGCCTGGGTGCGGGTGCCGATCCTGCTCCCCGGCGAGAAGACGTCCACGCGCGTGGAGCCCGCGAGAAGCCTCTACGCGCGCCTCACCGACGTGGAACGGATGCCGGGTGTCACGGACGCGTCCATCTGGATCGGATACGCGTGGGCGGACGAACCCCGGTGTCACGCCACCGTCATCGTCAGCGGCGACGACCCCGACGCGATCACAGCCGAGGCCGAGGAGCTCGCCCGCGGGCTGTGGGACGTCCGCGACGACTTCTCGTTCGTCGGGCCGCCCGGCTCGCTCGCCGAGGGGATCTCCGCGGGACTCGCGCACCGCGCCGCCGGAGGCGAGCGGCCCTACCTCGTCAGCGACTCGGGCGACAACCCGGGTGCCGGCGGCTCGGGCGACGTCACGTGGACGCTGCACCAGTTGCTTGCCGACGAGCGCCTCACCGGCGCTGTGGACGATCTCACCGTCGCCGTCGCGTCGATCTTCGACCCCGGCGCCGTCGCTTCTCTCGACGACGCCGCCGTGGGCTCGACGGTCGACCTCCAGGCCGGAGCCCGCGTCGACGACCGCGTCAGCGGCCCGGTCCGCATTACGGGTGTGCTGGTCGGCAGGTACGACGACCCGGTCGCCGGCCGTGTCGTGGTCATCGGGGTCGGCGCCCTGCGGGTGATCGTCACGGAGCGGCGCAAGGCCTTCCACGCCGTCGACGACTTCCGCGCGGTCGGGATCGACCCGCTCGCCACCGACATCGTCGTGACGAAGATCGGGTACCTCGAGCCCACGCTGTACGACGTGGCCGCGGGTTGGACGCTGGCCCTCACCCCCGGGCCGGTCGATCAGGACCTCGCGCGTCTGGGCCACCACCGCATCGCGCGACCGATGTTCCCCTTCGACGCGTTCGACACCGCCCCCGATCTGACGGCGACGGTGCTGCGATGACGACCTTCGAGTTGGCGGTTCAGGATGCCGCGGGCATCCGCGTCGCGGCCGAGCTCGGCGTCGACCGTATCGAGCTGTGCTCCGCCCTGTCGCTCGGCGGCCTGACCCCCTCGGCGGGTCTCATCGCCGCGGCGGCGGCCTCCGGCATCCCGACCCATGTGCTCGTACGCCCGCGGGCGGGCGACTTCGAGTATGACGACGCCGAGCGGGCCATCATCGTGGAGGACGTCCTCTGGGCGCGCGCGCACGGGGCGACCGGCGTGGTCGTCGGTGGCCTTCGCCACGGCCGGATCGACGACGCGCTGATCTCGCGCATCGTGGTCGCCGCAGACGGCGCCCCGGTGACGTTCCACCGGGCGTTCGACAACCTGGCCGACCTCGACGCCGGCCTCGACCGCCTCGCAGACCTCGGCGTCACGCGTGTGCTGACCTCGGGCGGCGAAGCACGCGCGGTCGACGCTCTCGCGGTGCTGCGGCGCCTGGTGAGCCGCGCGGGTCGCGACATCGAGATCATGGCGGGGAGCGGCGTGCGCTCCGACAACGTCGCGCGGATCGCCGCGACCGGCGTTCACGCCGTGCACGCCTCCGCCAAGCGGGCCGTCACCGGTACGCCGGGCGTCGCGCTCGGTTCGGCGGCGACCGACGGCGGCGGTTACGAGACCGTCGATGCCGACGAAGCGCGTCGCGTGCTCGGCATCCTGCGTTCGAACGAGGAGGCGAGATGACGCTTCTTCTGGGAGTGGACAACGGGGGCACGCGGGTGAAGCTGCTGCTCGCCCGCGAGATGGAGGGGCGGCTCGAGCACGTGCGCACGGCCGACGCGCCGACCCCGCGCGGGCCCTCGGCCATGGACGAGCTCGCGGCCCTCACACGGACGTTCCTGGCGGACGACCGCGCCGACGCGTTCGGCCTGACCGTCGCCGGGATCCTCGACGAGGCGTCCGGGCTCGTGGCCACCAGCGCGAACATGCGCTGGCTCGAGGGACTCGCCCCCGCTCGCGAGCTGTCCGACCGCCTCGGTATCCCCGGAGAGGCCGTCCAGGACGGCGTCGCCACGGCGATCGCGGAGGCGGTCCTCGGCGCCGGGCGCGGAGCGGACGACGTCTTCGTGCTGGCCCTGGGCACGGGCATCGCCGGTGCCCACGTCGTCGACGGGTCGGTGCGGAAGGGCGCCCACGGCGGTGCGGGCGAGATCGGCCACATCGCCACGGGCGGGGGCGAGAAGTGCACGTGCGGGCAGTCGGGATGCCTGGAGTCGCTGCTGGGTGGCACGCGCCTCGGCGCGCGCTGGGATCGCGCCCGTGGGGTCGACGCGCAGTCGACCGCCCTCGACGTGGTGCTCGCCGCGGAGCGCGGCGACGGCACGGCCCGCGCGATCCTCGACGAGGCCACCACGGCTCTCGCGAACGGGCTGCTCAGTCTGATGGCGATGATCGACCCCGGGGTGATCGTGATCGGCGGCGGCCTGTCGAACTCCCCCGCGTGGATCATCGACCCCGCGATCGAGAAAGCCCACCGCCGGGCGACCTTCCACGCGGTACCCCCGATCATCCGGGCTCAGCTCGGATCATGGGCGGGGGCGTGGGGCGCCGTGCTGACGGCGGCGCACAGCAGGAGCGGCGAGCGCCGCCTCGAACGAACGGAGTTGGTCTGATGGCCGAGGTCGTGATCACGCGCACCGCCGAGGAGGCCTCGGCGCTGGCCGCCGACCACGTCGCCCGGGCGATCGCCGCGCAGCCGCGGCTCGTCCTGGGCGTGGCGACGGGCTCGACCCCGGAACGGTTCTACCGGCACCTGGCCCGGCGCATCGCGGAGGACGGCCTCGACACGTCGGGGGTGCGGGCCTTCGCGCTCGACGAGTACGTGGGCCTTCCCGCCGACCACCCGGAGTCGTACGCCGCCGTCATCGAGCGCACCGTGACCGCGCCGCTCGGTCTCGACCCCGCGCACGTGCACGTGCCCGACGGCCGCGCGACCGATCCGTTCGCCGCCGCCGCCGCGTACGACCGCGCGATCGGCGAAGCCGGCGGCGTCGACATCCAGATCCTCGGCATCGGACGCAACGGCCACATCGGATTCAACGAGCCGGGGTCGTCCCTCGGCTCGCGCACCCGCGTGAAGACGCTGGCCGCCACGACCCGCGAGGCGAACGCGCGCTTCTTCACCGACCCGGAGGACGTGCCCGTGCACTGCATCACGCAGGGCATCGGCACCATCCGCGAAGCGCGGCACCTCGTCCTGCTGGCGTTCGGGACCGACAAGAGCGCCGCGCTCGCGGGTGCGGTGGAGGGGCCCGTATCGGCGAGCCTGCCCGGCTCCGCGATCCAGCTGCACCCGCACGTCACCGTGCTGGCTGACGAGGACGCCGCGCGGGAGTTGGCGCTGGCGGATGCCTATCGCGAGGCGTGGCGGCTCAAGCCCGCGGCGCAGGGGTTCTGAGTCGCGGCGACGAACCCTGTACAGCGCCTTGGGCGCGAGCGCTGAGCCTGTCAGCGCTCAACGAGCGGATCCCGCGCGGGCGGCTGAGCCCCACACGCCGGCATGTCCCACTATGTGCAGCTCACCCGCGTCGATCTCGCACATTTCGGGACACGCCCCCCGCCGCCGGCCACCCCAGCACAGGCATGTCCCACTATGTGCAGCTCACCCCCGACGACCTCGCACAATTCGGGACACGCCCCCGCCGCCGGTCACCCCAGCACAGGCATGTCCCACAATGTGCAGCCCAGGATCCCGTTCTCTGCACAATTCGGGACACGCCCCGACGAGCGCAGCGCGGGGAGGGATGCCGAAGGCCGGCCGACGTGCGGGGCGTAGCGGGGCGAGCGAACTCAGCGCATCGGCAGCAGCCGCGTCGGCGAGGGCGACGCGGTGCGGTGGCGAACACGACCGGGCACACCGGTGCGGGCGTCGAGGGGGAGCGAGACGATCTCGTCGGCGAGCTGCCCGGCGACCAGGAGCGTGTCGTTCACCACGACGTGGTGTCGCGGCCAGTGGGTTCCCGCGTCGGCGAGGGCGGTGAACTGCAGCTCCTCGCCGGCCCCGCGCACCGCGAGCACACCGATCGTGTCGCTGCCGCGGACGCCCGCGTAGAGCGTGCTGCCGTCGCGGCTCGCGCACAGCTCGGCCGCGGTGTCGGTGTCGAGGCTGCCGACGAGCGGCTGGCCCGAGATGACGCGCCACCGGGTCTCGGCATCCGGAGCCAGGACGAACACCTCGCGACTCAGCTCGGTCACGACGTAGAGATGGCCGGACGGATGCCACACCCCGTGCCGCGGACCGCTGCCCTTCGGCAGCACGACCTGCTGGACGAGTCGCAAGCCGTCGCCGCTCGAGCGCCAGAAGCGGACCAGGTCGAGGCCCATGTCGGTCGTCGCAATGAGACCGCCGGGGAGGAAGATCGCCTGGTGCGAGCGCGAGACGCGGGGGCCGATCGCAGCCTCCTCGGACTCCGCGTCGGTCTCGGGCGCGGCGTCGTACGCCGGTACGAGATGACCATACTCGTCGCCGGCCGCCTCACGCAGAGCGCGCGCGGCGGCGGCGAGGTCGGGGACCACGGCGCCCGAGACGCGTGCCCCGGTCGAGACGCCGCTCTCCGGGGAGTCGGGGCCCCAGGGGTCGGTGGCCTCGGCGGCGATCCGCGGACGCGACGGGCGGCCCGCGGCATCCAGATCGATCCGGACGACCCGTCCGTCGCTCCAGCAGCTCGCGACGAGGAAGCTCGCGTCGGGCGACACCGCGACGTGGCAGACCGACTCGCCCGCCTCGATTGCGGGGCCGACCGGGGTCAGGCGCGTCTCGCTCGTGCGGCGGTAGGCCTGCACCGTGCCGTCGGATTCGAGCGCGGCGTAGAGCAGGTCGTGGGTGGGGTGGGCGGCGAGCCACGACGCCGAGCCGGGCGCGGGCACGGCGGTGCCGACCATGCCGAGCGGACCCGACGCCCAGACCAAGTCGGCGTCTCCGGCCTGCAGGATGCCGATGCCCTCGGCTGATCCCGCGTCGCCCGCGTAGGCCCCCACCCAGAACCGCATGTCAGTCGATCAGGTTGTGTCGCACGATCACCTGGTCGCGAGCCGGACCGACGCCGATGACCGAGATGCGCGTGCCGCTCATCTTCTCGAGCGCGAGGACGTAGTCCTGCGCGTTCTGCGGCAGGTCGTCGAAGGTGCGCGCGGTGGAGATGTCTTCGCTCCAGCCCGGGTAGTACTCGAGGATCGGCTTCGCGTGGTGGAAGTCCGTCTGGTTGACGGGCAGGTCGTCGAAGCGCACACCGTCGACGTCGTAGGCGACGCAGACGGGGATCTGCTCGAGGCCCCCGAGGATGTCGAGCTTGGTCAGCACGAGGTCCGTGATCCCGTTGATGCGCGTCGCGTAGCGCGTGATCGGGGCGTCGTACCAGCCGACGCGGCGGGGGCGACCCGTGGTCGTGCCGAACTCGAAGCCGCGGGAGCGCAGCCAGTCGCCGCTCTCGTCGAACAGCTCGGTCGGGAACGGGCCCGATCCGACGCGCGTCGTGTACGCCTTCACGATGCCGACGATCCGGTCGAGGCGGTTCGGGCCCACGCCCGAGCCGGTCGAGGCGCCACCCGCCGTCGCGGACGACGACGTGACGAAGGGATAGGTTCCGTGGTCGACGTCGAGCATGGTGGCCTGGCCGCCCTCGAAGACGACGACGTCACCGGCATCCAGGGCCTCGTTCAGCAGCAGCGAGGTGTCGGCGACCATCGGGCGCACGCGCTCGGCGTAGGAGAGCAGGTCTTCGACGACCTCGTCGGCGGTGATCGCACGGCGGTTGAAGATCTTCACCAGCAGGTGATTCTTCTGATCGAGAGCGCCCTCGACCTTCTGACGCAGGATGTTCTCGTCGAAGAGGTCTTGCACCCGGATGCCGACGCGGTTGATCTTGTCGGCGTACGCGGGGCCGATGCCGCGCCCGGTGGTGCCGATCATGCGCTTGCCGAGGAAGCGCTCGGTGACCTTGTCGAGCGTGCGGTGGTACTGCGTGATGATGTGCGCGTTGGCACTGATCTTCAGGCGCGTGGTGTCGAGACCGCGCGCGTTCAGCGCCTCGAGCTCGTTGAACAGCACCTCGAGATCGACGACGACGCCGTTGCCGATGACGGGGGTCACGCCGGGGGACAGGATGCCGCTGGGCAGCAGGTGCAACGCGTACTTCTCGTCGCCGATGACGACGGTGTGGCCGGCGTTGTTGCCGCCGTTGAACTTCACCACCCAGTCGGTGCGCTCACCGAGCAGATCGGTGGCCTTGCCCTTGCCCTCGTCGCCCCACTGGACGCCGACGATCACGATTCCGGGCATGAGTGCTCCTCGCATGTTGTCCGGCGGTACACCCCATCCTATCGAGAGGGTCCGACACCGCCCCCGCAAGCCCCGCGGCTCGGAAGGCCGGCTCGCTAACGTGCCCCCATGGCACGTTTCTCAGCGACGGCGCAGACCGCGGGGCACGATCCGCGACCTGCCCCGGGGTGGGCTGCAGGGTGGAACCTCGCTCGGGTGGCGATGGCGGTGCTCATCGCGGTGGCGGTGATCGCCCAGTTCGTCTCGACGGTGAGCTACTCCGCCGCGATGGGCCGCGACCTCCCGACCGTGGTGGCGAACTTCTTCAGCTTCTTCACGAACCTCTCCAATCTGTCGGCGGTCGTCGTGCTCGCTCTCGCGGGGCTGCGGTTCTTCGTCCGCGGCCGCCGTCTCGACGCCGATCCCGCCGCCCTGGCCACCGCGCTGGCGTGGGTCTCGACCTACATGATCATCACCGGCATCGTCTACAACCTGCTGCTGCGGGGGCTCCCGCCGCAGCCCGAGTCGGTGGGCTGGTCGAACGAGATCGTGCACGTGTGGGCGCCGCTCTTCTTCCTCCTCGATCTGCTCATCGGCCCGGGCCGGCGACGACTCCCCTGGAAGGCCGCACTCGGCGCCGCCGTCTTCCCGATCGTGTGGATCGTCTATACGCTGGCTCGCGGCCCGTTCATCACGAACCCGACCACCGGCGCACCGTACTGGTACCCCTACCCCTTCTTCGACCCGCACACGAACGGCTGGGGCAGCGTCGCGGTCTACATCGTCGGCATCGCGCTGGCGATCGTCGGGCTCGCATGTGGTGCCATCGCGATCGGACGGGCGCGCGGCATCCGATCGTCCTGAGCAGTCCTTCGCGGAAATCGGCGTGGGACCGCCGATTCGGCTGCCTTTCTCCGATCGGAAGACGGATGCCACGCCCCGGGCGCTCTAGCCTGGAACACGTGCGCACGCGACTGATCTCGGCGGCTCTCGCCGCTTCCGCCCTGCTCCTGCTCGCCGGATGTGCGGGGCCGGGCCCCTCTGCACCGCCCGCGAGCGAGCCGAGCGCGGCCGGCGCATGCGCCTACCCCACGTCGGGGAAGCCCTCGGTCGACGTCACCCCTCCGAGCGCCGACACCGAGCGGCCCACCGGGGATGTCGAGGTCACCCTCGACACGTCGGCGGGCGAGATCCCCATGACGCTCACCGGGGCGCGGACCCCGTGCACGGTCGAGAGCTTCGTGTCGCTCGCGCAGCAGCAGTACTTCACCAATACGCAGTGCCACCGCCTCACGACGCAGGGCATCTTCGTGCTGCAGTGCGGCGACCCCACGGGGTCGGGTCGCGGAGGCCCCGGATACACCTTCGCCGACGAGCTCGACGGCGGCGAGACGTATCCCGCTGGGACCGTCGCGATGGCCAACACGGGCCAGCCCGGCACCAACGGCTCGCAGTTCTTCCTCGTCTACGCCGACACCGAGCTGCCGCCGAAGTACACGGTGTTCGGGAAGATGTCGCCCGAGGGCCTCGCCGTGGTCGAGAAGATCGGCCAGGCGGGCGTCTCGGGCGGAGGAGCCGACGGTGCGCCCGCGACTCCCGTGGAGATCACCGCCGTCACGGTCGGCTGACACTCCTCCTCCCCAGCCCGGGAACGGGGCGTGAGCCCTCCACACGGGTCGGGTCGCGGCATCCTCCCCCGATAGAATCGGCGTATGTCCAAGGTCCTGCAGTCCCTTCCCGTCGGCGAGCGCGTCGGCATCGCCTTCTCGGGTGGTCTCGACACCTCGGTGGCCGTCGCGTGGATGCGCGACAAGGGCGCCATCCCCTGCACCTACACCGGTGACCTCGGGCAGTACGACGAAGACGACATCGAGTCGATCCCCGGTCGCGCCACGCAGTACGGCGCCGAGGTCTCGCGCCTGGTCGACTGCAAGACCGCGCTCGTCGAAGAGGGCTTCGTCGCTCTCGCGTGCGGCGCGTTCCACATCCGCTCGGGCGGTCGCACGTACTTCAACACGACGCCCCTCGGCCGCGCCGTGACCGGCACGCTGCTCGTGCGCGCGATGAAAGAAGACGGCGTCGACATCTGGGGCGACGGCTCCACCTACAAGGGCAACGACATCGAGCGGTTCTACCGCTACGGCCTGCTCGCCAACCCCGCCCTGCGCATCTACAAGCCGTGGCTCGACGCCGACTTCGTCACCGAGCTGGGCGGTCGCAAAGAGATGAGTGAGTGGCTCGTCGCCCACGACTTCCCTTACCGCGACAGCGCCGAGAAGGCCTACTCGACGGATGCCAACATCTGGGGCGCCACGCACGAGGCGAAGACGCTCGAGCACCTCGACGTGTCGCTCGAGATCGTGGAGCCCATCATGGGCGTGCGCTTCTGGGACCCCGCGGTCGAGATCGAGACCGAAGACGTGACCGTCGAGTTCGAGGCCGGCCGTCCGGTCGCGATCAACGGCACGCGCTTCGACGACCCGGTGGCGCTGGTCCGCGAGGCCAACACGATCGGCGGCCGTCACGGTCTCGGCATGAGCGACCAGATCGAGAACCGCATCATCGAGGCCAAGTCGCGCGGCATCTACGAGGCCCCCGGCATGGCGCTGCTGTTCCTCACGTACGAGCGCCTCGTCAACAGCATCCTGAACGAAGACACCCTCGCCACGTACCACGAGCAGGGTCGCCGCCTCGGTCGCCTCATGTACGAGGGCCGTTGGCTCGAGCCGCAGTCGCTCATGCTGCGCGAGTCGATCCAGAAGTGGGTCGGCTCGACCATCACCGGCTCGGTCACCGTGCGCCTGCGCCGCGGCGAGGACTACACGATCCTCGACACCGTGGCATCCGGAATGTCGTACTCGCCCGAGAAGCTCTCGATGGAGCGCGTCGGCGACGCCGCGTTCGGCCCCGTCGACCGCATCGGCCAGCTCACGATGCGCAACCTCGACATCGCCGACTCGCGCGCCCGCCTCGAGCAGTACGCGGCCCAGGGCCTCATCGGCGGCCCGACCGGCGAGCTCGTCGGCGACGTCGCCGTCGGTGGGGCTCAGGAGATCATCGAGCCCGCCGCTCCCCTGAGCGCCGACGGCGAACGCCTCGCCGAGGCGACGGATGCCGCGGGCGAGTCCGCCGCGTTCGACGCCGGCACCGACTGACGAAGCGACCTCGACGAGAGCCCGCGGCGCCCCGGCGTCGCGGGCCCTTTCGCGTCCGCCGACCCGGGCCTCTGAGCCTGTCGAAGGGACCGGACCCGCACGCCCGGTGGCTTCGACGGGCTCAGCCACCTCCGCGCCATTGATCGGTGAATAAGTTGCACACGCGCGTGCACTTTCGGCGTACACTGATCCCTCGTGAGCACACCCACCCGCCGCGACGCCGTCGAGAACCGCGCCGGCATCCTCGACGCGGCCACCGCCGCGATCGGCCACGACCCGCGCGCGTCGATCGACGCGATCGCCCGCCGCGCCGGTCTCTCTCGCCGGGCCCTGTACGGCCACTTCGACGACCGCAACGCCATCATCCGCGAGGTCATCGCCGCGGGCGCCGCCCGCTTCAACGCCATCGCCGACCGCGTCGACGACGCCGACTCCCGCGTTGCGCTCGCGCGCCTGGCATCCGAGCTCTGGGCCGAAGCCGCGCACGTGCAGGCCGCCGCGGCCCTCGCCCTCGACGACGCGCACCTCCCCGAGACCTCCGCGGCCCTGGCCCCGCTGCGCCGCCGGATCGACGCGATCGTCCGCCGCGGACAGGAAACCGGCGAGCTGCGCACCGACCTCCCCGCACCGACCCTCTCGCGCCTGCTCGAAGAGACGGGGCGCACGGTCGTCAGCCGCGTCGACGCGGGGGCATCGACCGCCCGTTCGATCGCCGTGCGCGCCGTGCTCGGCATCGCCGGACTTTCCTGGACCGAGGCGCAAGCGCTCCTCGCGGAGCACCCCGAACTGGAGAAGCAGTGAGAATCGTCCTCTCCGAGGTCGCGAAGGGCCGGGCCGAACGGGTCCTCCCCCCGACCTCCACCTCGTTCGAGACCGGCCGGGCCACCCTGGCCCTCGCCGAGACCGAGCAGCGGCCCACGGTGCTGGGCCTCGTGGCATCCGGTCGCATGAAGGTCGACAGCGGTGAGGTCACGATCGACGGGCGGACGGATGCCAAGGCCATCCGCCGCCGCGTCGCCCTGGTCGACGCGCCCGTCGTGTCGGAGCCCGAGTCCAACGTCACCGTCACCGGCGTCGTCGCGGAAGAGCTCATGTTCGCCGGGCACGCGCCCACGCCGTTCGCTGCCGCGCGTTGGCTCGAGGGCATCGGACTCGACACGCTCGCCGGGCTGCCGATCGGCAATGTCGAGCCGACCGATCGCATCCGCCTCCTGCTCGAGCTCGCCGCGCTGCGCAAAGACGTCGACGGCCTCGTGCTCGTGGCACCCGACCGGCACGGCGGCGAGCCGGCCGCGTGGTGGCGCATCGCTCGCGAGTTCGCCGAGCGCGGGTACGCCGTGCTCGTCATCGCGGGCCAGGCATCGCAGTCGGCGCTCGAGGCCGCCGACGCACTCGACACCACCCCCGCCGAGGAGGACGCGCGATGAAGATCCCGCAGATGATCACCGCCGAGCTGCGTCGCCTCACCTCGACGCGCATGTCGGTCATCGCCCTGATCGCCCTGCTGGCCGTCCCGATCCTCTACGGCGGGCTCTACCTCTGGGCGAACCAAGACCCCTACGGCAACCTCTCGAGCGTCCCCGTCGCGCTCGTCGTCGACGATCAGGGCGCCCAGGTCAACGGCCAGCAACGCAACCTCGGCGACGAAGCGGCCGAGCAGCTGCTCGACAGCGACACCTTCGAGTGGCACCGGGTCTCTTCCGACGCGGCCGACGCGGGCCTTTCGGCGGGCGACTTCGACTTCATCGTGACGCTCCCGGCAGACTTCACCGAGGCGGTGGCATCCCTCTCCAGCGATTCGCCGCGGCAGGCCGATATCGAGCTGCGCACGAACGATGCGAACAACTACCTCGCCTCCACGATCGGCACGCAGGCGGTCGCGCGCATCCAGGCGTCGGTGGCGAAGAAGGTCGTCGACGAGGCGGGGCTGTCCCTTCTCGACGCCCTGCACACGATCCGGGTGAGCCTCGTGGATGCCACGAACGGGGCGACGCAGCTCGTCGACGGTCTCGGCACCGCGAAGAACGGGTCGTCCCAGCTCGCGAGCGGTTCGGCGACCCTCGCCGACGGCTCGGCGCAGCTGGCGGACGGCACCGCTCAGCTCTCGAGCGGCGCGAACCAACTGCGCGACGGCAGCGCCTCGTTGCGCGACGGGTCCGCGCGCGTGGCGGACGGCGCACAGCAGGTAGCCGGGGGCGTCGACCGTATCGACGACGCGGCTCGCCAGGTCGGCTCGATCGCCCAGGACGCGGCGAACCGCCTGCCCGAAGCGCGCGCCGACATCGCCAAGGCCCTCGCCGACGCGGGACTCAGCCAGGCCCGCATCGACGAGATCCTGTCGCGGCTCGATCCGGTCGCCGAGCGCCTCACCGCCGCGAACGAACAGGTGCAGAGCACCGTCGGCCAGATCAACCAGCTCGACGACGGCGCACGCCAGGTCGCCGACGGCAGCGCCTCGGTGGCCAGCGGTGCGGACACCCTGGCGAACGGAGCCTCGACCCTGGCCGACGGCGCCGCGACAGCGGCATCCGGAGCCGCTCAACTGCGCGACGGCTCGGCGCAGCTCCGCGACGGGGCGAGTCAGCTCGACAGCGGTATCGGTCAGCTCCAGACCGGTGCGACGCAGCTTCGCGACGGGCTCGCGTCGGGCGTGCAGCAGATCCCCGACTCCGACGACGCCACGCGCAAGGCGCAGGCCGCGGCCATCAGCGATCCCGTCGCGGTCGGCACGAGCGCGGTCACCAAGGCGCAGAACTACGGCGCCGGCCTGGCACCCTTCTTCGCCGCCCTCGCCGGCTGGATCGGGATCTACGCGCTGTTCCTCATCGTGAAGCCCGTGTCCAAGCGCGCGATCACGGCGCTGCGCTCGCCCGTCCGCGTGACGTTGGCGGGCTGGCTGACCCCCGCGGGACTCGGAGCCCTCCAGATGGTGGGACTCTTCACGGTGCTCGCCATCGCGCTGCAGTTCTCGTTCGCGAATCCATGGGCGGCCCTCGGCATCCTGCTCTTCGCCTCCGCGACCTACGCCGCGATCGTGTTGGCCCTGAACGTCTGGCTCGGCTCGGTGGGACAGTTCCTCGGACTCGTGCTCATGGTGCTGCAGCTCGTCACGGCCGGCGGAACCTTCCCGTGGCAGACGCTGCCCGCACCTCTCGCGGCCCTGCACCACGTGCTGCCCATGGGATACGTGGTGGATGCCATGCGCCAGGTCATGTACGGCGGAGACGTCTCACGCGTCGGGCCCGACCTGCTGGTGCTGGGCGCGTGGATGCTCGGCGGGGTGGCGCTGGCCGCCCTGGGGGTCACGCGGATGACGCACCACCGGACCCTGCGCGACCTGCAGCCGAGCCTGATCGGCTGACGCGGGCCGGGCGGGGCGTGCCCCGAGTGACGAGCGGAGGATGAGGGACGACCGGAGGGGGAACCCGTGGCATCCGTCCTCCGCTCGCCCCCGTCCCTCCGCTCTTCACCGTGTGGCGCGCCCGCGCCGGCTCACCGCCGCGCCGGGCGCGCCACGACGTCTTCGAGAAGGCGCGTGAAGGTCTCGCCCACCGCCTCGAGCGTCAACAGCAGGCTCTGTTCGCGCGCGCGTTCCGACATCTCCTCGCGCGCGCCCTCGTCGGTGAGGAGTGCCGTGAGGGCGCTCGCGACACCGTCCGTGTCGCCCGGTGCGACGAGGACGCCGCCGGCGCCCACGTAGTCGCGGGGTCCGTAACAGACGTCGAACGCCACGACGGGCAGCCCGCTCGCCAAGGCTTCGCCGATCGCAAGGTTCTGCCCCTCGAAGATGCTCGTGCACAAGAAGACGGCGGAGGTGGCCATCGCCTCGCGGACCCGGTCGGAGTACCCGTGCAGGTGGACGCTCCCGCTCACTCCACGCTCCTCGATGAGGTTCTGCAGCGCACTCCGGAGGGGACCGTCCCCGTAGATGTGGAGGCGCGCATCCGGGACGCGCGCCACCACGCTCGGCCACAGGGCGATCGCGGTGTCCACCCGCTTCTGGTCGACGAGCCTGTTCACCATCACGACGTCGGTTCCCTCGCGCGCGCGAGCCGGGGGCTCGAGGCCGGGAGCGATCGGTGTCGGGATGGCGGCGAAGCCCTCATGGGCACCGAAACGCTCGACCACGTCGTCTTCTTGGCTCGGCGTGGGCCAGACCACGGCGTCGAAGCGATCGAGCAGGCCCAGCCACCTGCGCCACCCGTCGTCCCGCAGCGGCGCCGAGGGCCGACACGGCGCCGCGAGGTGCGAGTTGTGGACGGTGTGGACGATCCGCACGTTCGGGTCGACCCACTCGGCGATCAGCTCACCGATCTGCTTGGACTCACAGATCACCACGACGCTCCGCTCGTCATCACCGGCGCGGGCACGCAGTTCCGCCACCACGCGCGTCAGCCACGCCGCGTAGAGGGCTCGGAAGCCGGCCAGGACGCGGGAGCCACGCTCTCCGCGGACGATGACAGGGGTCCGCGTGAGGTGCCAGTCGGGGTCATCGCGGATCACCGGCAGCGATACGACCTCGGCTCCTGCATCGTCTCGGATGGCCCGATAGGCGGTCGCCGGGTCTGCCCCGCCCTCCTGAGCCTGCTCGTACAGCCACGACGGATCGCGGACGACCTCTTCGTAGAGGTTGCGCATCTCGATGTCACCCTCGGGATCCTCCCTCAGCGCGTGGCGGATCTCGCGCGCGCGCTCGTCCGCGTCCCCGACGTCGAAAGTGAGAAGGAGCGGGCGCGTCACGCCGATCGACCGCAACAGGCGGAGACGAGAGGCGACCGCGACGGCGTATCCGCCGTCGAGGCGCGGGGCCAGGCGACTGGTGAGAACAAGGAAGTCTGCATCCGGGGGCGAGGGCATCTGCCGATCCTCAAAGGGGGGACATAAGCGGGCCCTCATCGTTGCTATGCGCAAGCTGTGTGTCAGGGTGGTTGACGCGGGGCCGGCCATCCCCGAGAGTGTCGCCCGTTCCTCCCTCCGCCCCGGAGCGCTCTGGCCGGCTACGCCGCGATCACGGCAGCGAGCGCCACGACACCCGAGCCCAGAATGCCGCCGGCCACCAGCCGCACCACGCGCAGCGACCAACGGCGCCGGGTGCGCCGCCAGGGCAAGGCCGCGAAGCGGCGAGCGGCCCCGATCGTCCCCGCGGCGGTGAGGATCACCGCTGCGACCCAGAGCAGGGGCGACGCCCGTGTCCAGTCCACGAGCAGCGACGCCGCGGCGAACGCGACCACCATCCCGAACGCCTCCGCCAGGACCATCACGCGGTCGCGGAGCGCGAACCGTCCGACGCCCCACGCCCGGACGGCGAAGAGGACGGCAACGGCCACGAGGAGTGCGGCGAGGACGATGGCGATCATCGTGCCGCTCCCTTCGTGAGCACGGCATAGGCGACCTCGTCGACGTTCGCCGCGGTGTCGTCGAGGACGAAGCCCGCTCGCCCGGCCGCCCGATCGAGCATCATCGCCGAGGTGAATCCCCCGGTCTCGCCGTTGTGGAAGGTGATGGCCGTGCCGTCGACGTCGAGCGTGAACCAGAACCACCCGATGGGACCGGATGCCGTCTCCCGGCGCGGATCCATCGCGGAGGCACCCGGTGCGGTGCCGTCGAGGAGTGCCTTCACGAACAGCGTCATGTCGTGCGCGGTGGAGCGCACCCCGCCGGCCGGAGCGTGGCCGCCCATGGCCCACTGGCCCTGAGGGACTCCCTGAGCGCTGAACCCGCGCGTGTCGATCGGCCGCAGGTCGTCGGCGGTCAGGGGCACGGTCGACTCGGTCATCCCGAGCGGCTCGAACAGACGGCTCGCGATGAGGGTCGGGTAGTCCATGTCCGCGCACCGCGCGATCGCCTGGCCGAGCAGAGCCGTGCCGAGGTTCGAGTACGCGAAGGCACCGGTCTCCCCGACCCGCTCTGCTCGGGTGAGGCGGATCATCTCGTCGGCGGTCAGCATGTAGGGGTTCTGCCCGAGGAGGCTGCGGCCGAGCGTGTCGGCGAGGAATCCCGGATCGGTGAGCAGGCGTGGCATCCCGGACATGTGCGTGGCGAGATCGTCGAGACGGACCGCCCCCGCCGCGGTGTCCGCCAGCTCGGGTAGGCACAGGTCGAGACGGTCGTCCACGGCCACCTCGCCGCGCTCGACCGCGTCCTGGAAGAGCAGACCGGTCATGGTCTTGGTCGCCGATCCGATCTCGAACGGCGTGTGCTCGTCGGCTCCGAAGCCCGCGAACCGCGTGCGGTCGCCGTCGATCGACACCACGACCGCCTCGTGGCGCTGGCCCGCGGCGACGAGGTCGTCGCGCACCGCGGCGGCGAGCGCGGCATCGCCGATGATCCGCTCGGAGAGCGCCGGCGGTCGGGGCATCGCCAAGAGCCCGACCGCGAGCGTCAGGAGCGGCGCGGCCACCATCGCCACGGTCGTGAGCAGTCGTCGTCGTGTCATGCTTCCAGCCTCGGGCGGGGGGCCGTTCCCGGCCAGGGCCGCGGTGTCACGAGCGGGCATGACATGTGTCACGTTCCGGTGGCTTCGACGCGCTCAGCCCCCTTCGACGCGCCCAGGCCCCCGAGCCCGTCAAAGGGACCGGAACCCCCTCACGCCGGCAGCCGCACCTCGAACACCGTCCGACCGGGCACGCTCTCCACCGAGATCGAGCCGCCGTGCGCGGCGGTGATCGCCTCGGCGATCGACAGCCCCAGCCCCGTACTGCCGGCATCCCGGTTCCGGGCGTCGTCGGCACGGGCGAAGCGGTCGAAGAGCCGGCCCGCGACCCCCGGGTCGATCCCCGGGCCCGTGTCGGTCACGCGCAGCACGGCCTCTCTCCCCTCGCGACCCAGTGACAGCGTCACCGTCGTCCCGGGCGGCGTGTGGGTGGAGGCGTTGCGCAGGAGGTTCGCGACCACCTGCCGGAGGCGGTTCTCGTCGCCGGTGACCGAGATGAGGTCGTCCGTCACGTCGAGACGCCACTCGTGCGTGGCATCCGCCACGTGAGCATCGCTCACCGCATCGACGGCGAGCAGTGTCAGCTCGACCTCGTCGCGGCGCAGCGGTTGTCCGGCATCCAACCGGGCCAGCAAGAGCAGATCGTCGACGAGGGATGCCATGCGCTGAGCCTCCGACTCGATCCGATCGAACGAGCGCGCCTGGGTCGGCGTCATCGGTGCGTCCTCACCGAGGGACAGCTGCGCGTATCCGCGGATGCTCGCGAGCGGCGTGCGCAGCTCGTGGCTCGCGTCCGCGATGAAGCGTCTCAGCTGCTCCTCGCTGTGATGCCGCGCGGCGAGGGAGGACTGCACGTGCCCGAGAAGGTCGTTGAGCGACGAGCCCACGCGGCCTACCTCGGTCGAGGGATCGGTGTCGGCGGGGGCGACCCGGTCGGGGATGTCGACGCTCCCCTCGCTGAGCGACAGCGTCGAGACACGCTGGGCGACCTCGGCCACCCGATCGAGGGGGCGAAGACTCCGGCGGACGAAGAGCGAGAGCCCGACCACCGCGATCAGCAGCGTCGCCGCGCTCACCGCGAGCAGGATCACCGTGAGCGCACTCGTCGTCGCCGTGACGTCTGCCTGCGAGCTGCCGGCGAACACGGTCGTCCCGTCGAGGTCGGCGGCCGCGACCCGGAAGGATCCGAGGTCGCCGCCGAGATCGACCGACGTGGGCGTCCGGTCGGTGGGCACGTCCGCGCGCAGCAGCGCCACCTGGTCGTCCGTGAGCTGCACCTGGGTGCCGTCGCTGCGCGTGTAGTTCGACGTGCGCACGGTCCCGTCGGATGCGACCACCGCCTGCAGCGATCCGATCCGGGGTGCGGGCCGGTCGGCATCCTGGCCGCGATTCTGCCCCTCACGCTGGTCCGCGCCGGAGTGATCGAACGATCCGCGACCGACGGCGAACGACAACCCCTCCCCCACCTGCTGGTCGAGGCGGTCGAGCGCGAAGGAGCGCAGCGCCACGATCGTGGCCAGGCTCATCACGACGAATGCGAGGGCAACGAGCACGCTCGTGCCGACGACGAGGGTGCGACGCAGCGTCCACCGGGACCGGGTCATGACGCCTTGATCGTGTAACCGACGCCGCGCACCGTGTGGATCAGCGGCTCGCCGAGGCTGTCGATCTTCTTCCGCAGGTACGAGATGTAGATCTCGACGACGCTGCCGTTGCTGCCGAAGTCGTAGCTCCAGACCTGATCGAGGATCTGCGACTTGCTCAGCACCCGACGCGGATTCTGCATGAGGTAGCGGAGGAGCTCGAACTCCTTCGCGGTGAGTTTGATCGGGATGCCGCCGCGCTCGACCTCGTACGACTCCTCGTCGAGCGACAGGTCGCCCACGCGCAGTCGCGGGTCGGCGTCGGCGATGGCCGCGACGTGCCGGCGTGCCATCCCCCGGAGCCGGACGACGACCTCTTCGAGGTTGAAGGGCTTCGTGACGTAGTCGTCGGCCCCCGCCGAGATGCCCGCGATGCGGTCCTCCACGGCATCCTTCGCCGTGAGGAAGAGCACGGGGGCATCATTGCCGGCAGCGCGGATGCGGGTCAGCAGCTCCATGCCGTCGAGCCCCGGCATCATGATGTCGAGCACGAGGAGGTCGGGGCCGAACTCGCGGATGACGTTCAGGGCCTCCTGCCCGTTGGCGGCCGTGCGTGCGTCCCACCCCTCGTTCTGCAGCGCCATGCGCAGCAGGTCGCTGAGGTTGGCCTCGTCGTCGACGACGAGCACGCGGATCGGCGACCCGTCGGGACGGGTGAGGGGGGCGGGGCGGAAGGTCACGAGAGCCAGCATGCCCGCTCTCCACCCCCGCTGTCACCGGACATACACGCTTCATAGGAACGCTGAGGGAGCGGTGAGGGTGCCGTTCCTACCTTCGGGGCACGGCCGCATTCCGCGTCCGAAAGGAGAAGCATGTACGGCACCTACCTGCGGCGCGAACTCGCCGGCCGCGTCAAGCAAACCGTGATCGTCGCGATCGGGCTCGCGATCGCCATCGCGCTCGTGATCGTCGTGAACGCCCTCTCGGCGGGGGTGCGCGACGCGCAGTCGCAAGCGCTCTCGTCGGTCTACGGCGTGGGCACCGACCTGACCGTGACCGGCGCGCAGACCGAACCCGGACAGGGCGGCGGTACCCGCTTCGACTTCGGCGCGGGCGAGGGAGCGACACAGGACGGCACCACCACGCTGAGCCAGTCGCGCCTGATGACCGACATGCGACGCGGCACGCTCGACGCGTCGACCGTCGCAACGGTCGCGGGCCTCGACGGCGTCGCGGCCGCGACCGGGGCGCTGTCGCTGACGAACACGACCTTCTCCGGACAGGTTCCCGACCGCAGCTCCCAGTCGGGCGGTACCGGCGGCAGCGGCACCGGCGACGGCGCGCAGATGGGAGAGCCGCCGGCGGGTGGCGGCGGTCCCGGCGGCGACGGTGGCAGCGCCTTCGGCGTCGACTCGTTCACCGTCCTCGGCGTCGACCCCTCGGCATCCGTCGGTCCCCTCTCGTCCGTCACCGTCAGCGACGGCCGCGCTCTCACCGCGTCCGACGCCGGCACGGACGTCGCCGTCATCGACGCGACCTACGCGACGAGCGCCTCCCTCTCGGTCGGGGGCACGATCGACGTGGGCGGCACGGCGATGCAGATCGTCGGGATCGTCGCCTCGACGTCGTCCGACGCCGACACCGCCGCGAACGTCTACCTCCCCCTCGATACCGCTCAGACCCTCGCCGGAGTGGGCAGCGTGGTCTCCACGGTCTACGTGCAGGCCGATTCGGCGGATGCCATCGACTCCGTGCAGAGCGAGATCACGGCCGCACTGCCCGACGCCACCGTCAGCTCGCAGTCCGAGCTCGCCTCGACCGTGTCGGGTTCGCTCTCGAGCGCTTCGGCGCTGATCTCGAACCTCGGGACCTGGCTCTCGATCGTCGTCCTCGTGGTCGCCCTCTCGCTCGCGGTGCTCTTCACCATCTCGGGCGTTGCGCGTCGCACCCGCGAGTTCGGCACCCTCAAGGCCATCGGATGGTCGAACGGTCGGATCGTGCGGCAGGTCGCGGGAGAGTCTCTGACGCAGGGGCTCATAGGCGGTGTCGCGGGACTGATCCTGGGGCTCGGTGGCATCCTGCTCGTCAACGTCATCTCGCCCACCATCTCGGTCGCGAGCCAGACCTCGGGCCGCGGCGAGCGCGGCGCGGGCATGGGCG
>NZ_LDRU01000061.1 GCF_001476285.1 Microbacterium testaceum | reverse complement strand
GGCCCCCACCGCCCCCGCGCCTCTCCCGGCGCCGCGGCGCGAGTCCCACGCCCGCGGCTTCCGGGGCATCGGCGTCGGCTTCCTCGTGAAGCTCGCGATCATGGCGATCATCAACGCCTTCGGCATCCTGACCATCCTCACCGCGGTCGGTGCCGACTCCTGGCTGCTGGCCTCGATCACCGCGGTGCTGCTGATCGTCGCCGACGTCGTCTACTTCACCCGTCGCGCCCTGCCACTGAAGTACCTACTGCCCGGGCTGATCTTCCTCTTCGCCTTCCAGGTGTTCATCTTCGGCTACACCGCCTACATCGCCTTCACGAACTACGGCACCGGTCATGCCGGGTCCCAGTCGCAGGCGGTGGATGCCACCCTCATCCAGGGTGAGCGCCGGGTCGACGACTCCGCCACCTACCCCATGGCCGTCGTGGAAAGACTCGGCACGTACGGTCTCGCGATCGCCGACGACGATGTCGTGCGCGTGGGTACGCCCGACGAGCCCCTGACCACGGTCGACGGCGTGATCGGCGCGAGCGGCGCTCCCACCGAAGTGTCGGGCTGGACGGTCGTGCCGCGCGCCGAGGTGCTCACCGACCCCGCGGTCCAGCAGGCCGCCGCGGCCCTCCGGGTCCCCCTGTCCGACGACCCCAACGACGGGGCGCTGCGCACCCGCGACGGCTCGACCGCGACGGTGTACACCTCGACGCTCGTCTGGGACGAACAGGCGCAGACCATCACCGACACCACGACGGGCACCGTCTACGCCGCGACCGACCGCGGGACGTTCACCTCAGCGGACGGACAGAGCCTGCCCACCGGCTGGTACGTCAACGTCGGGTTCGAGAACTTCCTGCGCGTGTTCACCGACGGCGCTCTGCTGCAACCGCTGCTGTCCGTCACCGGCTGGACGTTCGCCTTCGCGATCCTCTCGGTCGTCCTGAGCTTCGGCCTCGGGCTGCTCTTCGCTCTCATCTTCAACGACCCGCGCGTGCGGGCGCGGAAGTTCCTGCGGACACTGTTCATCCTCCCGTACGCGTTCCCCGCGTTCATGTCGGCCTTGCTGTTCCGGGGCATGTTCAACTCCGAGTTCGGCGTCATCAACGACGTCTTCTTCTTCGGCCTGCCGATCAACTGGCTCGGCGACCCCGTGCTCGCCAAGCTCGCCGTGCTGTGGGTGAACGTCTGGCTCAGCTACCCGTATTGGTTCCTGGTGTGCACGGGCGCGCTGCAGGCGCTTCCGTCCGACACGCTCGAGGCCGCCCAGCTCGACGGCGCCGGCCGCTGGCGATCCTTCCGCTCGATCGTGCTGCCGCTGCTGCTCGTGTCGACCGCGCCGCTGGCGATCTCGTCATTCGCGTTCAGCTTCAACAACTTCACGGTCATCTACATGTTCAACAACGGCGGGCCCGCGATACCCGGCGCGCCGTACGCGTTGGGCTCGACCGACATCCTCATCTCGGCCATCTACGACATCTCCGGCGTCTCGGGGGGAGCCGCCGACTACGGCCTAGCGAGCGCCCTGTCGATCGTCGTGTTCGTCGTCGTCGGCGCCATCTCGGCGCTGGCCTTCCGTCAGACCCGCAAGCTGGAGGAGTTCGCATGACCGTCACCGCACGCGGCACCGGGCGCCACGCCGCCCGCACCACCCCCGCGAAGAAGCGCCGCTGGCTCGCCGAGGTCGGGTGGAAGTACCCCGTCGCCGCGCTCGTCGCCTTCTACGCGCTGTTCCCGCTCGTCTACGTGCTCTCGGCCTCGCTCAACCCGCGTGGCAGCCTCGCCTCGTCGAACGCGCTGTTCTCAGCGATCGACTTCTCGAACTTCGCCGCGCTGTCGGGCACGAGCTACTGGACGTGGGTGGGCAACACCCTCTTCGTCGGGGGCGTCGCCTCGGTCGGCGCGGTGATCATGGGAGCGGCCGGCGCCTACGCGTTCTCGCGCTTCCGCTTCTCGGGGCGTCGCGCGAGTCTCACGGGCCTGCTCATCGTGCAGATGTTCCCCCAGGCGTTGGCGTTCGTGGCGATCTTCCTCATGCTGCTGGCCATCGGCGAGGTCGTTCCCGCGCTCGGCATCAACTCGAAGCTCGCGCTCACCTGCGTCTACCTCGGCGGGGCCCTGGGGGCGAACACCTTCCTCATGTACGGCTTCTTCAACACGATCCCGATCGAGATCGACGAATCGGCCAAGATCGACGGCGCCACCCACGCGCAGATCTTCTGGCGCTTGATCATGCCGCTGGTCACGCCGATCCTCGCAGTCGTCGCGCTGCTCGCCTTCATCGCCGCCTTCGGCGACTACATCCTCGCGCGCATCATCCTCGTGTCCGAGGACAACTGGACCCTCGCCGTCGGCATGTACCAGTGGGTCTCGAACCAGCTCACCTCCCGGTGGGGCCTGTTCGCGGCGGGCTCGGTGCTCGCCTCGATCCCCGTCCTCGCCCTCTTCCTGTCGCTGCAGCGCTACATCGTCGGCGGCCTCACCCAGGGGTCGGTCAAGGGCTGAACCCCGACCGCCCCGTGCTCGATCGATGGAGATCCGGATGCCGAAACACACCCGCCCCGCGGCCCTCGCGGCCCTGAGGCTCGGCGCCGCCCTCGCGGTGGCGCCCCTCACGGCGGTCCAGGCCGCGCCGATCGACGAGCCGGTCGAGGCCGGGATCACGGTTCCGCGCGTCGACGGCCTGGCATCCGACTTCGCCCTGGGGGTCGACGTGTCGTCGGTGCTATCGCTCGAGGACTCGGGCGTGGTCTTCCGCGACGACGACGGCGCCCCGGCCGACCTGTTCGCGGTGCTCGCCGACCACGGCGTGACCGACGTGCGCGTGCGGGTGTGGAACGACCCGTTCGACGCCGCCGGCCGCGGGTACGGCGGCGGTACCGTCGGGGTGGACCGGGCCGTGGAGATCGGCGAGCGCGCGACAGCAGCGGGCCTCGGCGTCGCCGTCGATTTCCACTACTCCGACTTCTGGGCCGACCCCGCCAAGCAGAAGGCACCGAAGGCGTGGGCGGGGATGGATGCCACCGAGACCGCCGCCGCGGTCGGGGACTTCACGCGCGACGCGCTGACGGCGTTCGTCGCCGCCGGCGTCGACGTGCAGCTCGTGCAGGTGGGCAACGAGACTAACGGCGGCGTCGCCGGGATGACCGGCTGGCCCGACATGGCGCGGGTGTTCTCGGCAGGTTCGGCCGCCGTGCGCGCGGTCACCCCCGACGCCCTCGTGGCGGTGCACGTGACCAACCCCGAACGCCCGGGGCACTACGCCGCCTACGCCGCTCAGCTCGCGGCGAACGACGTCGACTACGACGTGTTCGCCTCGTCGTACTACCCGTTCTGGCACGGCACGACCGCGAACCTCACGGCGGTCCTGCGCCAAGTCGCCGACACCTACGACAAGAGGGTCATGGTCGCCGAGACGTCGTGGGTGCGCACGCTCGACGACGCCGACGGGCACCCCGACGTGATCGACACGGCATCCGAGGCCGAGGCGTACCCGGTGAGCGTGCAGGGTCAGGCCACGGCGCTGCACGACGTCATCCAGGCCGTCGCCGACGTGGGCGATGCCGGAATCGGAGCGTACTACTGGGAGCCCGCGTGGCTTCCGGTGGGTCCACCGGAGCGGCTCACGCAGAACCGCGCACTCTGGGAGCGCGACGGTTCGGGCTGGGCGACGAGCTTCGCGGGCGAATACGACCCCGAGGACGCCGGCGAGTACTTCGGCGGGTCGGCGTGGGACAACCAGTCGCTCTTCGACGTCGACGGGACCCCGCTGGAGTCGCTGCGCACGTCCTCGTACATCCGCACCGGCGCGGTGGCGCCCCGCGAGGTGACGGGCGTCGACGCCGTCCGCATCGCGGTGTCCGCGGGCGAGAACGTCCGCCTCCCGGAGCGGGTGACCGTGCGATACAGCGACGGCGCGAGCGAGGAGAGCCCCGTGACGTGGGATCCGACGCCCGACCTGGCCCACCCGGGTGTCTACGAGATCGTCGGCGAGACCGACGACGGTCACGCCGCCCTCGCGGTGATCACGGTGTCCGCCGAGAACCTGCTGCGGAACCCCGGCTTCGAAGACTCAGACGTCTCGATGTGGACCGTCGAGGGACCTCTCTCCCTGCGCGCGACCGACGATCCGCGCTCGGGCGAGCGCTCGGCCCACTTCTTCGCCGCCTCGCCGATCTCGTTCGCTCTCGAGCAGCGTGTCGACGGCCTTCCGGCCGGTCGTTACGTCGCCGCCGGAGCGCTGCAGGGCGGCGCGTTCGGCGACGGAACGGCACGCATCGAGCTGATCTCGGATGCCGACTCCGCGGTCGCGCCGTTCACCGCGGGCGGATGGCGGGTGTGGTCCGAACCGCGCACCGACGAGATCGTGATCGCGGGGGGTGAGAGTCTCACCGTGCGGGTGACCGCCGATCTTCCGGCGGACGCGTGGGGCACTATCGACGATCTCGCACTGGAACGGGTCGGCGACGGCGCCCCGACTCCAGAGGAACCAACCCCCGGTGAGTCGACACCCGCACCGACTCAGCCCGCACCGACTGAGCCCGCCCCCGGAGCTGCCGCCCCGGGCACTCCGACGCCGCCAGCCACACCGCTGCCGTCGCACACCACGCCCGACGGCCTGGCCGCGACGGGCACGAGCATGCCGTTCGGACTGGCCGCGGCGGGTCTCCTGGCCCTCGCCGCCGGCGCCGGCCTCGCCCTGCATCGCCGACGTCGGTGAGGTATCCCGCGGGGCGGGCCGTCCGGTCCGTCCCGCGGTCAGCGCTTGACCGCAAGCCCCGCCTGGTAGAGCTCGCGCGACGAGTGGCCCGTCAGCGAGGCGACCTCGGCCGCCGCTTCTTTGAGCCGCGTGCCGCCGCGCACGAGTTCGAGCACCTGGGTCACGGCATCCGGGAACGCCACCTCACGCGCCGTGGCACCGCCGACGACGATCGCGATCTCGCCCCGCACGCCCTCCGCCGCCCAGGCCGCCAGCTCGGCGAGGGTGCCGCGCTTGACCTCTTCGTGCAGCTTGGTCAGCTCGCGGCAGACCGCCGCGGGGCGATCGGCGCCGAAGGTCGCGGCGAGGTCGTCGAGAGTAGATGCCAACCGCGAAGGCGATTCGAAGAACACCAGGGTGCGCTCCTCCGACGCCAGCTGCCCGAACGCGCGGCGACGCTCCCCGGGCTTGCGGCGAGGGAACCCCTCGAAGGCGAAACGGTCGGTGGGCAGCCCCGCGACCGCGAGCGCGGTGACCACGGCGCTCGGCCCCGGCAGGGCGGTGACCGTCACGCCCGCGGCGGCGGCCGCGGCGACCAGACCGAAGCCCGGATCGCTCACGGTCGGCATGCCGGCGTCGCTGAGCACGAGCAGATCGTCCTCGCGCGCGAGCTCGACGAGCTCCGCGGCCCGCTCCTTCTCATTGTGGTCGTGCAGGGCGATCAGGCGCGGGCGGTTCTCGACTCCCAGACCCGAGAGCAGACGCTGCGTCGTGCGGGTGTCTTCGGCTGCCACGACCGTGGCGTTCTCGAGCGCCTCGATCAGGCGGCGCGAGGCGTCACCCAAGTTGCCGATCGGGGTGGCCGCAAGGATGATCACCGTTCCACCTTAGGCTGGGGCGCGTGAGCACCGACCTCTCTCCTCTGCTCCCAGCGGTCGAGCGCACGCGCCTCGACCGCTGGCGCGACGCGCTGCTCGCCGACCCGCGCGGTCTGCGCCTCTGGAGCTGGCTGGCGCCCGCCCTCGTCACGCTGGTCGCGGCGGTGCTGCGTCTCATCGACATCGGCAACCCGCACCAGCTCGTGTTCGACGAGACCTACTACGTCAAAGATGCGTGGAGCCAGTGGGTGCTCGGCTACCCCTCGACCTGGCCCGACAACGCCGACGAACGCTTCGCCGCCGGCGACACCGACATCTTCACGGGCATCGGCAGCTACGTCGTGCACCCCCCGCTCGGACGCATCCTCATCGGCGCCGGCATGGCGCTCTTCGGAGCGGATTCCGCGACGGGCTGGCGCATCGCTGCTGCCGTCTTCGGCAGCGCGACGGTGCTGTTGATCTACCTCGTCGCGCGCACGCTCACCCGGTCCATCCCGCTGGCGACCGTGGCATCCGGTCTCTTCGCGATCGACGGACTCGGGATCGTGCTCAGCCGGATCGCGCTGCTCGACATCTTCCTGACGTTCTTCGTCGTGCTCACGTTCTGGTTCGTCGCCCTCGATCACCGGCGCACGGCCGAGCGGTGGGCTGCGCTGTGGGTCGCTCGCGAGGGTGAGGCCCCCATGTGGGGGCCGATCCTGTGGAACCGTCCGTGGCTGATCGCCGCCGGCGCGGCCGCGGGAGCCGCCACGGCCGTGAAGTGGTCGGGTCTCTACGTGCTGGCCGCCGTCGGTGTCTACGCCGTGGTGACCGACGCCCTCGCCCGCCGACGCGCCGGAATCGGTCAATGGCCGATGGATGCCGTGCGCCAGGGCCTCGCCTCGTTCGTGCTACTCGTGCCCGTCGCCGCCGTCGTCTACCTGTCGAGCTGGTCGGGATGGCTGTTCACGGACGGCGGCTACATGCGCTCGACGCCGGTGGCATCGCCCGGGTTCTGGTCGTGGGTGCCCGCGCCGCTGCAGAGCCTGTGGGCCTACCACGAGGCCATGTACAAATTCCACGTGGGCCTCGTGACCCCCCACGCCTACGCGAGCCCCGCGTGGCAGTGGCCGTTCCTCATCCGCCCGACGTCGATGTACTGGCACCAGGACGATTACGGCGTCAACGGGTGCGGTCTGCCGAGCGGGTGCACGGAAGCGATCTCGAGCCTCGCGAACCCGCTCATCTGGTGGGCCGGGGTCGCGGCATCCGTGTATCTGCTCGTGCGCTTCGTCCTCGTCCGGGATTGGCGCTACGCGCTCGTGCTGACGGGTCTCGCCGCGACATACGTGCCGTGGCTGCTGTACCCCGAGCGCACGATCTTCCAGTTCTACACGGTGGCGATGCTGCCGTTCCTCGTGCTCGCGCTCGCGTTCGCGCTGCGCGACGTCTCCCGCGGAGTGTACGGCGGGTCGAGGGCCGGTGGGCAGGTGTTCGTCGTCGGGTTCCTCGTGCTGTGCGTCGCCCTCTCGGCGTTCTGGTACCCCGTGTGGGCGGGTCTGCCGGTGCCGTACGAATTCTGGCGCCTGCACAACTGGCTGCCGACCTGGATCTGACGACGTGACCCGCGGCGACGAGTGGCTGCACGACCCGCGCCCGGTGCAGCGGGTGAAGCTCTTCCGCGACGCCCCGGTCGATCGCGCGGCGTGGCCCGCGACGGTCTCCGCCGTCGCGCAGTTCCTCGAGGTCGCCGCGGGTGACGGCTGGGAGTTCGGTCCGGGTGTGACGTTCCTCGTGGGCGAGAACGGCTCGGGCAAGTCCACGCTCATCGAGGGCATCGCAGAGGCTGCGGGGCTCCCCGCCGCGGGCGGGTCGACGAACGGCGGAAGCGAGACGCGGCGCACCGAGAGCCCGCTCGGCGAGTGGTTGCGCGTCGAGCGGAGTCCGCGCGCTCCGCGGTGGGGGTTCTTCCTGCGCGCCGAGACGATGCACAGCTATTACTCGTGGCGAGAGGACCTCGACGGGGGCGACGCCCTGCGCCTCCACGAGATGAGCCACGGCGAGTCGTTCAACAGCCTCCTCGACGAGGTGCTCGACCATGAGCGCTACGTCGCGGGCCTCGCGTGCCTCGACGAGCCCGAGGCGGCGCTGTCGTTCTCGTCGACGCTGCGCTGGCTGGCATCCCTCGACCGCATGCGTTCCCGCGGCACGCAGGTGATCTGCGCGACGCACTCCCCCGTCCTCGCTGCGCTGCCGGGAGCGACGATCCTCGAGCTGGGCGAATGGGGCATTCGCGAGAGCGCGTGGGAAGACCTGGATCTGGTGCGGTTGCACCGGGGGTTCCTGGAGGCGCCGGGGAGGTATCTGCGGCATCTGCTGGAGTGAGGGGTGCCGGGGGTCGATGGATTCGGAAATGGTCAGCAGAATCGGATCGGTTCAGCGTTTTCGTCCGGATCTGGTGTGCTTCTCCGAATCTGCGACGCGGGGAGCAGGCGCTGGTCAGACCCGCCGCGGTCATATGCGAACGTCTTGGTGGACGACGGCACGCCCGGATCAGTGCCCATCTCGACCAGCAACGCGGAGTCGACCGACTCGGTCAGCTTCTGCGCACCCTGATGCCACCCCGTCGTGCCGTTCACCGAACCCGCATCGTTCGCCGCGGCCGTACCGACCGCCAGAGTCACCGGATCGAGGGGCTGACCGAACGGGTCGTACACCTGCACACCCGACGCCGACGCACCATCCCCGGTCGTCAGCGTGTGACCCTGCAACGACGGATACGACCACGACACCGCACCCGAGGCGGGAACATCGACCGTCACCCCACCAGGCAGAGACAGGAACACCGTCACACCGGGATCCCCCCACAGCACCGCCCATGGAGAATCACCCGCCCCGGCATACACAAACCGCGACGTCACCGCCGGAGCATCACCCGCCAGAGCAACCGTCCGCGACACCACACGACCCGACCCATCCCGCACCAGCGACACCTTCGACCCCGCCGCCGTCGTCGTTGCGACGTGCCGGTTGTCGGCGTCGTACGAGATCGACAGGTCAGCCAGCCGCGTCGTGTTCCCCCGCGCGTCGTACGCGAGCTCACCAGAGCTGAGTCCATCCGAGACCGAAGACGCCCCCGGCACCGCACCGGACACACTGGTCGAAAGCAGACGATCCGCCCAGTCGTAGCAGTACTCCGTCGTCGACACGAGAGCCGCCGACGACCCGGGCGCGGTATACCGATCGACCGACCGCGTCCGATTGCCCGAGGCACCGGCCGCGGTGTTCGGACCGCACCCGCCCGACGATGCGAACTCATACGACAACTCGTGACCCGGGATCCTCGCCGACACCAGGCGACCCGCCGCGTCATAGCCGTACGTCGACTCGAAGACCCGACCACCCTGCGAGATGCTCTCGCGCACGATCCGACCCGCCACCGACCGCGTCACCTCATCGGTGATCGACCCCGACGACGGGAACGACCACGTCTGCGACCCCACCGTGCCGCGCTTGTCATCCCACGACACCCCCAGCGACGAACCGCCCAGATACGCCACCTGCGCAAGCCGCTGCTTCGCATCGAACGACGACGCCGCGTACACCTGACCGTTGAAGGTCACCGTCGTCGTCTTGCCGTCGCGATCATAGGCAAACGCCGTGGTGGACGACGGCACACCCGGACCCGCCGTCGTCACACGCAACACTCGACCCGTCAGCGGCTCATACTCAGGCGTCGTGACCACACCCCATACATCGGTGTACGACACGACGCGACCCAGAAGATCCGTCTTGGTCGTCGTCGCCGAGGTGCTCGACCCGGGCACGGGCGACCCGGCCACCGTCACCGTCAGACCAGAAGAGGTCGGCGTGTACGTGGTCGTGACCGTGTCGGTCGCGACCCCCGCGCCACCCACCGAGACCTCTTTCACCGTGCGCCCACGCGCATCGACCGTCGTGCACGACCACGCCTCATCACCCGTGACACGCGTGCCGGCCGTGCGGCCCATGACGTCGTACACGTACGAGGTCACGATCGCCGGGCCGCTCGTCGGAGTCGGCCCTGTCGAGGACTTCAACATCCCAAACTGCTTCGTCCCGGCGGGCACCCCACAGGTGTCCTCCGTCAACGACTCCGCGTCGCCGTAGTAGGCGCGCGTTGTGCTCTTGGCATCCGTGATCGAACCGGATGCCGCCACGGCAGGCAGAGCCTTCGACTTCTGCCGCAACCAGCCGGCGCCGTTGAGCTGCTCGAACGACGCGGCGCTCTTCAACGCCAGACCACCCGGGTCGACGGTGCTTTCTGTCACTTGCCCGACCACGGGGTCCGCGTACGCATTCGCGGTCGTCATCGACGGCGCCGCTGCTCCCACGATCGTCGTCGCGTCGTCGACCGTTCTCGACGTCACGAGTCCGTAGTCGGGGCGGAGCTGCGCGCCGGGCACGATCGCGAACTCCCCGTTCGACGGCGTCGCCCACTTCAGCCTCAGGAGGGCTGAAGAGGTGATGTCGAAGTACTCGATCCGGATACGGCGTACCTCTCCCGCGGCGACCGTGAAGGCGGCGCTCGTGCCATCGGTGCCGGCGGGCGCGCCCCAGCGGTCGATGATGAGCACGTCGTCGAGCCACAGCCGCGCGCCGTCGTCGCTCGTCGTACGGAGTCGGTAGGTGCCCGCCTCGGGGAAGGTGACGAGACCGGTCAGCCGCAGCGACCAGTGATCGCTCGACACTCCCGCGATCGGCGCGTTCGTTCCCCAGTCGCGGTCGACGGTCCCTCCGGAGGCGCCCCCGAGCCCGAGACCGTAGGCCTCAGGTTTGCCCGAGAGCTTCTCGGTGTTCGAGTAGTACGCCGCCTGCAGACCGTTCAGGCCGCCGTCGTACACGGTGCTGCTCGATGCCGGGACGATCCCGCAGCCGCCTACGTCGAGAGGCTGCCCGACCGGTCGACCGTCGGATGCGAAACAGGCCGCCGGTGCTGCGCCATACGCCGCCACCGGGCGGTCGGTGCGGTCGTACACGCGCGTCGACACGAGCCCGGTGGCATCCGTCGTCCGACGCACGAGGTCTTTCGCCGGGTCCCACTCCTGGCTCGTGGTGACGCCCATCGCGCTCGTGGATGCCGTCTGGCGCCACGCCGCGTCGAAGGTCACGGTCTGGGAGACACCGGGGAGGCCCGCCATCGAGACCGTGGTGCGGCCATCACCGTAGGAATACGTGCGCGACGGGCGTGCGCTCGCGCTGACGCCGTCGGGCGCGGGCAGCGTCACCCCCGTGGCACGCGCGCCGTCGTACGTGATCGAGGTCGTAGCCGGGTCGGCGGCACCCGCCGCGACCGGGACAGGAACGCTGTCGTTGGCGGTGGCATCCCGGATCTGGCTCAGCAATCCGCCGGAACCGTCGTAACCGAAGAGCGTCAGCTCGTCGCCCGGATCGAGGATCGCCGCGAGTTGACCGTTGCCGTTGTAGAACAGTCGCGACTCCGTACCGTCGGGGTACGAGATGCGGCACAGCATGTCGACCGGCGCCTTCCCGTAGCCGGCTCCCGAGCGTTCGGGGCACGAGGAGCGGTCGCCGTTCTGATAGGTGAACGAGACCTTGCGCGTGTACTGATCTCCGCTCTTCGACACCGGGTCGACCACCTCGGTGGCGACACCGTTGGCATTCAAGATGCTCTGCGGGGCCGCGGCCTTCCGAACATCTTCGGGAGGGGTGGCGGAGGCCACGCGCCCTTCTTTCGTGAAGTGGTAGACCGTGCCGTCCTCATCGGTGAAGACGACCCAGCCGTTGCCGTCGAGGGACAGGACGCCGTACTCCCCGCCCGGGGCGGTGTAGCCGCCGGACGAGGCCTTCGTGTACGTGTGCGCCTTACCCGTGGTGTCGGTGAGCACCACCGACGCATCCGTGAGCTGCGCCGAGACCCAGCTCGACGACGCCCCGGCGAGGGGAACCGAGGCGCCCCAGCCTTGCGGCAGGGTCGTGACGCGCTTCGTGAACCAGTCGGGTGCAACGCTCATGCGGACGGGAGAGGACGCGCCGTCGGGCGTGTACTCCACCCAGAGATCGACATACGACAGGCCGACCTCCTCGTAGTACTCGACCTGGATCGGCTTCGCCCCGCCCGCACCCGTGATCGTGGTGTCCGCGGAAGTGTTCCATCCCCCGCCCTGCCAGCGGTCGATGAGCTTCTGCCCGTCGTACGTGAGGCGGATACCGTCATCGTGGGTCGCGCCGAAACGCAGCGACTTACCGATCAGATCCGTGGGCACCGTGAGGAACCCCGTCCATCGCGCCAGGAAGTGGTCCGCCGGGAGCGCCTCGGCCGGTGCCCCGCTCCCCCATTGGAACGACACGGCGGGGTCGGTCCGCACCATCGCGGGGGTCTTGTCCGTGAAGGTGTAGCCGGCTGCCGACGTCGGGGCGACACCGCCCGAACGCGCATCGAAGTACTCCCCCGTCAAACCCCGATTCGCGCCGGGAACCTCTTGCGAGTTGTAGGTGAACGACATTCCCATCGCGCCGCCCAACGCCTGCACCGTCGGCGACGCGAATGAGAGATTGACATTGCCGTTGGCGAGGTTCGTCGTCACCGGGCCGGCGGTGTCGTAGGGAGACGGGCCGGACGCCCCGAGTCTGAGATCAGTCCTGAGGCGGCGTACCCAGCCGTTTTCGGTGTTGGTGTCTCGCCCATCATTCGTCGTGACCGTCCACGAGTAGACGCCGCCGTCCTGCAACGTGCCCGGCGGCACCGTCCAGGAGGCGACGCCGTCGACGGCGGTCACCCAGCCCGAGGCCACGACGGCCCCGGACCTGGCATCCTGGCCCGTCGCGATCTTGAACTGGTACGTCATCGAACCGCCCGTGCCGTCGGTGTCGGCGACAGCGCCCACCCGAAGGGTCGGCGTCAACGTGGTGACCGTGGCCGGGGTCTCGGTCACGGGGCTGCCGGGCGTCGCCGTCGCGGCATTCGGGAGCGGGACGGCGTTCGTGGAGAAGTTGTAGACCGGTGACCGGAAGAGGGTCGATTGACCCCAGAGACCGTCGAGGTCATCGACCATCGAAACGCGCCAGTAGTACGACGTCCCGGTTCGCAGCAGTCCCGAGGGGATCTGGAACTGGGTTCCGCTTCCCCATCCCTGAATGGCGATCCTGTCGGTGAGGCCCGGATCGGTGGCGAGCTCGAAGAGATACTGCTGGGGGCGATTACCCGGGTTGGATGCCCTCAACCCCAGAGTCGGCGTGAGCGAGATCCCCGTCCCGCCGTCGGCTGGTCCCCATCCGCCGACGGACGGGTAATCCCACGACTCCACCCACAGCGCAGACTGGATGTGTTTGAACGAGTAGGACGAGCCCTCCCAGCCGCCGATCATGAACGCGGGACGATCTCCGATGCGCAGATTGCTCGCGAGTCGCGCCGCGACCCCGTCGCCCTCGACAGCGGTCCAGTCGGTCCCGAGGGTGTACGAGCCGAGGTGCGAGCCCATGCCGTTGTACGAGAAGGCGCTCGCGTGCTGCACCCACCCCGTCTGCGTCGAGGTCGTGCCGTGGTCGTCGTAATCGATCCCCATGGTCGCGGCGGCGATGAACTGCCCCGGCAGGTTCCCGTAGTCGTACGAGACCACCGATCGCCAATACTTGTCACGGTTTCCCTCGCGGGTGTTGCCGACCATCTGCGCGCCGTACCACGTCGTTCCATCGGACTTGTAGGCGGTGGTGCCGTTCGGGGTCTTCATCGTCGGGTCGATCCGCACGGGGTACAGGCGCGCCGGATCGCTCAACCACGCCCGGTCCGCACGCACGGTGTACCGCCACGACCGGTCGCTCGCCTGCCAGAGCGAGACCTTCAGCGCTGTGCTGGCGCTCTCGCGCTCACCCTCGACCCCGCTCGAGTCGGTGGCGACGGGGGTCGGGATCATCAGAACCTCGGTGCCCTCCGCATCGGTGAAGATCACGGAATCCGCCTCGCCGAGGGCCGGAGTCAATGAGCCCGCGTCGATCCGCCAGGTCCAGGACGAGCGCTTCGTCGGCACGGCATCCAGGACGAGCGACTCCTTGACCGCACCGGGCTCCACGCGATACTCCAGGTCGGCACTTCCGAAGACGTCCTGATAGGTGAGCTCCTCCCAGTCGTCCCACCACCAGTACGGAGCGGCGAGCTCGCCCGGTTCCGCGCCGAGGAGCGCGAACGAAACGTCGTGGCCGTCGCGTGAGACCTCCACGGACGGGGCGTGTCCGCGCCCGCCACGGAAGACCGGATCGAGGGGGTGGTTCTGCACGGTCCAGTCGTCACCATCGCGCGAGACGGAAGTGTTGACGTCGGCCCACTCGCCGTTGTCGTCCCGCGCACGCTCGGGCTCGGACGACACGCGCGTGACCGTGGCTCCGGAGGCATTCGTGTACCGCGTGGAATCCTCGGACTCGTCGACACGACGAAGCCCGGACGTGTCGACGGAGCGCTTCTCCCACTCGGCCACGGCGTCTGAGACGGGCGGCGGCGTCGGATCCGGGATGACCTCGGCGCGGTCGCGGGGCAGGGTCTTGTCGGACGGGATGGCGAAAGACCCCTCGGGCAGCTGAGGGACAGGAGCGGCCTCATCGGTCGACGGGAGAGCGGCCGTGTCCTCGTGCGGCACTTCCGCGGGGCGAAGCGTCGCCGGAGCGACCGCCGTCGCGGCATCGAGAGGAACGGCCACGCCGATGACGAGGGAGACCGTGGCCACCACGGACACCAACCAGAACCGAGAAGAAAAGCGCATGCCCACCCCGCGGAAACCGCCCGACGTGGCGGAGAACGTCGCCTGCCGACTCAGGCTGCGCCGAGGTTAGGCATCACGTTTTCCCAGGTTCGACGGTGCTCCGCGTCTTTCCGCGGCGCGCGGCGGGCGTTTTCACCCGCGCGCCGGGCGGGCGGCATCCGGTGTTCGCCCTCGGGACTCAGCCACCGGCCCCGCGCGTCAGACCAGCCGCGCCGGATCCGTCGTCGGCAGCGCGCACGTGAACGCGCGGCAGTCGTAGGCCGTCGCCTCGCCGCCGAGGGCGCTCTTGCCCTCGAACAGCTCGAACCCGCTCGCTGTGAACGCAAGCGCCTGTTCCGGAGAGACCACCGCGACCACGTCGGCGGCCATGCGTCGGGCGGCGTCGGCGATCTCGGCATCCGTCTCGCCGACGACGACCACCTGACGGGGAGCGGATGCCAGTCCCACCGCCACCTCGAGGATCGCACCGTGCGCGAGCGGCGTCGCCAGAGCGCCGTCCGCCGCCGCGCGGACGAGCGTCTCGGCGGCGGCTCGGTACCGCTCCCCCGCGCCGAGCCGCCAGAGGTCGAGGGCGGCTGCGGCGAAGACCGAGGGCCCCGAGGGCGAGGCGCCGTCGCTCGGGACGCCGTGCGGCTGCATCCCCTGAGCGAGGAGCACCGGGTCTCCCCCACCGGGAGGATGGATGCCGTCGTCGCCGAGGCACACGTCGACCAGGGCGCGCGCCCGCGAGGCGTAGGCCACTTCGCCCGTCGCTCGCGCGAGGGCGAGCAGACCGCGGGCGAGCCCGCCGTAGTCCTCGAGCGTCGCGGGAGCGGCGGAGCGGATCTCGTCGAGCGAGGCGCGGCGGAGCGTCCCGTCGTCGGCGACGTTGCTCTCGAGCACGGCGTCGGCCGCCCAGCGGGCCGCCTCGAGGAAACGCGGGTCGGTGCGCGTTCCGGCGGCGGCGAGTGCCGCGATCGCGTGGCCGTTCCAGCCGGTGACGACCTTGGCATCGAGGGCGGGCGGCTGCAGCGCCGAGCGGTCGGCGACCCGGTAGTACCCGCCTTCCGAGCGTTTGCCGTCGATGATCGACTCGGAGTCCTGCGCCGCGGCGATGCCGCCGGACGGCAGCTGGAGCACGTCGACGAGGAACCGCGCCGCGTCGATCGCCGTCGTCTCGTCGTCCGCGGCGAGGGCGACCTCGACGAGACCGGCGTTGTCGGTGAGCATGCGCTCGTAGTGCGGCACGCTCCAGTCGCGGCGGGTGGCGTAGCGGAAGAAGCCGCCCTCGACGGTGTCGTGCAGATCGGATGCCGCCATGGCGGCGAGGGCACGGGATGCCACGGCCGCGGCATCCGGCACGTCGGACGCGAGCGCGGGGTGCTGCAGAAACCTCAGCACGGGAGTGTTGGGAAACTTCGGGGTCTCGAACGCGGGACCGGCCGCGAAGCCGGCGTACTCGCGGTCCTCACGGGCGACCACGGTGCGAGCGGCAGCGGCGAGCTTCTCGAGGGTGGGCGGTGCGTCGGCGGGGGCGGTGGCCGCGGCGGCCAGAGCGTCGCGGAGCGAAGAGCCGGTGGCATCCACTTCGCTCCGCCGTTCGGTCCACGCCTCGCGGACCGCGGCGAGGACCTGGCGGAACGACGGCTGCGGGGGCCGGGGCACGGGCGGGAAGTACGTGCCCGCGTAGAAGACGCGACCCTCGGGGCTCGCGAACACCGTCAGCGGCCACCCGAGGTGCGGGGTGAAGGCGGAGGCGGCGTCGAGGTAGGCGGCATCCACATCGGGGTGCTCTTCGCGGTCGACCTTGATCGAGACGAAGCCGTCGTTCAGGACGCCGGCGGTCTCGGCGTCCTGGAAGGACTCGCGCGCCATGACGTGGCACCAGTGGCAGGTGCTGTAGCCGATCGAGATCATCACGGGGACGTCTCTCGCGGCCGCGAGCGCGAACGCCTCGGGCCCCCACGGGAACCACTCGACGGGATTGTCGGCGTGGAGGCGCAGGTAGGGGCTCGAGGCGTTCGCGAGGCGGTTCATACGCGCGGGGCGCCCGACGTCAGTTCAGGTCGTCGGGGTGCGTGCCCACACGGCCCGAGTCGTCGCCCGGGTCGATGGCATCGATCGCGGCCATCTCGTCGGCGGTGAGCTCGAAGTCGAACAGGTCGAAGTTCTCCTCGAGGCGCTCGCGGCGCACCGACTTGGGGAACACGATGAAGCCGTGCTGGATGTGCCAGCGCAGCACGGCCTGAGCGGGGCTCTTGCCGTGGGCCTCGGCGGCATCCTTCACCGCGGGGATCTCGAACAGGTCGTACTTGCCCTGGCCGAGGGGACCCCACGACTCGATGTGCATGTCGTGCTCCTGACCCCACGCCGCGATCTCGCGCTGGCTGAGGGCGGGGTGCAGCTCGATCTGGTCGACCACGGGGGTCACGCCCGTCTCGGCGACGATGCGCTCGAGGTGGGGCACGAGGAAGTTCGAGACGCCGATCGAGCGGGCCTTGCCCGCCTCGCGGATCTCGATCATCTTCTGCCACGCGTGGACGTAGTTGTCGTTCTTGGGCGTCGGCCAGTGGATCAGGTAAAGGTCGACGGCGTCGAGCTGGAGCTTCTGCAGGCTCTCGTCGATCGCGGCGAGCGGCTCGTCGCCGTCGTGCCGGTCGTTCCAGAGCTTGGTCGTGACGAAGAGCTCGTCGCGCGGGATGCCGCTCGCGGCGATCGCGCGGCCGACACCCTCTTCGTTCTTGTAGATCGCGGCGGTGTCGATGTGGCGGTAGCCGACCTCGAGAGCCTCGGACACGGCGCGCTCGGCGTCGTCGGCGGGCACGAGGAACACGCCGTAGCCGAGCTGGGGGATGGAGTTTCCGTCGTTGAGTTGCACAGAAGGAACGGTCATGCGTTCAACCCTAGGAGTCCCCACCGACATCGGCTCCGGGGTTGACGCGTCTACGCCAGTGGTGCGGCCGAGGCCGCGCGGGCGAGCGCCTCGGCGACGAGCCGGACGTTCTCGACGACCGATCCGGCCGTCACCCGCACACGGTCCCCACCCGACGGCGAGGTCTCCGGATCGACGACGAACGGCGACCCGGCGGCGATGCCGATCCCCTCGGCAGCCGCGTGCACGAGCGCGGCGCGTTCGTCGCGGACCGGCATCCAGAGATTGATGCCGTCGGGGTCGCCGACGTCGATGCCGAGACGGCGGAGGGCCGCGGCCAGACGGTCGAGACGGTCGCGATAGATCAGGCGCGCTGTGCGCACCGGCGCGGTGGAGCGCGGATCGGTGAGCAGCTCGAACAGCACCGACTGCAGGAGCCGCGACGTCCAGCCGGGGCCGAGCATGCGTCGGCGGACGATCCGATCGACGATCGCCGACGGTCCGCCGAGGGCCGCGATGCGCAGATCGGGGCCGTGCGATTTCGAGAACCCGCGCACGTGGACGACCTGAGCCGGGAGCCAGAGCGCCAGGGTCACCGGCGGCGCGCTCGCGATGAGGGCGGAGTGGTCGTCTTCGATCACCGTGACGCGGGTGCCGCCGGGAACGCTCAGGAGCACGTTCGCGAGTCGACGTGCGCGCTCGGATGACATCGACACTCCGGTCGGATTCTGCGCGCGCGGCTGGAGCAGGACGGCCGAGGGTCCGAGCGCGAGAGCACGGGCGAGGGATGCCGGGAGCACGCCGTCCGCGTCGGACTCCAGTGTCACCGGCACCGCGCCGGCGGCCTCGATCAGGTCGAAGAAGTAGGGGAAACCGGGCGACTCGACCGCGACGCGGTCGCCGAAGCGCACCACCTGGTCGAGCGTTCGCGAAATGCCGTCGAGGGCGCCGTCGACGACGGTGAGCTCCTCGACACCGCGCACGGGCCACTGCTCGCGGAGAACGTCGTAAAGGTCGGGGAGCACCGGGAGGTCGTGGTACCGCCCGGTGTCGGCGCGCGGCCGGGCGAGGGCGAGCGCGCGCTCGATGGAGGGGAGCATCGCGGGGTCGGGAGTACCGAGCGAGAGGTCGAGGCGCAGCGCCGCGACGTCGCGCCCGGCCCCGAGGCCCCGCGGGGCGCCGGAGACGCGGGCGGCCGACATCCCCTCCACGCGCGGACTCAGCCACTCCCGCCGTTCGGCGCGGACGAACGTCCCGGCCCGGCCGCGCGAGAACACGACTCCCGCGTCGGCGAGCGCACGCCAGGCCGACGCGACGGTTCCCGTCGACACCCCGAGAGCCGCGGCGACATCGCGGACCGTGGGCAGTCGTTCCCCCGGCGCGAGCGTCCCGTCGCTGACGAGCCGCGCGATCTCCGCCGCCAGGCCGGCTGACGTGCGCTCCACGAAGGAGTCGGGCGGGATCATGGGCCCCCAATTTACGGCGGTGTCACTCGTGGAAATCGTGGAGAAATGTTCAGGCGCGACAGTAACAGAACCGGGTCCTCGCCCGTCGGCAGCGACGGAATCGAGCCACGACGGCCCGGGAGGAACGAGGGCACCATGACGACGGTACGCGCCGCGATCACGCAGACCACCTGGACCGGCGACAAGGCATCGATGCTGGACAAGCACGAGCAGTTCGCGCGGGATGCCGCGGCGCAGGGCGCCGAGGTCGTGTGCTTCCAGGAGCTGTTCTACGGCCCCTACTTCGGCATCACCCAGGACCAGAAGTACTACCGCTATGCGGAGCCGGTCGACGGACCGATCGTGCAGCGCTTCGCCGCCCTGGCGAAGGAGCTCGGCGTGGTGTCGGTGCTGCCCATCTACGAGGAGGCGCAGACCGGCGTCTACTACAACACCTCCGTGCTCGTCGACGCCGACGGCACCGTGCTCGGCAGCTACCGCAAGAACCACATCCCGCACCTCGACAAGTTCTGGGAGAAGTTCTACTTCCGCCCGGGCAACCTCGGCTACCCCGTCTTCGAGACCGCGGTCGGCAAGGTCGGCATGTACATCTGCTACGACCGCCACTTCCCCGAGGGATGGCGCGAGCTGGGCCTGAACGGCGCGCACATGGTGTTCAACCCCAACGCGACCAAGCCCGGACTGTCGAACCGCCTGTGGGAGGTCGAGGGTCCGTGCGCCGCGGTCGCCAACGGCTACTTCGTGCTGCAGCCGAACCGTGTCGGCCGCGAGGACAACGAGTACGGCGAGGATGCCGTCACCTTCTACGGCACGAGCCAGGTGATCGACCCGCGGGGCAACCACGTCGGAGCGGTCGGTTCATCGGAGCACGAGGAGGTGCTCATCCGCGACCTCGACATGGACCTCGTGCAGCAGATGCGCGACGACTGGCAGTTCTACCGCGACCGCCGGCCCGACACCTACGGCGAGATCGTGGAGGCCTGAGATGGCGACCACCCTCATCACGGGCGGCACCGTCGTCTCGGCGACGGGGCGCAGCGCCGCCGACGTGCTGCTGGACGGCGAGACGATCGCCGCCGTGCTCGCGCCGGGCTCGACGCTCCTCGGCCACGACCTCGAGGCATCCGTCGACACCGTCATCGACGCGACCGGCAAGTACGTGATCCCCGGCGGCATCGACGCGCACACCCACATGCAGCTGCCCTTCGGCGGCACGAGCGCGTCGGACACCTTCGAGACAGGCACCCGCGCCGCGGCCTGGGGCGGGACGACGACGATCGTGGACTTCGCGGTGCAGCGCGCCGGCGAGCGCGTCCAGGACGGACTCGCGCACTGGCACGAGCTCGCGGCCGGCAACTGCGCGATCGACTACGGCTTCCATCAGATCGTCGGAGGGGTGGATGCCGACTCACTCGCGGCCCTGCCCGGCTTGATCGACGAAGGCATCTCGAGCTTCAAGATGTTCATGGCGTACCCGGGTGTCTTCTACGCCGACGACGCGCAGATCCTCCGGGCGATGCAGGTCGCCGCCGACACCGGGCTGCTGACGATGATGCACGCGGAGAACGGGCCCGTCATCGACGTGCTCGCCGAGCAGCTGATCGAGAAGGGCAAGACCTCGCCGTACTTCCACGGCGTCGCGCGCGCGTGGCAGATGGAAGAGGAGGCCACGCACCGCGCGATCATGCTCTCGAACCTCACCGGCGCGCCGCTGTACGTCGTGCACGTGAGCGCGAAGCAAGCGGTGGAGCAGCTCGCGTGGGCCCGCGACAACGGGCAGAACGTGTTCGGGGAGACGTGCCCGCAGTACCTCTACCTGTCGTTGGAAGACCAGCTCGGAGCCTCGAGCGAGGAGTGGGGCGACTTCGAGGGCGCGAAGTGGGTGTGCTCTACGCCCCTGCGCTCGAAGCACGAGGGCCACCAGCACCACATGTGGCAGGCGCTGCGCACCAATGACATCCAGATGGTGTCGACAGACCACTGCCCCTTCTGCATGAAGGACCAGAAGACGCTCGGCCAGGGCGACTTCCGCGCGATCCCGAACGGCATCGGCTCGGTCGAGCACCGCATGGATCTCATGTACCAGGGCGTCGTCACCGGGCAGATCACGCTCGAGCGCTGGGTGGAGCTAACCAGCACGACGCCGGCGCGCATGTTCGGCATGTACGGCAAGAAGGGCGTCATCGCCCCCGGCGCGGATGCCGACATCGTCGTCTACGACCCGGCCGGGCACACCTCGATCGGCGTGGGCAAGACCCACCACATGAACATGGACCACTCCGCGTGGGAAGGCTACGAGATCGACGGGCACGTCGACACCGTCATCTCGCGCGGCAAGGTCGTCGTCGACGAGGGCGCGTACATCGGCGCCAAGGGCGACGGGCGCTTCGTCAAGCGCGGCCTGAGCCAGTACCTGGTCTGAGAGGAGACCCCATGGATTTCGGCGTCGTCCTGCAGACCAACCCACCCGCGGCCCGCACGATCCAGCTCTCGCAGCTGGCCGAAGCGCACGGTTTCAGCCACGTCTGGACCTTCGACTCGCACCTGCTGTGGGAGGAACCGTACGTCGTGCACTCCGCGATCCTCGCCGCGACGCGACGAGTCACCGTCGGACCGTTCGTGACGAACCCCGCGACCCGCGACTGGACCGTCACGGCATCCACGTTCGCGACCCTGAACGAGATGTACGGCAACCGCACGATCTGCGGCATCGGCCGCGGCGACTCCGCAGTGCGAGTGACGAACGGGCGTCCGACGACGCTGAAGGCGCTGCGTGAGTCGATCCACGTCATCCGCGAACTCGGCAACTCCCGCGCCGTCGAGTACAACGGCGCGACCCTGCAGTTCCCGTGGAGCCGCGGGTCGAAGCTCGACGTGTGGGTCGCCGCTTACGGCCCCCTCGCGCTCAAGCTCACCGGCGAGGTGGGCGACGGCTTCATCCTGCAGCTCGCCGACCTCGACATCGCCGAGTGGATGATCAAAACGGTCCGCAAAGCCGCCGAGAACGTCGGCCGCGATCCCGACGAGATCGCCTTCTGCGTGGCCGCGCCCATGTACATCGGTGAGGACACCCCCGAATCGCGCGCGCACATGATCGAGCAGTGCCGGTGGTTCGGCGGGATGGTGGGCAACCACGTCGCCGACATCGTCGCGAAGTACGGCGAGGGCTCCGACGTGCCGGCCGCGCTGACTGACTACATCGCGGGCCGGACGGGCTACGACTACAACTCGCACGGCAAGAGCGACAACGACCACGTCGACTTCGTGCCCGACGAGATCGTCGAGCGGTTCTGCGTGCTCGGCACCGCCGAGGAGCACATCGCCAAGCTCGAGAAGCTGCGGGCGCTGGGCGTCACGCAGTTCGCCGGCTACCTCCAGCACGACAACAAGGAGGAGACGATGCGGGTGTACGGCGAGACGGTGATCCCCGCCCTGTCCGAGCACGTCACGGCGAAGCGGTGAGCGCCCCGTGACCGATCAGGTCGTCACGCCGGGCGAGACAGCGGTCGTCGGAAGGGTCGCGTCCACGCGCGGACGCACCGCGGCGGCCCGGATCGGCTGGGGTGCAGCCGGGGTGGCGGCAGTCATCGCCCTCTGGGAGCTGTACAAGTTCCTCGGTCCCGCTGACGGCGTGACCGTGGGCGGGGACGGATCCGCCGGGTCGGGCGTCATCCTGCTCCCCCGGACGCACGACCGCGCCATGCCGCACGTGTGGGACATGATCGCGCGGATGTTCGCGCCGACCAGCGGAGGAGAGACGCCGCCGCTGCTGCTGTCCGTGGTGCAAGCTGCCGGTACGACTCTCGGTCTCGCGGCCCTCGGGTGGCTGATCGGGGTGGTCGTCGGGTCGCTGCTAGGGATCGCGATGCAGCGCTGGCGTCTGGTCGAGGCGGGACTCCTGCCGTGGATCGTCGTGAGCCAGATCGTGCCGCTCATCGCGTTCGCACCGGTGGTGAATGCGCTCGGCACGCAGATCGACCGCTCCGGCTTCCCGTGGCCGCAATGGTTCTCGGTGGCGCTGATCGCGTCGTACCTCGCGTTCTTCCCCGTCGCGGTCGGCATGCTCCGCGGGCTCGAGGCCCCCGATGCCCTGCACCTCGACCTCATGCGCGCGAGCTCCGCCGGGTGGTGGCAGACCCTCGTGCACCTGCGGCTCCCCGCCGCCGTGCCGCACCTGCTGCCCGCTCTGCGTCTGGCCGCGGCATCCGCCGTCGTCGGTGCCGTCGTCGCGGAGGTGTCGATCGGTCTGCGCGGCGGGATCGGCCGCATGCTCATCCAGCTCGCGGGGCAGGCCTCCTCCGACCCCGCCGCGCCCTGGGCACCCACCTTCGGCACCGTCGTGATGGGACTCGTCGCCGCCGGCGGCGTCGCCCTGGTCGGCGTGGCCCTTCATCGTTTCCGTCGCGGGGAGGACACCGCATGACCACCGACACCGCTGTTCGAGCCCGCGGGCTCGGAAAGGTCTTCCCGAGCGCAGGGGGCGAGGTGATCGCCCTGACCGACGTCGACCTCGACATCGCGGCCGGCGAGTTCGTCTCGCTCATCGGCCCCTCCGGCTGCGGCAAGTCGACGCTGCTGCGCCTCATCGCCGACCTCGACACCGCGACGAGCGGCGAGCTGACCCTCGCGGGCAAGACGGCACGGCAAGCGCGACTCGACCAGGACTACGGCATCGCGTTCCAGCAGGCGGGTCTCCTCCCCTGGCGTACCGTCGCGGCGAACATCGCGCTGCCTCTCGAACTGCACCGGTGGACCCGCGCCCGCCGGGAGGCCCGCGTCGCCGAGCTCGCCGAACTCGTCGGTCTCACCGACTTCGTCGGGCGATACCCCGACCAGCTGTCCGGCGGCATGCAGCAGCGCGTCGCGATCGCCCGCGCCCTCGCGGCCTCCCCGAAGCTGCTACTGATGGACGAACCGTTCGGCGCTCTCGACGAGATGACCCGCGAGCGTCTGCAGAGTGAGCTCGCCCGGATCGCCGCCGAGACCGGAGCGACGGTGGTGTTCGTCACCCACTCGATCCCCGAGGCCGTGTTCCTCTCCGACCGGGTAGTCGTGATGAGCCCGCGCCCCGGACGCATCACCGACGTCGTCGACACGCGCCCGGGTCGCGCCCGCGACGACCTCCTCCGCGAGTCCCCCGAGTACTTCGCCCGCGTGACCGCCGTGCGCGAAGCACTCCACGGCTCGCCCGTGCAGCGGGCGAACGAGCGATGAACGCCGTCCGCCTCCCCGGCTGGGCACGTCTGCTCGCCCCGATCGTCGTCGGCATCGCGGGACTCGCCGCCTGGTACGCCTTCGTCGCCTCGGGCAGCGCCCCGCGGATGCTGCCCGATCCGTTCGCGGTCGTCACCGAGTTCGTCGAGCGCTTCGGCCTCATCGCCGAGGCGGCCGGCATCACGGGCACCAACGCGCTCGTCGGCCTCCTCGCCGGCAGCCTGCTCGCGATCCTGCTCGCCGCCCTCGCCGCGACCTGGCGCCCCGTCGACGGCATGACGGCACCGCTGGTCGCGGCCCTCGCCGTGGTGCCGATCGTCGCCCTCACCCCTATCTTCAACACGATGTTCGGTGCCTCGAGCCAGTTCGGTCGCCAGGCGGTCGCCGCGATCGCCGCCTTCGTCCCCGTGTTCGTCAACACGCTGCGCGGCCTCCGCCAGACCCGCCCGGTCCAGCGCGACTTCTTCCGCGCCACCGCCGCCAGCGGAGGGCAGACGTTCCTCCGTCTCACGCTGCCGACGGCCCTGCCGTACCTCGTGACGGGCGTGCGGGTCGCGGCATCCCTCGCCGTCATCTCCGCCCTCGTCGCCGAGTACTTCGGCGGACCCGCCGACGGCATCGGTACCGCGATCGCCACCTACGCCAAGTCCGGACGTGCATCGCTCGCCTGGGCGTTCGTGGGCGGAGGCATCGTGATCGGCCTCGTCTTCTTCCTCGTCACCTCACTGCTCGAACGCCTCGTCGCGCGCCGTCTCGGTGCGGGACGCGCGCGCAGCTGATCGGCATCCACCCCACGACGAAAGAGCCTGCACCACCCGCCACACGCTCCACCCGAACCGGAAGGACCTTCCATGAGACACAGCATCCGACGCACGCTCGGCGCGATCGCCGGCGTCAGCGTCGCCGCCCTCGCGCTCTCCGCCTGCTCCGGCGGCAGCTCCGCACCCGCGGCATCCGACGCCGACTTCACGCCTCTCACCTCGGTGAAGCTGCAACTGCAGTGGCTGCCGCAGGCGCAGTTCGCGGGATACTACGTCGCCCTGGACAAGGGCTACTTCCAGGAAGAGGGCTTCGACAAGGTCGACGTCATCCCCTCGGGCGGTGACATCGTGCCGCAGGACGCGCTGGTCGCCGGAGACGTGGACTTCGCCGTCGCGTGGGTGCCGAAGGTCCTCGGCACAATGGAGAACCAGGGCGTCGAACTCACCGACATCGCCCAGGTGTTCCAGAAGTCCGGAACGACCCAGGTGTCGTGGAAGGACTCCGGCATCACGTCGGTCGACGACTTCGAGGGCAAGCGCATCGGCTCGTGGGGCTTCGGCAACGAGTGGGAGATCTTCGCGGCCATGGCCGACAAGGGTCTCGACGCCTCGACGGTGAAGATCACGACGCAGGACTTCTCGATGAACGCGCTCCTCGACAAGGACGTGGATGCCGCCCAGGCGATGACGTACAACGAGCTCGCGCAGCTGCTCGAGACGGTGAACCCCGCCACCGGCAAGCTCTACACGATGGACGACATCAACGTCATCTCGTACCAGGACACCGCCGGCGCCATGCTGCAGGACGCGATCTGGGCCGACACGAAGCGTCTCTCCGACGACCCGGCGTACGCCGACGCCGCCACGCGCTTCCTCAAGGCCGTGACGAAGGGCTGGGTCTTCGCCCGCGACAACCCCACCGAGGCGGCGGACATCACCTACAAGGCCGCGACGGCTCCCGGTGTGAACGCGTTCCCCGTGGGACCCGTGCACCAGCTGTGGCAGATGAACGAGGTCAACAAGCTCATCTGGACGGGCGGCGACTTCGGCACGGTCGACTCGGCCGCGTGGGACAAGACGGTCCAGGGCGCGCTGAAGGCGGTCAACCAGGACGGCCTCAACCTCATCACGACCGAGCCGGCCGACTCCGCGTACTCGAACGAGTACATCGACAAGGCGCTGTCCGAGCTGAAGGACGAGGGCGTCACCGTCGACGGTGAATACACGCCGATCGACGTGACCCTCACCGAGGGCGGTCAGTAACACCACACGCACGCGCGGGGCGGCCGGATGCCATCGGCCGCCCCGTCGCGCACGTCCGGGGTTCTTTGCGAGCGGCGTGGTTTACTGACGCCGTGCCCCCCGAACCCTCCGCCGCTCACGCCCGCCGCCGCCCCGATTCGGGCTGGCGCCGAGGACTGAAACTGCTCGCCATCGGCCTCACCGTGGCCGTCGTCGCCGCGGTGGCGGTCGGGGGCGTGTACGCCTGGATGCTGTCGCAGCGCCTGCAGGAGGTCGCGGTGCCGCTCCCCGACGCCCCCTCGCAGGCCCCGTCGCTGAGCGAGTACGCGGGCGCGTTCGACGTGCTCATCGTCGGAACCGACGAGTGCGACGACCAGGTCAAGGACGATTTCGGCGAACGCTGCAGCGATCCAGAGGCCGAGGGCATCCGGAACGACGTCAACCTCCTCGTGCACGTGTCGGAGGCTCCACGCCGCGCGACGGTGGTCTCGTTCCCGCGCGACCTGCGGCTCGAGATCCCGGAGTGCACCAACGAGGACGGCTCGGTGTCGTCCGGGGCGTGGAAGGCGTCGATCAACACGGCGTACGAGGCCGGCGGCCTCGCGTGCGTGGCCAGCACGGTGTCGAACCTCACGGGTCAGCAGATCCCCTTCGCCGCGAAGGTGAGCTTCGGCAACGTCGTGAACATCACCGACGCCGTCGGTGGCGTCGAGGTGTGCATCGGCGGCGACGGCATCAACGACTACGACGCCGGGATCAACTGGGAGCCCGGCCCGCGCGTCGTCCAGGGATACGACGCCCTGGCGTTCCTGCGCACCCGCAAGGGCATCGGCGACGGCAGCGACCTCGCCCGCATCGGCAACCAGCAGCAGTACCTCTCGCGGCTGCTCAACAAGGTGCGCAGCGAAGAGGTGCTCTCCAACCCCGGAACCCTGCTGGCGCTCGCGAACACCGCGGTCAACAACGTCACCCCGAGCGAGAGTCTGGCCGATCCCGTTCGCATCGCACAGTTGGCGTACACCCTCAAGGACGTTCCGCTCAGCGACACCACGTTCGTGCAGTACCCCGTGCTGACCGACCCCGACGACAGCGACAAGGTCGTTCCCGACCTCGACGGTGCCGCCGTGTTGTGGGACGCCCTCGCCCGCAACGCGCCGATCGCCCTCACCGGTGAGCTCGGCGCGAACGAGGGCGTGACGCTGGACCCCTCGGCACCCACGGCCGAGCCCACGGCGCCCGAGACCCCCACCCCGGGCGCGACGGATGCCACCCCCGGTCCCGAGGTCGTCGAACTGCCGGGGAACGTCAGCGGGAGCAAGGCCGACCAGGCGACGTGTTCGCGCGGGAACGGTTGAGCCCGCGCGCAAGGGGAGGCGGTCCGGGTCGTCCGTGCGAGAGCATCGGAGGGTGAAGACCGCCACACGGACCTCCGCCCTTCTCGTGCTCACCGCGCTCGCGCTCACCGGGTGCGTCCCCGATCCCGCTCCGACGCCGAGTCCGACGGCATCCCCCTCTCCCACACCGACACCCACGCCGACGCCCACGACCGACCCGCTCGCGGGGATGAGCCTCGACGACAAGGTCGGGCAGATGTTCATGGTGGGCACGTCCGTCGAGGGAGCCGACCAGACCACCCTCTCGGCGGTCGCGGACGATCACATCGGCGGGATCTTCCTGCACGGGAGATCGGATGCCGGCGCGCAGGCGACCGCCCAGCTCGTGTCGACATTCACCTCGGCGCAGGCCGCGGGTCAGCCGCTGCTGTGGGTGTCCACCGACCAGGAGGGCGGCGAGGTGCAGGTACTGAGCGGACCCGGGTTCGATGAGATCCCCTCCGCGGTCGACCAGGGGCAGCAGGACGACGCGACCCTGCGCAGCAACGCCGCGACCTGGGGCGGGCAGCTCACGCAGGCCGGCGTGAACATGAACCTCGCTCCCGTCGCCGACATCGTCACGAGCCCCGAGACCGCGCAGAGCAACCCGCCGATCGGCGAACTCGAGCGCGAGTACGGCTACGACGGGGCGACGGTCGCGGCCAAGGCCGGGGCGTTCGCCGCCGGGATGCGCGACGGCGGCGTGCTTCCGACCTTCAAGCACTTCCCCGGGCTCGGGCACGTGGGCGACAACACCGATACGACCGCCGGGGTGACGGACGACTTCGTCACGGCCGACGGCGCCGACGTCGGCGTGTACTCGACGGTGCTGCCGGAGGGACCCGCCGTGGTCATGCTGTCGACCGCGATCTACGAGAAAATCGACTCCTCGGCGCCCGCAGCGTTCTCGCCCACAGTGGTCGGCGTGCTCCGCAACACGGTCGGCTTCGACGGAGTCGTGACCACGGACGACCTCTCCGCCGCGCAACAGGTGCAGGCGTGGTCGCCCGCCGACCGCGCAACACTCGCCATCGAGGCGGGGATCGACCTGCTGCTGGTCTCGGCCGATTCGTCGGTCTACCCCGAGATGCGCCAGGCCGTGCTGTCGAAGGCGCAGAACGACAGCGCGTTCGCCGCGAAGGTGGATGCGGCGGTGACCCGGATCCTGGCAGCGAAGGCTGCGATGCCCTGACGCCCGTCCGCGTCATCTGCCGGAAAACGTCGCTTCTCCGCCCTCCGAAGCGACACACCGCGGCAATCCACGCGGGTCGAAGCCGCCCTCTCCGCTCGCGAAACCCACACGGTCCGACATTGAGTTGTCGCATATGTGCGCCACCCCCCACGCGACGCGGCCACTCGCGGCAAACGAACGCCCCGCGGGCACTCGAACGTCGCACTGACTTGCCGCATATGTGCGCCACACCCCGCCCGACGCGACCAATCGCGACAACTCACGCGCTGACGCGAACGGTTGGGGCCGGACGCGGAGGCGCCACCCCGCGATAGGCTGGAAGGCTGTGTCTGTCGAACCCGTGATCGTCTACCCGCCCGAGCTACCCGTCAGCGCCGCGCGGGACGAGATCGCGCGCGCCATCCGCGACCACCAGGTCGTGATCGTCGCCGGCGCGACCGGATCGGGCAAGACCACGCAGCTGCCGAAGATCTGCCTCGAGCTCGGCCGCACCTCCATCGCGCACACGCAACCCCGCCGCATCGCCGCGCGCACGATCGCGGAGCGCATCGCCGAAGAGATGCGGGTGCCCCTCGGTTCGACCGTCGGGTACAAGGTGCGCTTCACCGACAAGGTGTCGGCCGATACACGTGTGGCGCTCGTGACCGACGGCATCCTGCTCAACGAGATCCACCGCGACCGGCTCTTGCGCCGCTACGACACGATCATCGTCGACGAGGCGCACGAGCGTTCGCTCAACATCGACTTCCTGCTCGGGTACCTCCGCCGCATCCTGCCGAAGCGCCCCGACCTCAAGGTCATCGTCACCTCGGCGACGATCGACCCCGAGAGCTTCGCGCGCCACTTCGCCGCGCCGCCCGCCGAGCCGGGCGGCGAGCCGGTGCCGGCGCCCGTGATCGAGGTGTCGGGGCGGACGTATCCGGTCGAGATCCGGTACCGGCCGCTGGATGGCGCCGACGGTGCGGGCGAAACTCCTGAGGATCCGGATGCCGACGGCTCCGACGCCGCGACATCCCGTGGCCGCGGGGTCGCAGCGCCGCAGAAAGTCAGGAGTTCGGCCCGCGCGACGCGCGACGGCGACGACGCCGACGAGGTCGGGGCCGTCGTGGCGGCGCTCCGCGAGCTCGACCGGGAGCCCGCGAGCGACGTGCTCGTGTTCTTCCCCGGTGAGGCGGAGATCCGGGATGCGGCGGATGCCATCCGCGGGGCGTATCAGAAGGATGCCGCGCCGACAGAGGTCCTCCCCCTGTACGGGCGCCTGTCCGCCGCCGAGCAGCACCGCGTCTTCGAGCGCTCCACCGTCGCGGGCGTTCGCCGCCGTGTCATCCTCGCCACCAACGTCGCCGAGACGAGTCTCACCGTCCCCGGCATCCGGTATGTGATCGACACCGGCACAGCCCGCATCTCGCGGTACAGCAACAGGTCGAAGATCCAGCGGCTGCCGATCGAGGCCGTGTCCCAGGCCTCGGCGCAGCAGCGATCCGGTCGCGCGGGGCGCACATCGCCCGGTGTCGCGATCCGCCTCTACTCCGAGGACGATTTCACGCGTCGGCCGGAGTACACCGAACCCGAGATCCTGCGCACGTCGCTGGCATCCGTGATCCTGCAGATGCTCTCGCTCGGGTTCGGCGACATCCAGGCTTTCCCGTTCCTGACCCCGCCCGATTCGCGCGGTGTGAAGGCGGCGTTCGACCTGCTCGTCGAGCTCGGCGCGGTGAAGCTGCCGGCACCGGGGGCGCGCTCGCGCGACGACCGACCCGATCGCGACCCGTCGCGCGGTGGCGGGCGTGAAGACGGTCCCCGCCTCACCGAGATCGGCCGCGAGATCGCGCGGCTGCCGATCGACCCGCGCTTCGCGCGAATGCTCATCGAGGCGCGCCGGAACGACGTCTCGGCCGAGGTCCTCGCGATCGTCTCCGGCATGTCCATCCAGGACGTGCGCGAGCGCCCCGAGGACCGCCGCGAGGAAGCCGACCGGTTCCACGCCCGGTTCACCGACCCGACCAGCGATTTCCTCTCGCTGCTGAACCTGTGGGAGTACCTGCAGGAGAAGCAGGCCGAGCTCGGCTCGAGCGCGTTCCGGCGCCTGTGCCGGAGCGAGCATCTGAATTACGTGCGCGTGCGCGAGTGGGTCGACGTGCACCGGCAGCTGCGCTCGTTGGGCGCCTCGGGCGAGCGCCCCGGCTCCGGCGACGGCGGGCGCGGCGCTTCCGGGCGCGGCGCGAAGAACCATGTCCCACTTATGGCCGGTGCGGAGCGCTCGAAGCAGCACAATTCGGGACACGCACCGTCAGAAGTGGGACGAGGCTCCTCGGGGGACACACCGGAGGGCCACGCCGCCGGCGACGCCATCCACCGTGCGATCCTCTCCGGACTGCTGTCGCACATCGGCATCCTGGATCCGCGCACGATGGCGCAGGCCAAGGACCGCAAGACCCCGGGCGACGCACGCCCCGTCAAGGGCGAGTACATCGGCGCCCGCGGCGCGCGGTTCGCGATCTTCCCCGGCTCGGGGCTGAAGAAGAAGCGTCCCTCGGCTGTGATGGCCGCCGAGCTCGTCGAGACCTCGCGCCTGTTCGCGCGGACGGTCGCGGCCGTCGACCCGGCGTGGGCGGAGGAACTCGCCCCCGACCTGGTGAAGCGCTCGCTGAGCGAGCCGCACTGGTCGAAGGATGCCGGCTCCGCCGCCGCGTACGAGAAGGTCACGCTGTTCGGTGTCGAGCTCGTCGGCCGGCGTCGCGTCCAGCTCGCGCGCTTCGACCGCCCTCTCGCCCGCGAGATGTTCGTCCGCCACGCCCTCGTCGAGGGCGAGTGGGACCCCTCGGTCCTCGACAAGCGCCTCACGGCGTTCCTCCGCCGCAACGTCGAGCAGCGCCGCCTGCTCGAGAAGATCGAGGAGCGCGAGCGCCGCCGCGACATCCTCATCGGCGATGAAGCGGTGTTCGCGTTCTACAACGCCCGAATTCCCGCCGACGTCACCGACGTCCGCTCGTTCGAGACCTGGTGGAAGGATGCCTCGAACCGCACACCGCACCTGCTCGACCTGCGCGAGTCCGACCTCACCGGAGACCGAGCGCAGGGCGACGACCGGGCCTTCCCCGCGCGCTGGCGGCAGGGCGATCAGACCCTGAACCTCGCGTATCGCTTCGAGCCGGGCGCCCCCGACGACGGCGTGACGGTCGTCGTGCCGCTGCCCCTGCTCGCGCAGCTGCGCCCCGACGGCTTCGACTGGCAGGTGCCCGGAATGCGCGACGAGCTCGTCACCGCGTTGCTTCGCGCCCTGCCGAAGACCATCCGCCGCAACGTGGTGCCGGCCGCCGACTGGGCGGAGAAGTTCTCGGCCGAACTCGCCGAGAAGGGCCCCGAGCACGCGAACGGCCTCCCGAAAACGACGCTCGTCGACGCCCTCGCCGCCCTGGTGCAGCGCGTCGCGAACCAGCGGGTGAGCGCGGCCGACTTCGAGCTCGAGCGCGTTCCCGCGCACCTCCTCCCCTCGTTCCGAGCGGTCGATGCCCGGGGCCGGGCGGTCGGCAGCGACCGCGACCTCGGTGCGCTGCAGCGACGACTGGCCGACCGGGCGCGCTCCAGCGTCGAGTCGACGATCTCTCGGCCCCCGCAGAGGGCCGCGAAGGTCGCCCAGGCCTCCCCCGCTTTCGCTTCGCGCACGAAGCTCACCACCTGGGACCTCGACGAGCTCACCGAGGTCGTCGACACCCCCGTCGCCGGCGGCGTCGTACGCGGCTACCCGGCGCTCGTCGACGAGGGCGACAGCGTCGCTCTGCGCGTCGAGGCGACACCCGAAGACGCCGCGCGGCTCACGCGGGCCGGCATCCGTCGCCTGATGCTGCTGGCCGTCCCCTCCCCCGCCATCTACGTTCTCGACCACCTCACCGCGAACGAGAAGCTCGCGCTCGCGGCATCCCCCTACCAGAACGCGAAAGCCCTGATCGAGGATGCGCGCGCGGCCCTGGCCGACGACATCCTCGGGCGCGACGGCGCCGTGCGCACCCGAGGGGACTTCGAGCGGGTGCGCGACGCGTTCTCTTCCGTTTCGGTGGAGCGCACGTTCCAGACGGTGTCGCTCGCGGCCAAGATCCTGCTCGCGCAGCGCGAGGTCGAGAGGGCGATGAAGGATGCCGCGTCGATGACGCTCCTCGGAGCGCTCAACGACGTGCGCGGCCAGGTGAAGGGGCTGCTGTTCCCCGGTTTCCTCTCGCGCACCGGCATCCCACGCCTGCAGCACTACCCCCGCTACCTCGCCGGTGCGCTCGAGCGGGTGAAGACGCTCTCGGACAACCCGGGCCGCGACCGCCAGCGCATGACCGAGTACGAGCGCGCCGCCGCCGGTTTCGTCGAGGCCGGAGGCACGGTGCCTCTTCCCGCCGACGCCCCGGCGAACCTCGTGCAGACGCGGTGGCTGCTGGAGGAGCTGCGCGTGAGCCTGTTCGCCCAGCGCCTCGGCACCGCGGAACCCGTGTCGATCCAGCGCATCGCGAAGGCGCTGAAGGGCGCGTGAGTCGCGCGCGGGATGCGCCGTGCGAGGCGATCGCCCGTGCGGGCGGCTTGTCGTAGCGGAAGACACGTGCGTGAGTTGCCGCAATTCGTCGCCTGAGCACGCGCCACGCGACAAACATGGGCAACTGAGGCGCGGGCGCGCCGGCGTCGGCAATCCTCATTTGCCGCACTTCGTCGCCCTGGCATGCGCCGAACGTCAGATTGAGGCAAACCAGGCGCGGGCGCGACGGCGTCGGGGCGTCAATTACCGCACGCGGTCAAACGAGCGTGCGACGAACGTCAAATTGAGGCAAACCAGGGACGGGCGCGACGGCGTCGGGGCGTGACTTGCCGCACGTGGTCGCCGGAGCATGCGCCGCACGACAAATAGGGGCAAACAAGCGCGGGCACGGCGGCGGCACCGGAAGCGTCAGCACAGCCTCAGCGCCTACACGCCGAGGGCAGACCCCCAGTTGCGCAGCAGCGCCTCCAGCGCACGACGGTCGGCCGGACGGAGCGCCGACAGCAGGCGCTCCTCGTTCTCGACGTGGGCGACCAGCGCCTCGTCGATGACCCGCCGGCCCGCCGGCGTGAGCGACACCACCCGACCGCGGCCGTCGTCGTCGCTCGCGCTTCTCGACACGAGCCCGGATGCCACGAGCCGGTCGACGCGCTTGGTCACCGCGCCGGTGGTCACCATCGTGTGCCGCGCGAGCTCGCCGGGTGCGCACGCGAAGGGCTCGCCGCTCCGACGGAGCGCGGCGAGGATGTCGAACTCCCCCTCGCCCAGGCCATAGCGCCGGAACACGGCGAGCAACTCGGCCTCGAGGCGGTCGACGATGCGGCTCATGCGCCCGATGATCTGCATCGGCGAGGCGTCGACGTCGGGACGCTCGGCAGCCCACTGCGCGACGAGTTCATCGACGTGGTCGGTCATGGCATCCATGATACCTTCCGCGGAAACTATACTGTCTTCCATGGAAGATAAATGGCGGCTCGTCGCGATCACCGCGGTTGCCCCGATCGCGTGGGGTGCCACGTACGTGGTCACGCGACACCTGCTCCCACCCGATGCACCGCTCTGGGGCGCGGCGCTGCGCGCCCTGCCCGCCGGACTCCTGCTGTGGGCGATCGCCCGACGCCGGCCGCGCGGCTCATGGTGGTGGCGGGCCCCCGTCCTGGGACTGCTGAACTTCGGCGCCTTCTTCGTGCTCGTCTACCTCGCGGCGCAACTGCTCCCGTCGTCCATCGCGGCGTCGATCATGGCGCTGGCCCCGCTCGCCCTGGCCGGCATCGCCTGGCCTCTCCTGTCCCAGCGCCCGACCGCGCGGTGGGCGGCCGGGGCCGTGCTCGGCATCGCGGGGGTGCTGCTGGTCGTCGGGCTCGGGGCACGCGCCGTGTCGCCCGCCGGGGTCGTGGCATCCGTCATCGCTCTGCTCGCGTCGTCGCTCGGGGCGATCCTCACCACCCGGTGGCGCGACGACTCCCCGCTGCTCGCGACGACGTCATGGCAGCTCATCGCCGGAGGGATCGCGCTCGTGGTCGCCGCGGCGATCGTCGAGGGGCCGCCCCCGCGCGTGGATGCGATCGGCGTCGCGGCCTACGCGGGGATCGCCGTCGTCGCCACCGCGCTGGCGTTCGTGTGCTGGTTCACCGGGCTTCGCCACCTGCCGGCGGGCACCGTCGGGATCATCGGGCTGCTGAATCCCGTCACCGGGGTCGTGCTCGGAGTGCTGGTCGGCGGCGAGTCCCTCGCGCCGCTCCAAGCCCTCGGCATCGCACTCGTCCTCGTGTCGCTGGTCGTCGCGCGCTCCCGGGTCACGCCGACCAGCCCGCGGCGAGCATCATCGTCGCCGCCCCAGCCATCAGCAGAGCGTGCAGGCGATGAGAGATCCCTCGCCGCTCGCGAACGTGATGCACCGTGACGCCGGCATAGAGCAGGAAGAGTACCGCGACCGTCGCGCCCAGCCCGTCGGATGCCACGTGATGATGCGCCGCTCCGGGTTGCCCCGCGACCATGCGGGCCATCGTCGCCGCCATGAACAGCAGCGCGATCGACTCGTGCAGGGTCGTCGTCGAGACCGGCGCGCGACGCGAGCCCGCGGCGACCCTGGCCGCCACCGCGAGCGCCACCGCGACGATGATCTGCGCCGAGACCCACCAGACCGCGTCGATCCGGCGTCCGAGGATCGTGTCGACCATGGCCGCCGTCATGAGGACGGCAGCGCCCACGGCGGCCCCGTGCTCCCGACGCGGAGGCACGAGGAGCGTCGCCGTCGCCGCGGCCGTCGCGAGAGCCGCCCCACCGTGAAGTGCCTCGGACAGCACCGGCTCAGCGCGCGGCGAAGCGCCGCCAGGGCAGCGAGTCGACGTCAGCCGGGGCCCCGGCGGCGAACTCCAGCGCCGCGGCGTCCACGTCGATCGCCACCGTGAGCTTCGTCTCCCACCGCAGATGCTCCGGCTGCTCGGCGCGAGCTCGCACCGAGATCCCCGGCCCGGACACCGCGCCGAACGCGCGCGCCCGCTCACGCGGTGCGACGATCCGGGCGAGTGCGGCGTTGTCGACGAGGCACTCGTACCGCGGCACGCTGGTCGTCTCATACGGCGAGCACTCGCCCGCCGCGAGGTGCGCGTCGAGGAAGTGGTTCGTGTGCGCGAGACTGTCGCCCGCGCCCACCGGGAGCACCGCGACACCGTCGGGCGTCACCTCGATGGCGGCAGCGGCCCCCTGCACGACGACGGTGAGCACGCTCGACGCGGCGAGCGGCACGGCACGCGCGAGGGCGGCGGCCTCGTCGAGGGTGCTCGCCCGATCGAGGATCATGCGAGAGAGCACGTGCACCGGCACACCGACCCGCGACCCGTCCGAACGGTGGTGGAGGATGTTGAAGTGCACGCCCAGACCACGGTCGTTCACACCGATCTTCGCCGGCTGCCCGAACTCGCAGAAGGCCGCGACCCGGGTGCCCGTGCTCGTGCGCCAACGCCGCACGAGGGTCTCGTTCGAGAGCGTCTCGTGCCAGTCCCAGGTCTGCAGCGTGCGGGGAGCGGCATCCGCGGCCGGTACGTGCACGATCGTCGAGCACTCCATCGACGGCGTCATACGGGCGAGCACCTCGGTCCGAGAGGTCAGCAGCAGCACAGCCTCCGGGTCGAGTCCGCTGCCGTCCGCGACCCCGCGGAACTCGGCGGCGACCTCCGGCGCGAACTGCTCGGTCGCCTCGCCGCATTCCCGGGCTATCTCGCCGACCATCCCCGCATCCACCCCGGACTGCTCGAACAGGGTGCGGTAAGAGGCGACGGCGGCATGCAGCTGGGGAGCCCACGCGGCTCCCAGACGGCGGCCCTCGGCCTCGGCATCCGTCCCCTCCGCCGACCACTCGTGCACAATCATGCGTCTCTCCCCACGCTCTCGATGAGACTCGCGACGTCGCCGTAACGGTCGCCCCGCGAGCGCGCGGCCGCCACGACCCGCGCCCGCACGTCGGCGGGCTTGTCCTGGCTGAGCTTGAACACGGCGCGTTGCTCGATGACGTCGAAGCGGAACGACACGACGCCGCCGACGATGCGCTCGAAGGTCGCGAGCGACGACGACGCGTCCCACGCGGTCGGTTCGAGGGCCTCGAGCTCCTGCACCGTCCGAGTCACCACGTGCATGCTGGCGTCGCGGTCGTCGAGCACCGTCACGCGCGCGGTGAGGTGGACCGCGGCATAGTCCCACGTGGGCACGTTCGGATCGTCCGCGTACGCCGTGGGTGAGACGTATCCATGCGGGCCGGAGAACACCAGCAGCACCGGCTGCCCGTCGCGGAGCGTCTTCCATTGCGGGTTCTTCCGCGCGATGTGGCCGAGGAGCTCGGCCCCCACGAGCGTGCTGTCATCGGGCATGTCCTCGATGATCACCGGGGTGTGCGTCGCGATCGGAGCAGCGTCGGAACCTCCGCCGGAGACGACCAGGGCGAACGGATGCCGACGCACGAGGTCGGTGACCTCGACCTGCGACGGAGCGAGATACGCGGGGAACTCGTGCACGACTCAGCCCGCCGCGCAGAGGATCGCGTCCCAGGCCGTCTCGCCCGCGAGGGTCGCGACGGCGGTGGGGTTCAGCGACAGCCGCCCGCGCGAGGTCGCCGGATCGACCGGCAGGTCCACCTCGTCGGTGGTCAGCGCGAACAGCGTGTCGCCGTCCATCGAGGTGTGGAAGGGCTGGATGCCACGGTGCATCGAACTGTGGACCTGAAGCGCGAACTGCTGCAGGTCGGTGTCGCTCAGGCGCACGTTGGTGACCACCGCGGTGATGGTCGTGTTCCCCGACACCGGCGCGACCAGGCGCGTCTCGGCGATCGCCTCCTCGTAGTCCGCGGCGGGATGCCGACGCTCCCCCGTGCGCTCGTCGTAGTTGCCCCGGACGATCCGCCCCTCGCGGTCCACGATCACGCCGTACGGGTTGAGGACGGTGACGACGAGCACCTTGACGTCGCCGACCTGCCGGAAAGCCGCTCCCTGGCCGGTGAATTCCACGCGGGACGGGTCGACCTTCCCGGCGGAGGCCGCGGCTCCACCACCGACGCGTCCGACCTCGACGACGCCGTCACGAGCGGCGCCGTACGCGGCCCTCCCGAGGGCGGCATCGGGGAAGACGCCGTTCTCGCGCACCGAGTAGTCGTAGATGATGGCTCCCGAGACCAGCTGCAGCTCGTCGAAGCCGGCGCGGTGGTCCACCACGTCGAACAGGGCCTCGGAGACCCCGGCGACGGCGGACAGCCCGTAGACCGAGCCACCGGCGAGACAGATCGCGTGGTTGAAGCCGTACAGTCCGCTCGCGCCGACCGCTCCGCCGCGGCGGTCGGCGTAGGTGCGGGCCCCGCGCGGGACGGACAGCACCGTCGCCCCGGTCGGACCCTCCGCGTATTCGGCGGTGCCCACGAGCACACCCGGGAAGTCATAGGCGACCCGACCGCGGTCGGTGCCGTGCACCGGCTGCAGGGCGAAGTCGGCGTTCGACAGGCGGGCGCCGTGCGTGCGCACGGGGGCGAGGCGGGGAGACGGGGTCATGAGGTGAGCTCCTGGAACAGTTGACGCGAGTAGGGGTGAGCGGGTGAGTCGTAGAAGACGCTCGTCGGGGCGAGCTCCACGATGCGGCCGCGCTGCATGACCGCGACACGATGCGAGATGTAGCGGACGGCGGCGAGATCGTGCGAGATGAACAGCGCGGCGAAGGCGTACTCGCGCTGGAGGTCCTGCAACAGGTTCAGGATCTGCGCCTGGACCGAGACGTCGAGAGCGCTGACCGCCTCATCGAAGACGACGAACGCGGGGCGCGTCACGAGCGCGCGTGCGACGCTGACGCGCTGCAGCTGACCGCCCGAGAGCTGGTGCGGGCGGCGCTGGTCGAAAGAGGCGGGCAGGCCCACGGCGTCCAGCATCCGTCGCGCCTGTGCCACCGTCGCGGGCGAGCGGCGACCGTTCACGAGCAGCGGTTCCAGGACGGCGTCGATGACGCTCGATCGCGGGTCGACAGCCCAGCGCGGGTGCTGCAGAACCGCCTGGATGCGACCGGCTCGCGCGCGCAGATTGCGCGCCAGCGGCATGCCTTCGAAGCGGACGTGTCCCTCGTCGGGGCGCTGGAGTCCCAGGACGACGGCGCCGGTCGTGGATTTCCCCGAGCCCGACTCGCCGACAAGGCCGAGCGTCTCGCCGGCCGCGATGTCGAACGAGACGTGGTCCATCGCGGAGATCGCGCGCCGCGTCGGACCGAAGCCCGACGAGAAACGGACCGACACGTCGTCGAGCGAGATCACGGGGGCGCTCACGCGGACACCTCGCTTTCGCGGACGCGGGGGCGGAGTTCGTCGGTCCGGATGCAGAGGGTCGCACGGGGGCCCAGCGGTTGCGGCCGGGTGCGCGCGCACGCGTCGATCCGCGACGGACAGCGCGACTCGAACGCACACCCCACCGCCTCGCCGTGGAGGACCGGAGGCGCGCCGGGGATGCTGACGAGCCGCTCCCCCTGGCTGACCCGTGAGGGGTCGGTCGCGGCGAGGGCACGGGAGTAGGGGTGCACGGGTGCGCCCAGGACATCGGCGGCACGCCCGCGCTCCACGACGCGTCCGGCGTACATCACCGCGACGTCGTCGCACCATCGCGCGACAGCGGGGAGGTCGTGACTGAGCCACAGGATCGTCGTGCCGAGAGCTCGCGCCTGATCGAACATCAGCCGCACGACCTCCTCGCGCACCTGCGAGTCCAGCGCCGCGGTCGGCTCGTCCGCGATCAGCAGACGGGGCCCACGGCACAGAGCCAGCGCGATCGCGATGCGCTGCGCCATCCCGCCCGACACCTGGTGCGGAAAGAGCGGGATCACGCGCTCGGGGTCGGCGATCCTCATCGCCTCGAGCATCTCGACCCGGCGTCGGAGCGACGCATCCCGTCCGGTGCTCTGCAGGACGAGCTGCAACTGGCGGCCGATGCGCATCGTGGGGTCGAGCGAGCCGATGGGGTCCTGCGCGACGAAGGCCAGTTCGTCGCGACGGAAGCGGCGCAGGGCGGGAGTATCCAGGGAGAGCACATCGGTACCCGCGACGTGCACGCTGCCGCGCACGATCCGTGCCGAACGGGGCTGCAACCGCCCGAGAACGGACGCGAGAGTCGACTTGCCCGACCCCGATTCGCCGACGAGGGCGAGCGAGGAACCCTCTGCGATCTCGAGGTCGACACCGTCGAGGGCACGGACCGGCGGCGAATCATCGAATTCGAGGGCGAGATCGCGGATGGTGACGGCGCTCATGTGAGGGACCTCGTTTCGCGGGGTTCGAGGCGATCGCGCAAGCTGTCGCCGATGAGGTTGATGCACAGGATCGCGACGACCAGCACAGCGCCGGGCACGATGAGCAGGTGCGGGGCGAAGGTCATCGCGAGCATCCCCTGCTGGATGAGCAGACCGAGGGAGGCCTCGGGCACCTGCACTCCGAAGCCGAGGAAGCTGAGCCCGCCCTCGACCAGGATGGCGACCGAGAGCGCGTAGCTGGCCTGCACCACGACCGTGCCGGCGATGTTGGGCAGCACCCGTCGCACGAAGATGACGGGAGTGCGCACCCCGCTGATCCGCGCGGAGACGACGAAGTCTCGTTCGGCGATCGTGCGGGTCGCCACCCGCACGACCCTCGTCATCAACGGGATGGTGATGGCGACGATGCTGATGATCGCCGCCGGCCGGCCCGGGCCGAGCAGCGCCGAGACGAGGATGGCGAGCACGAGGGCGGGGAAGGCGTAGAGGACGTCCACGATCCGCATCACGAGCTCGCTCACCGCGCCGCCGTAGTACCCGGCGACCATTCCGATGATGATACTGATGGCCACGGAGCACAGCACCGCGACGATCGAGACCACCAGCGTGGTCGCGATGCCCTCGAACAGGCGCGGCAGGAAGGACCGACCGAGGTTGTCGGTGCCCAGAGGAGCTGTCGGGCTGGGAGGCGCGAAGCGTCCGCTGATGGTCGCACTCGTCGACCCGAAGACGCCGGTGAGCACGGCGACCATCGTGAGCAGCACGAGCGCGGCCAGGACGATCATCGCGGTCCGGGCGAGGCCGTCGAGACCGCGCCACGCGCCGAACGTGCGGTCGCGCGCGCTCACCAGGCGCTGCGTCGAGGTGGGGGTGATGGTCATCGTCGACCCCCTCCGGTCAGGCGCAGGCGCGGGTCGATGGCGTTCGAGACCAGGTCGACGACGAGGGCGGTCACGATGAAGACGGTCGCCGCCAGGAGGACGGCGTTCTGGATGATCCCGTAGTCCCGGCGCCCGAGCGCGGTCTGCAGGTAGGACCCCATTCCGGGGACGTTGAAGACGGACTCGACGATGACGGTGCCGCCGAGGAGCACCGCGACCAGGGCGCCGACGATCGTCAGGATCGGGACAGCCGCGTTGCGCAGCACGTGGTGCCGGATGATGAACATCGGCGTCTCGCCTCGCGCGACGCTCGCCTGCACGTGGGGTTCCACCAGCACATTCAGCACGGCGTCGCGGGTGTTGCGGGCCACGACGGCGACGCACCCGACGGACAGCACGACGATCGGCAGCACGAGAGAGCCGAAGAAGCGCGCCGGGTCGTCGGCGAACGACGAGTACTGCCCGACCGAGATCCCCAGCCCCAGGGTGGACACCGCGAAGACGAGGAGCCCCGCGAGAAGGAACTCCGGCACGCTGATGCCCAGGGCGCTCACGAGGCGGCCGGCCGCTCCCGCCGATCCCTCGGCCCGCAGGGCCGAGACGAAGCCGAGGGGGATGCCGATGAGCAGCGTGACCACGACGGTGATCGCCGCGATGGTCGCGGTGACCGGCAGGCGCGCGGCGAATTCGTCGGTCACCGACACGTTGGAGACGAAGGAGTAACCGAGGTCACCGGTGAGCACCCCGCCGATCCAGCGGAGGTACTGCTCGGGAAGCGGCAGATCCAGACCCGATGCGGCCACGGCCTGGGCCCGCTGCGCCTCGGTGGCGAGCGGACCCAGGACGAGGTCGGTGTAGTCACCGGGCATCAGTCGCACGGAGGCGAAGATGAGCACGGAGACCCCGACGAGCGTGGCGAGAGCCGCGAGCACCCGTCGGAGCGACCAGAGGACGACGGTCATGTCAGCCGACGCGGAACTCGGCGATGTGACGAAGGACGTTGCCGTATCCCTCGTCGGCGGTGAGGGTGGGGCTGAGCTCGGCGGTGTTCCAGCCGATCGTGGAGGGCCGAAGGACCAGCGGCACCATCTCGCTCTGCCGGTCGGCGAGGTCGCACACGTCCGCGAGGGCCGTCGCGCGCTCCGCACCGGCAGGGGTCGACGCACCCGCGGCGATCGCGGCGTTCAGGTCGTTCGATCCGGTCATGTACACCGCCGAGAATCCCGCGAGAGAGGGGTTCCACCAGGTGGTGACCATCGACGGGTCGGCGTAGCCCGCGAACCAGCTCAGAGCGAGGTCGAAGTCGGAGGGGTCGGCGTACACCTTCCCGGAGTACGTCGCGTAGTCGACCTGCTCGATCGAGACCTTCACGTCGATCTCGGCGAGGTTCTGCTGGATGATCTGCGCGATCTGTGCCAGGACGGGCTCGTCGGTGTAGACGAGCAGGTTCAGGTCGAGACCGCCGACGGCGTCGATCGCGCTCTTGGCTGCGGCGAGATCGCGGGCTGTGGAGGGCAGCATCGAGGGGTCGCAGGAATCGGGGAGTCCGGCGGGCGTGACGCCGGTGACGGCGGTCGAGCCGCCGAACACCAGCGTGTTGATCGCCTCGCGGTCGATCGCCGAGTTCAGGGCGAACCGCACCTTCTCGTCCGCGAGTGCGGGGTCCCCTCCGATCGAGTTGATCATCAGGTAGTGGAAGTCGGTGTTGCGCTGTGTCGCGACACGCACATCGGCGGCCCCCGACAGCAACGAGGCCGAGTCGGTGGAGTTGAGGATCGCGAGGTCGGCCGACCCGTCCCGCAGCGCGGCGGCACGCGTCGCTTCATCGCCGACGATGTCGACGGTGAGGGTCGAGAAGCCGAGGGACTCGGCATCCGGGTGGTGCTCGTTGGGGACGAAGGTCCACTGCTCGTCCTGACGGTGGGCCGAGGCGACCAGCGGCCCGGTGCCGAGCATCTCGGTCGTGATGTCGACGGTGCCCGCCTCGATCTCGGCCATCGGCAGGATCGCAGCGGGCGTATTGGCCAGGGCGGCCAAGAACGGGGTGTACGGCTCTGACAGGGTGACGGTGACCTCGCGGTCCCCCGTCGCCTCGATGGACGCGATCGGGCCGAGCTGGCCGGTCCAGGTCACCGGGGTGTCGCGCAGGCGCTGGAGACTGCCGACGACATCGGCAGCGGTCATCGGCCGGCCGTTGGAGAAGACCGCGTCGTCGGCGAGGGTGAAGACGTACTGCGTGTCGGACGGCGTCTCCCACGACGTGGCGAGGCCGGGAGCCACGTCGAGGTTCTCGTCGATCGTGGTCAAGGTCTCGTAGACGAGGCCCTCGAGCATCCACGACCGAGCGGTCGCCGCGGCCTGCGGATCCAGGCCGGCGGCTTCGGCGGTGTCGTAGTCGACCTGCACGACGAGATCTCCCCCGGCGGGGGCGGACTCATCGGCCAGAGCGAGGAAGCCGGGCGCGACCTCTTCCGACGTGGCAGCGGGGGCGGGACCGGATGCGCCGGTGCACCCGGTCAGGGCGAGGAGGGCGATCGCGGTGATCGCGGCTCCCGCGGTTGTGCGTGTTCTCATGGCGGTTCCTCTCGAGGGGCCGGCCCGCGGATCAGGGTGCGGGGCTCGACGGCGAAACAGGGAGGTGGTGCGAGTGGGACGGGTGGTGCGAGTGGGACGGGTGGTGCGAGTGGTGCGGGTCAAGCGAGGTCGTCGAGTGGGTGGGCGCCTCGTGGGCGCATGCACAGGACGATGCGGACGCCGGGACGTCCAGGGTCGGGTTCCGGTCGAAGAAGTCGTGCGGGGTGAGCGCGAAGCCGCAGGAGTCGACGGGCATGATCGGCCAGTCCTCCAGACGGGGGAAGTGCGTGAGGCCGAAGGTGTGCCACAACACCAGGTCAGCGGGTTCCAGCGACGCATCGTCGGCGATGAAGGCCGGGAGTCCCTGCTCCCCCACGCTCTGATTGACCACCGCACCGGCGGGGTACCGCTCGTCGGGGTCGTAAGCGGTCACCCACAGGTCGGACGTGGCGAACCGTGCCCGTGACGCGATCACGGACTCGGGGTGGGCTTGGAGCACGGGCTTGCCCTCGGGCTTGAGCACGTACGACACCGGGCGGCCGAAGCGATTGGTCGCTTCCGCGCTGCTCACGCGCCAAGTGCGGTCGACGGAGGCATCGGCGCGGCGCACGGCCTCGCTCTCGCGGGTGAGTCGTGTCGAGCGGAAACCGATCGCGGTGCCGTGCGGGTTGCCGTCGTCGATGGGGACGGTCGCGACATCGATCTCGTCGATGACCGCGGGGCCCTCGTCGACGGCCATGTCCAGGCGGGCGCAGAACAGGTGCTGGTGGTACGGAGCGGCCAGGCCCGGCGCGAGCTCGCTCGCGAAGCGTGCGGTGCGCTCGTCATAGGCCGCGGTGAAGACGAGTCCGGTGGCCTTCGCCTCGAACTCGATCTTGCCGTCGAGGTACAGGTACCAGTAGAAGCCGTAGTCGTAGTTGCCCACGGTGACGAAGAACGACACCACCAGTCGACGTTGACGACGCACGTCGCTCGTGCCGGTGAACTGCTCGGTGTGCTTCCACAGCACCCCGGCGTCCTCCTCGTGGATGCAGATCGCGTTGGGGAGCACCTTGACCTCGCCGTGGGCATCGGCGATGGGGACGTCGAGGTAGGTGATGTCGCCGACGCAGTCGCACCCCAGCTCGAGGCTGTTCACGAGACGACCCAGCAGGTACTCGCCGGTGTCGAAGTAGTTCTGCCAGAAGCGCACCGGACCCGGGTCGCCGTAGGGGACGAGCATCTCCGCGATCGAGGCACGGTGCACGACGGGGCGCGTCCGGCCGGCATCCTCGAAGCCGATCCCGTGGAGGATGAGCCCCTCGCGCATGTCGTAGCCGATGCGCAGCGACCACTTCTCCCAGGTGAGCACGTCGCCGTCGAACGAGAAGCTCGGCCCCTCCGGCTGCTGGATCACGATCGGTCGCTGGGTCGTCCGCTCGGGGCCGAACGTCCCCGGCACGTGATAGTCGGCCGTCTCCTGCGGGATGGGCATGACCTCGACGTCGACCACTCGTGCCACGCGACGGGCGCCGAGGTCGACGTAGGCGACGAGACCGTCGATGGGGTGCGCCCACGGCATGGTCTGCGGGGTGGGCTGGTGATGGGCGAGCACGCGTGCGAGCCGACGCCCCTCCTCTCCCTCGATCGGGTAGCGCCCCGCGGAGAGCCCCGCCAGGGCGACGGTGGAGGGGTCGGTGATCCCGCGCAGACGCAGCGCCGCCATCCAGTCCTCGTCGACCGCCAGCAGATCGCGGATGAGCGCGTGTTCCTCCTGCAGGAGCGGCACCTGTCCGCTGTCGTCGTGGTCGATGGGCGCGTCGAGGACGAGCGTGCCCGTCTCGAGGTCGACCGCGATGTCGCGGGCGTGGCCGGTCGCCACGTCGAGCACTTGCGCGCGAGCCCGCCGGGCCACCGTGCGCCCCGCCCGCACATCGCGCCGGTCCGGCTCGTCGAGGCCGAGGTACGCGATGCGGTGATCGGTGCCGAGGGCCCCGTTGGCACGCAGGATCTCGGCGGCACGTCGCAGCTCGCCCTCGGAGAGGGTCGCGTACGGGGCCCCGGACTCGTCGCCGAGTCGGCGCGAGCGCGAGGTGTGCGGGGCGGGGGTGCAGGTGCAGGTCATCGCATCTCCAGTCGGGCGGCAAGACTGATGCCGGAACGTTCCGGCAAAAGTATGCGAGAGTCCCGTTTCGGCGCAAGACCCGAAATGTTTCGGGGAGATGACGCTCGCGGCGGTGTGGTTAGACTCCTCGGCATGCACGAGACCGGCCGAGCGCGCCTGATCGATGTCGCCCGTCGCGCCGGGGTCGGCAAGACCACGGCGTCGGACGCCCTGAGCGGAACCGGACGAGTCTCCCCCGCGACCCGCGAGGCGGTGCTCGCGGCGGCCGCGGCCCTCGGCTACACCGCCAACACCGCCGCTCGACAGCTGCGCAGCGGCTCGGTGGGGACGATCGGCATCGTCCTGCCCGAGGTCGTCTCGCGCTCTTCGTACTACATGGCCTTCACGTTCGGCATCGTCACCCACGCCGCCGCGCACGACGTCGACGTCACGATCGTGAGCCCCTCGGTCTCCTCGGGACGATCCCGCCCGATCCGCGCCGACGGCCTCGTCATCGGAGACCCGCTCGCGGGAGACCCCGCGTTGCCGGCGCTCTTCGCCTCCGGCATCCCCATCGTGACCCAGGAGCATCTCCCCGCCGACGTCGAGGGCGAGCCCGTCGGCGTCGTGTGGTCCTCGCACGAGTCGGCGATGCGGCGACTGTTCGACGAGATCGACCGCACGGGCGCCCGTCACCCCGCTCTCCTGGTCGCGCCGGACTCCTCGGACTGGGGCCGCCAACTCGTCGCCGGATACCGCCGCGCGTGCGGGGAGCGCGGACTCGACCCCGTCCTGGCAGCGGTGTCGTTCGAAGCGCCCTGGGTCGAGATCCGCAGCCGCACCGAGCAGCTGCTGGCGGAACGGCCCGACACCGACGTCATCGTCTGCGGGCCCGACTCCAGCGCGATCGAGGTGGTCGCCACCCTCGAACGACTCGGCCGGACAGTCGGCGACGACATCACGGTCGTCTCGTGCGTCGATCATCCCTCGCTGCCGTTCCTGCGCCCGTCGATCACCTCGATCGACCTGCGTCCGCGAGCCTCGGGGGTGGCGTGCGCCGCGCTCCTCCTCGATGTGCTGGAGGGGCGGAGCCCGCGTGGCACCGACGTCGAGTTCCCGATCGAGGTCGTGGCGCGCGCGTCCACGGCGCACGCGCTGGCGGGGGTGCACACGTGAACGCCCCCCTCGAGGGCGTGGTCGTCGCCGACTTCTCACGGGTGCTCGCGGGCCCTCTGGCCACGATGATGCTGGCCGACCTCGGCGCCCGCGTCGTGAAGATCGAACGCCCCGGGGGCGGCGACGACACCCGCGCGTGGGGCCCGCCCTACGCCTCCTCGGGCATGACCACGTACTTCGAGGCGGCCAATCGCGGGAAGTCGTCCATCGCGCTCGACCTCACCCTCCCCGGCGATCGAGCGCGGGCCGAGCAGATCATCGCCCGCAGCGACGTCGTCATCGAGAACTTCCGCCCCGGCCAGTTCGCGCGGCTCGGCTTCGACTGGGAGACGTTGTCCGCGCGGCATCCGCGACTCGTCTACGCCTCCGTGAGCGGCTTCGGCCTCGACGGGGGCGCGCGCCTCCCCGGCTACGACTTCGTCGCCCAGGCCGTCGGCGGGCTCATGCACATCACCGGCGAGAGGGAGGGCGAGGCCATGAAGGCGGGGGTCGCGCTCGTCGACGTTCTCACCGGCAAGGACGCCGTCATCGGCATCCTCGCCGCACTCCGACGTCGAGAGCTGACCGGGCGAGGTTCCCGCATCGACGTCAACCTCCTGTCGAGCCTCCAGGCAGCGCTCGTCAACCAGGTCTCGGCTCACCTCGGTGCCGGGGCCGAGCCCGCGCGCCTGGGGAACCGGCATCCCTCGATCGCCCCCTACGAGGTGTTGCGATGCGGCGACGGTCCCCTCGCGGTGGCGTGCGGCAACGACGCGCAGTTCCGACGCATGACCGAGGTGCTCGGCGTCGGCCACCTCGCCGAGCACGAGCGCTTCGCGACCAACGCGCTCCGCGTCGGCAATCGTGATGACCTCGCCGTGGCCCTCGAGGAGGCCCTGGCCGGCGACACGGCCGCCGCGTGGGCCGAACGCCTCAACGCGGTGGGCGTCGCTGCGGGCGTCGTGAACACCATCGGCGAGGGGCTCGCGCTCGCCGACCGCCTCGGCCTCGATCCCGTGTACGAGACCCGGGGAGCGGACGGGCGTGCCTCGCGCCAGGTGCGATCGCCCATCGCCTGGTCACCCGCCGTGCCGAGCGCCTCGTCCGCGCCGCCGCGACTGGGAGAGCACACCGAGCAGGTGCTCGCGTGGCTCGACGAGGTCAACGGCTGACGCGACGGAGAGCGATCCAGAGCTCGGCGGCGGCGTCGGGGTCGGTGAGAGCGACGCCCATCGCGCGTTCCGCCGCCGCGATCCGCTGTCGGGCCGTGTTGCGGTGCACGCCGAGAGCACGCGCGGTGTGCTCGACGCGCTGTCCTCCGGCGAGGTGCGCGCGGACCAGGTCGCGCAGCTCGGGCGTACGGAGCGCGTCGAGCCATCGAGTCGCGCGGTCCGCGGGCTCGACGACGGCGGGCATGGCGTCGGGGTCGTCACGGATCGCCGCGAACCACGACGCCCGTACGCGATCGGCGGCGGCGGGGACGTCTTCCCACACGACCGGCACGCTCGTCGCCCCGATCGGCGGGACGTCGTCGGCCCCGCGCAGCGTGACGCGGAGCGGGCCGTCCACGACCGAGAGCGGCGCCGCCCCGGCGTCGGGGGGCCCGACGTGCACCCGGACGACGGGAGGCAGATCGACGCCGCTGGAGCGAGCCAGGTCGCGGGCCGCCGAGGCGCGCCCGTCGAGGGCGAGGCGCACGATCCACGCGCCGGCGGTCGACGCATCGGTCGACGCGCTGGGCGCGGCGAGCGCGCGCAGGAGCGCGATGGCGGTGCGCGCGAGCTGACGATCGGCGGGGGCGAGGGGACGCCCTGCGCCGATCGCGAGAGCGCCGACCCGGCCCGACCCCGTCGTCACGGGCAGCGCCAGCACGACCGAGCCGTGCGCCGAGAACGAGGCCGCGCCCGCACCCGATCGGCCGAGCGACGCCTCGATGTCGGCGACGACCGAGGGCAGCAGGCCCTCCAGCGCGGGCGGGTGCAGGAGCGCCGTCCCCCCGGCCCGGGGCGCGGGCACCCACGCGGCCCACCCGCCGACGGCCTCGGCGATCGCCCTCACCACACCAGCTCTTCCGTCCTCTCCCGCGGCGGCCTCGGCCAGTCGGGTGTGCGCGGAGGCGGCCCGGAGCCCCGCATCGCGCTCGAGCCGGCGTTCCAAGCCCACGAGCGCCCGTGACACGTCGAGGAAGGGGATGCCGTCGGGCACCACGAACAACGGCACTCCCGCCCGCGCGCACCGATCCGCGAACCCCGGGGGCGGAGCGTCCCACCCCTCGCCCAGGCCGAGGCCGAGGGCACCGACGTCGTGCGCCGCGAGCGAGGCCACGTAGTCCTCGTCGCTGTCACGCCCGGTGAGGGGGATGCCGGTGGTCAGCAGCAGTTCCCCGCCGGCGAGGTAGCGGCCCGGTGCCGCCAGCTCCGACACGTGCACGCCGGTGACGAGCCGCGACGGGGGAAACGGCGTCACGGGCACGAGGGCATCACCCGCGGCGTCGGCGAGCGCGGAAAGGGTCGGCATTCCCCTATTGTGCAGGATGCACAGCAGTCGTCACGACGACGTGCACACCGCCCGATCATGCTCGCGCGCCGAGCCGTACAGTCGCCCCATGACCGTTCCCCGCCTCGTCACCGAGATCCCCGGCCCCCGCTCGCGCCGTCTGCACGACGAACGCACGAGCGCCGTGCCCGGCGGTTTCGGCGTCACCCTGCCCGTCTTCGTCGCCCGAGCCACGGCCTCCACCCTCGAGGACGTCGACGGCAACGAGCTGATCGATCTCGCCTCGGGTATCGCCGTCACCAGCGTCGGCGCCGCGAATCCCCGCGTGGCGGAGCGCGTGTCCGCCCAGGTGAGCCGCGTGACGCACACCTGCTTCATGGTCACCGAGTACGAGGGGTACGTCCGTGTCGCTCAGTGGCTGAACGCGAACACGCCGGGGACGCACGACAAGCGCACCGGCCTTTTCACCACGGGAGCGGAGGCGGTCGAGAACGCCGTCAAGATCGCCCGCGCCCACACCGGACGCGCCGGGGTCCTGGTCGTCGACGAGGCGTACCACGGCCGGTCGCTGCTGACCCTCGGCATGACCGCGAAAGAACATCCGTACAAGACCTCGTTCGGACCGTTCCCGGGCGACATCGTGCGCCTCCCCAATGCCAACCCCCTGCGCGGACGCCCGGTGGACGAGGTGCTCGCCGAGATCGAGCGCATCGTCGGAGAGCACGGCGCCGAGAGCTTCGCCGCTCTCGTGGTGGAGCCGATCCAGGGCGAGGGCGGCTTCGTCGTCCCCTCCCCCGGGTTCCTGCCCGGACTGCGCGAGATCACCGAGCGGCACGGCATCCTGCTCGTGATCGACGAGATCCAGAGCGGACTCGGGCGAACGGGACGCCTGTTCGCGAGCGAGCACGAGGGCGTCGTCGCCGATCTGCTGCTCACCGCGAAAGCCCTGGGCGGCGGCCTCCCCCTGAGCGCCGTCACCGGCCGGACGGAGATCATGGATGCCGTGCACCCGGGCGGTCTGGGCGGCACCTACGCCGGAAATCCCGTCGCGTGCGAAGCCGCACTGGCGGTCTTCGAGGTCCTCGACGACCCCGATCTGCTCCCCCGCGTCGGCCGGATCGAACGCGCCGTCCGCGGCCATCTCGAACCCCTCGTCGACGAGGTCCCCTCCGTGGCCGAGGTGCGCGGACGCGGAGCGATGATGGCGATCGAGTTCGCCGACCCCGGCACCCTCGCCCCGCGCGCCGACCTCGCCCAGCGCGTCTCCGCCGCCTGCCACGCGGCCGGCGTGCTGACGCTCACGTGCGGCACGCACGGCAACGTCATCCGGCTGCTTCCCCCGTTGGTGATCGACGAGGCCATCCTCGATACGGGGCTGCGGCTCCTCGTCGACGCCGTCCGCACCGTGACCGCCACCCTGACCCAGAGGGAGGATGCCGCATGAGCACCGTTCCCGACCTGCTCGACTTCGACGGCCTGCTCGATGACGCCGAACGCGAGGTCCGCACCCGCGTGCGGGCGTTCGTCGACGAGCGCGTGAAGCCCTCGATCGCCGATTGGTACGACCGGGCGCATTTCCCCGTCGAGCTCGTGCCGGAACTCGCCGCCCTCGGGCTGCTCGGCATGCATCTCTCGGGGTACGGGTGCCCCGGTCGCAGCGCCGTCGAGTACGGCCTCGCGGCCATGGAGCTCGAGGCCGGCGACTCCGGACTCCGCACGTTCGTCTCGGTGCAGGGCTCCCTGGCGATGAGCGCGATCCACAAGCACGGCAGCGAGGAGCAGAAGCAGCGCTGGCTTCCGTCCATGGCACGCGGCGAGGCGATCGGGTGCTTCGGGCTCACCGAGCCGAACTCGGGTTCCGACCCCGCGAGCATGACCACTTTCGCCCGCCGTGACGGCGATGACTGGGTGCTCAACGGTGCGAAGAGGTGGATCGGCCTCGCTTCGATCGCCGACGTCGCCGTGATCTGGGCGCAGACCGACGAGGGCGTCCGCGGCTTCCTGGTCCCCACCGACACCCCCGGGTTCACCGCGACCCCGATCGCCCCCAAGATGTCGATGCGCGCGTCGATCCAGTGCGACATCGCTCTCTCGGACGTGCGTATCCCGGCGGACGCGCAGCTCCCCGAGGCGCGCGGACTGCGGGCCCCCTTCTCGTGTCTCAACGAGGCTCGATACGGCATCGGGTGGGGCGTGATCGGGGCCGCGCGCGACAGCTACGAGACCGCGCTCGCCTACGCCGGGCAACGCATGCAGTTCAACCAGCCGATCGCGTCGTTCCAGCTCACGCAGAGCAAGCTCGTCGACATGGCCCTCGAGATCGAGAAGGCCCAGCTGGTCGCCCTCCGTCTGGGGCGATTGAAGGATGCCGGTCGCCTCGCGCCCCATCAGATCTCGGTCGCCAAGCTCAGCAACACCCGCGCGGCGATCGCCGTGGCACGGGAGGCGCGGACGATCCTCGGCGGCAACGGTGTGAGCGCCGAGTACTCGCCCATGCGGCACGCCGCGAACCTGGAGTCGGTGCGCACCTACGAGGGCACCGACGAGATCCACACGCTCGTGCTCGGCGCCCACCTCACCGGCATTCCGGCCTTCCGTTCCGTCACCGAGGGAGAGAAGCGATGACCGACACGACCCTGTTGCAGCACCTCATCGACGGCCGCTGGGTCACCGGCGGCGGAGAAGAGCTGGTCGACGTCAATCCGAGCCGTCCGTCCGACATCGTGGCCACCGGTCCCGGTGCCGACCACGCGGACGTCGACCGCGCCGTCGCGGCCGCGCGCGCCGCGTTCGCGAGCTGGAGCCGCACCCCGGCCCGCGCTCGTGCGGCCGTGCTCCGCGGCGCCGCCGACATCGCCGCCGCGCACGCCGAGGAATGGGGAGCCGAACTCGCCCGCGAGGAGGGCAAGACCCTCGCCGAGGCGGTCGCCGAGGTGGGACACGGGGCGAATATCCTCCGCTATCACGCTCACGACGTCGAGCGCCCCTCCGGCGAGGTCTACGAGTCGCCGACGCGGGGCGAACGCATCCTCGTCGTTCGTCGCCCCGTCGGGGTCATCGGGGCGATCACCCCGTTCAACTTCCCCTTCTCGATCCCCGCGTGGAAGCTCGCCCCGGCCCTCGCGTGGGGCAACACGATCGTGTGGAAGCCCGCGACCTTCGTCCCGGTCCTGGCGATGCGATTCGCGCAGGCGCTGCAGCAGGCGGGTCTCCCCGACGGGGTGCTCAACCTCGTCAACGGCACCGCTGCGGTCGGCGAGGCGCTCGTCGCGCACCCCGACATCGACGCCGTGACCTTCACCGGATCCACGCGCGTCGGACGGGCGATCGCGGCGCAGCTCGCGGCGCGTGGCGTGCCGTTCCAGGGCGAGCTCGGCGGCAAGAACGCCGCCCTCGTCCTCGACGACGCCGACCTCGAGCTCGCCGTCGAGCAGGTCGCCGTCGGAGCCTTCCGGGCCGCGGGACAGAAATGCACCGCGACCTCGCGCGTGATCGTGCACGAGGCGGTCGCCGATCGGTTCCTCGCCGCTCTCGCCGAGCGCACCGCGGCCGCCCGCGTCGGTGACGCGGTCGCGGACGGCATCGAGGTCGGCCCGCTCGTCGACGCCGCAGCCCGCGACAGGGTGAACGCCGCCCTGGAGCGCGCGAGCGGATACGCGCGTCCGGTCGTCGCGCCGGGCCCCTACCGCGAAGGACCGCTCTCGGAGGGGTTCTTCGTGCCGCCGTCGGTGTTCGAGGTCCCCGAATCCAACCCGGGCGAGCTGTGGCGGGAAGAGCTGTTCGGACCGGTCGTCGCCGTCCGCCGCGTCGCCTCCGCCGCCGAGGGATTCCGCCTCGTCGACGACAGCGACTACGGCCTGTCGGCGGCGATCTTCACCACCGACCTCGGTCGCGCCCTCGCCGCGATCGAGGAGGTCCGCGTCGGCGTGGTCCACGTGAACTCGGCCTCGGCCGGCGCCGACCTCCACGTTCCGTTCGGAGGGAACCGCGGCAGTGCCCTCGGCCCCAAGGAGCAGGGGCAGGCGGCACGCGAGTTCTTCACGGAAACGGCGACCGTCTACCTGCGGGGATGACCGCACGGGCCACGCCCCCGTGATGCACACGAGCCCGCCTCGCGGTCCGACGTATCGGGGTCCACGAGGCGGGCGCCGTCGCGACGCTCAGGACGACAGAGACACCTGCCCCAGCGCCGCCTCGACGTCGACGACGGCCTTCGCCGACGACGAGGTGCGCAGGCTGTTGTCGACCGAACCGATACCGTCCTGGTTCACGACCCGGTACTCGTCGTCGGGCAGTGTGATGTCGGCGGATCCCGCCGTGACCGTGACCGTCGTGCGGCTGGGGGTCGCACCGCTCAACCCGGCCGTCAGCTCCCCGCCGGCGACCTCGAAGGTCGCCGTGTCGACATCCTCGACGTCGGCCGTGGCGGCGCCGCCGGCGACCGTGACCTCGAGGGTCTCGGCGCTCCCGGACAGGTCGACCGCACCGCCGGCCAAGTTCACCGTCAGCGCGCGCATCTCGGCGTCGAGGTCGAGCGTCCCGCCCGTGACGTCGATGCGCCCGTCGAGCGGCGAACCTTTCAGGCTGCGCGGGAGCGTCAGCGTCGCGCCCGGGCTCCGGTCCCAGTCGACGAAGGCTCCCCGCGGCGACGACACGCGCAGCGTGTCGCCCGTGCGCTCGAACGTCCAGCCGCCGCGTCGATTGCCCCCGGCCTCGAGCGTCGCGTCGGTCCCATCGCCGTACTCGATCGTGAGCGAGCCTCCGGCGACGTCGACCGAGAGATCGGTGAGGCCGCGCGCCGAGACGGAGCCCGCGTTCACACCGGATCGCGTGTCGGCGAGCGTGGCCGCCGCGGTGATCGCGGTGCCGCCCACCGTGCCGACGAGGGCGATCGCTCCGACGACGATCGTGACGATCGACACCGCGAGCACGGTTCCCCGGCGCGAGGTCTGCGCCGGCGGAGGAGTCGGCTCGACGGGGGTCGGCTCGAGGGGGGTCTGCGTGGTCATGACGTTGCTCCGGTGTGGTCGTGGCCCAGGTGCACGAGGGCGGCGATGACGCGGCGGTTGCCGGTCTCGTCCTGCTCGAGGCCGAGCTTGGTGAAGATGGCGGTGATGTACTTCTCGACGCTGGCCTCGCTCACGAAGAGCGCGGCGGCGATGGCCTGGTTCGACCGGCCTTCCGCGATGAGCGCGAGCACGCTGCGCTCCCGCTCCGTCAGGCTCTGCAGACGCTCGTCACGACGGCGACGGGCGAGGAGCTGGCCGACGACCTCGGGGTCGAGCACGGTCGCTCCCCCGCTGATGCGGGCGACCGCGTCGAGGAAGTCGCGGACGTCGGCGACCCGGTCCTTCAGCAGGTAGCCGAGCGAGCCCTGCCCATCGGCGATCAGGTCGCTGGCGTACTGCTCCTCGACGTACTGCGAGAGGACGAGGACAGCGAGTCCCGGATGCCGGGACCTCAGCGCGATCGCCGCGCGGATGCCCTCGTCGGTCCAGGTCGGCGGAAGCCGCACGTCGAGGACGCAGAGGTCGGGGGCGTGCTCGTCGACCGCGGCCTGGAGCCCGTCGGCGTCGGGCAGGGCGGCGACGACCTCGTGACCGTCGTCGGCGAGAAGGCGGACGAGCCCCTCGCGCAGCAGCACGGAGTCCTCGCAGATCAGGATGCGCACGGGACGCTCACCTCCACGGTCGTGGGTCCGCCCTGGGGGCTGTCGATGCGCGCCGTGCCGCCGGCGGCGGTGACGCGGTTGACGATGCCGTCGAGGCCACCGCCCGGGACAACGCGCGCCCCGCCCAGCCCGTCGTCCTCGACCCGGGCCCAGAGGGTCCCGTCCTCGCGGAGGCGGACGTGTACGCGACACCCGGTCGCCCGGGAGTGCTTCGCCGCATTCGTCAGGGCCTCGGCGATCGCGAAGTACACGGCGGCCTCCGCCGGACGACTGCACCGACGCGGCAGACGCACGTCGAGGGTCACGGGGATGTGCGAGCGCGACGCGAGCGCCGAGAGGGCGGCATCCAGTCCCCGATCATCGAGCACCGAGGCGTGGATGCCACGGGCCAGCTGCCGGAGTTCGGTGATCGCCGACTTGGTCGAGGCGTGCGCCTCGGCGACGAGCGCTTTCGCCGTCTCAGGGTCGTCGTCGATCTTGGTCTGGGCGAGCCCCAGGGTCATGCCGATCGAGACCAGTCGCGGCTGGACGCCGTCGTGGAGATCGCGCTCGATGCGTGTGCGCTCGACCTCGGCGGCGCGGACCGCTCCGGCACGGCGGGTGTCGGAGGTGCGTGCGCGCTCCTCGAGCTCCGCTTCCCGCGAGGGGACGAAGATCGCGCGGACGATCACGCCGTGCAGCACGGCGAGTCCGACGATGGCGGCGAGCGATGCGACGAGCGCGATGACACCGACGAGGGGCGCAGCGAACCCGTCGAGCGGAAAGATGCCGAGGAAGCGCGTATCCGGCCACCCGACGATCGGGGCGATCGCGAGGGCGAAGCCCCACGCCACGAGACCCGCGGCGGTCAGGGTGACCAGGCCCAGGATCGTGCCGATCGTGAACGAGGCCACCGCGCGCCACTGGCCGGGGTCGATCGCTTGCAGCCAGACCGTGTGGAGGAAGCCGACGAATCCGGGGCGCGGGCTGCGGCGGGGACTCAGCGCCGGGAGGCCGAAGCCGTAGAGGCCGTCGACACGGGCCCTCTCGAACCAGGCCACTGCGAAGAGGGCGTAGACGAGGGCGACGAGAACGACGACGCCGATCAGGAGCGCGAAGAGCAGTCCGATGCCGCCGCCCAGCATGCCGAACAGCGCGCTGAACACCATCGGGCCGATGAGGCCGAGCGCAGCCATCTGGGCCGCGGCCCCGGCGATGCGCCCGGGGGTGGCGATGCGCACACGGGACGAGGGGGTCACGGCCGGCTCGACGGGCGGCAGCGGCACGGTGTGGGCTGCGGTGTCCGCGGCGATGGTCGCGGAGTCGTCGCGTCCGGGCGGGTTCGGCGGAGGAGGCGGAAGAACGGATGCCGTGGTCATGTGTTCCACGGTAGGGGTGGGCCTCGTCTCCGCACCGCCCGGGCAGCCCCCGCCCTCGTTCGGGTTATCCCGAAAGCTCTTCGGGGGTCATCCAGCCGGTGTCGAGCAGGACACGCGTGATGTCGTCGGCACGAACGGTCTGCGGGCCGACCGCGACAGCCGGGACGTCCGTCGATCCGGGGAGCTCGGTGCCGTCCGACGCCGGTTCGCGCTCGTCGAGCAGCGCTTCCACGGCATCGGCGATCGGCGCGGCCAGATCGCGCGTGTCGACGAAGACGGTCGCGGTGAGTGCGCCCTGCTCGAGGGCGCGCACGGTGCCGACGTCGGCTCCGGAGACGACGATGATCGGGTCCGGACGTTCGGCGGTCGGCGACGAACGCTCCGCGGCCGGCGAGGGCGACGGCGTCGGCGACGGCGTGGGCGAAGCGGTCTCGGAGACGGGCGGGTCGGTGGTCAGCGCGGTCACGACACCGCGGGTCACGTCGTCGCCGAGGGCGAGGAACGCCGTGCGGCCGGCCGTCTCACCCCGCGCGTCCGCCTCCGCGACGACGTTCCGCACGCGCTTCTCCGCGGCGTCCGAGACGTCGAGCGGATCCGCGTCGACGGCGGCCTCATCCCACGTCGCGCCCGACACAATGACCAGGCGCCCCTCGTCGACCGCGGGGGTCAGGGCGTCGAGCGCTGCGGCGTGACGGCGCTGTTCCCAGCCGTCGTCCGCGGCGCCGGCGAGCATGGTCAGTTCGACGGGTCCGGCCGGCGAGGTCGGGCTGACGTCGTCGGGTGCGACCGTCTCGGGCGCGTCGCTCTCGGGCGTCTCGGTCGCGGGCGTCTCGGTCGCGGTGGTCTCGGTCCCGGGGGCGGGCGTCGGGTCCGTGGCATCCGCCCCCTGCCCCGCGTCGAGCGCGTCGAGCAGAGCCTGGGCCTGGGCGCGGCCGAGCTCTTCCGGCTCGACCACCGCGGCGAACCCCCCTCCGGCAACGGCGAGACCGCGACCGAGGAGGGCGATCGGAACGCCGTCTTCCTCGGCGAGTTCGGCGGGCGCCGCGAGCTCCTCGGTGGACAGGGGCGCGACGATCACGGCATCCACCCCCTTGGTGAGCATGTTCTGCACCTGCGAGGCCTGCGTTCGCGCGTCGTCGGCGGCATACTCCAGGTCGACGCGGTAGCCACGATCGCGAAGTTCGGATGCCACGGCCTCCCCCGCGCGCTCCCATCCGGCGTCGGTGGTCGAGGGCAGCGCGACGCCGATCACGCCGGCCCCGTCGCTCGAGCCGGCCGCCCGGTTCGACGTCGCCGTGCAACCGGCGAGTCCCAGCGCGAGCACGGCGAGCACCGCGGCGGCGCGGCGGACGGGCGTGCGGGGGGTCACCGTTCCATCCTGCCGCAGGAACGACGAGACGCCCCGGCGCCGAAGCGTCGGGGCGTCTCGATGGGGTGGATCAACCGCGCGTGCGGTTCTTGTTCCACACGTCGAAGGCCACGGCCAGAAGGAGCACGAGACCCTTGATGAACTGCTGGACGTCGGTCGAGATACCCATGAGCGACATGCCGTTGTTGAGCACACCCATGACCAGACCACCGGCGATCGCGCCGACCACGCGGCCGACACCGCCCTGGACGGCGGCGCCACCGATGAACGAGGCGGCGATGGCATCCAGCTCGAACAGGTTTCCGGCGCCGGGGCCGGCGGAGTTCAGTCGGCCCGTGAAGACGATGCCCGCCAGGGCCGCGAGGACGCCCATGTTCACGAAGAGCAGGAAGTCGACGCGACGGGTGTTGATGCCCGACAGCTTCGCGGCGGTGCGGTTGCCGCCGATCGCGTAGATGTGGCGACCGAACACGCTGCGGCTCATGACCGTGGAGTACCCGATGATCAGCACGCCGAGCACGACGAGCACGATGGGCGTCCCGCGCGACCCCGGAGCGACACCGAGCAGGTAGGTGAGGTAGGCGATCAGGGCGCCGCCGCCGATGAGCTTGACGAGGAAGGCGACCTGCGGTTCGTTCTGCAGTTCGAGCGCCGCGCGCTTCGCCCGCTGACGCACCTGGGAGACGACGAAGAGGACGAGGGTCAGCACGCCGAGGCCGACGGTGATCCACTCCGCCGGCGAGGACGCGGCCGGGAACAGGTCGGGGAAGAGGTAGCCGCCGCCCAGCGCGCGGTACTCCGTGGGGAACGGCGTGATCTGGGTGTTGCCCAGGGTCATCTGGGTCAGACCGCGGAAGAGCAGCATGCCCGCCAGGGTCACGATGAAGGCCGGGATGCCGATGTACGCCACCCAGAAGCCCTGCCACATGCCGACCACGGCACCGAGGAGGAGCGAGAGCAGGATGCCGAGCCACCAGGGCAGGCCCCACTGCACGATCAGCACACCCGAGACCGCACCGACGAAGGCGGCGACCGAACCGACCGACAGGTCGATGTGTCCGGCGATGATGATCATCACCATGCCGATCGCGAGGATCAGGATGTAGCTGTTCTGGACGATGATGTTCGACACGTTGCCCGCGGTGAGCAGGCGCCCGCCGGTCAGCGCCTGGAAGAGCAGGACGATGACGATCAGGGCGATGAAGATGCCGATCTCACGCAGTCGCGACGTGAAGAACTGCAGAATGCTGCCGGCACCGCCGCCGGTGCCGCCGCCGACGGGACCCTTCGGCGTCGCGGGACCCTGCGGGGTCACGGTGTTGTCAAGCGCTGACATGGTCGGCTTCCTTTTCCTTCGTCATGAGCACCATGAGTGCCTCGGGAGTGGCCTCTTCGATGGGCAGCTGGCCGGTGATGTGGCCTTCGCTGAGGGTGTAGATGCGGTCGCAGATGCCGAGCAGCTCGGGGAGCTCCGAAGAGATCACCAGCACGCCCTTCCCCTGTGCCGCGAGGGAGTTGATGATCGTGTAGATCTCGTACTTCGCGCCGACGTCGATGCCGCGCGTGGGCTCGTCGAGGATGAGCACCTCGGGGTCGGAGAAGAGCCACTGCGACAGCACGACCTTCTGCTGGTTGCCGCCGGAGAGCTTCCCGACGACCACGTCGACGCTCGGCGCCTTGATGTTCATCGACTTGCGGTAGCGGTTGGCGACGAGGTATTCCTCGTCGCCGTCGACGAACCCGCCCTTCACGAGCTTGCGCATCCCGGCGATCGAGATGTTGCGCTTGATGGTGTCGATCAGGTTGAGTCCGGCGCCCTTGCGGTCTTCGGTGACGTACGCGAGTCCGCTGCGGATCGCCGCGGGGACCGTGGAGGTGTCGACCTTCTGGCCGCGCACGTACACGTTCCCCGAGATGCGCGAGCCGAAGCTCTTGCCGAAGACGCTCATCGCGAGCTCCGTGCGACCGGCACCCATGAGACCGGCGATCCCGACGACCTCGCCGGCGCGAACGGTGAGGTTCGCGTTGTGGATGACCGTGCGACTGGCATCCGTGGGGTGACTGACGTTCCAGTCCTCGATGCGCAGGACCTCTTCGCCGATCTCGACGTCCCGGTCCGGGTAGCGGTTCTCGAGCTCGCGTCCGACCATCCCGCGGATGATGCGGTCTTCGCTCGTGCCGCCGGTGGCGACGTCGAGCGTCTCGATCGTGCGCCCGTCGCGGATGATCGTGACCTCGTCGGCGATCGCGCGGATCTCGTTGAGCTTGTGGCTGATGATGATGCAGGTGATCCCCTGGCCCTTGAGGTGACGGATCAGATCCAGCAGGTGCTCGGAGTCGTCGTCGTTCAGGGCCGCGGTGGGCTCGTCGAGGATGAGGAGCTTGACGTCCTTCGACAGCGCCTTCGCGATCTCGACGAGCTGCTGCTTGCCGACGCCGATCTCGTTGACGGGCACGTCGGGGCTGTCGCCGAGCCCGACGCGGGCGAGCAGCTTCGACGCCTCGCGGTTGGTCGCGTCCCAGTCGATGAGACCGCGGTGGGTGATCTCGTTGCCGAGGAAGATGTTCTCGGCGATCGAGAGGTAGGGGCTCAGCGCGAGCTCCTGGTGGATGATGACGATGCCGGCGGATTCGCTGTCGCGGATGTCCTTGAACTCGACGGTCTTGCCGTCGAAGACGATCTCGCCGCGGTAGTCGCCCGCGGGATACACACCGCTGAGCACCTTCATGAGAGTGGACTTGCCGGCGCCGTTCTCGCCACAGATGGCGTGGACCGTTCCGCGCCCGACGGTCAACGACACGTCGGCGAGCGCGATGACGCCGGGGAACTCCTTGGTGATCGAGCGCATCTCGAGGATGGTGCTCACGAGGTCCTCCTTGCAGGGCCGGCCATGGGCCGGTGGGGGTGAGAGACGTGGGGGCGCCTCCGCCGCGACCGAACGGGTCGATCGCGGCGGAGGCGGTGCGGGCGGCGCAGGGCGCGCCCGCGGGGATTACTTGAGGTCGGCCTCGGTGTAGTAACCGCTGTCGATCAGGACTTCCTTGTAGTTGTCCTTCGTCACGATGGTCGACTGCAGGAGGTACGAGGGGACGACCTTCTTGCCGTTGTCGTAGGTCTTCTCGTCGTTGACCTCGGGGGTCTCGCCCTTGCGGATGTCGTCGACCATGGTCACGGCCTGCTTGGCGAGCTCGCGCGTGTCCTTGAAGATCGTCGAGTACTGCTCGCCGGCGATGATCGACTTGATCGAGCCGGCCTCGGCGTCCTGACCCGTGATGACGGGGAGGTCGCTGGCCGAGTAGCCGCCCGAGGTGAGGGCCGAGATGATGCCGATCGACAGACCGTCGTAGGGCGAGAGCACACCGTTGAGCTTGGTGCCCCCGATGACGGTGAGGATGTTCTCCATGCGCTTCTGCGCCGTCTCGGGCAGCCAGCGGAGGATCGCGGCCTGGCCGAACTCGGTCTGACCCGAGGGCACCACGAGCACGCCCTTGTCCATGTACGGCTTCAGGGTGTCCATCGCGCCGTTCCAGAAGAACGTGGCGTTGTTGTCGTCGGGGCTCCCGGCGAACAGCTCGACGTTGAACGGGCCGGTGGCGCCGGTCTCCTTGCCCGAGGCGTCGAGGACGCCGAGGCCCGTGAGGAGCGAGGTGGCCTGCTGGACGCCGACCTTGTAGTTGTCGAATGTCGTGTAGTAGTCGACGTTCTCGGTGCCGTTGATGAGGCGGTCGTACGCAATGACGGGGATGTTCGCGTCCTTGGCCTGCTGCAGCACGTCGGTGAGCGTGGTGCCGTCGATCGAGGCGATGATCAGGGCCTTGGCGCCCGTGGTGATCATGTTCTCGATCTGCGAGACCTGGGTCGGGATGTCGTCGTTGGCGTACTGCAGGTCGACCTGGTAGCCCAGCTCCTCGAGCTGCGACTTGACGTTGTTGCCGTCGGCGATCCACCGCTCCGACTGCTGGGTCGGCATCGCGACGCCGATGGTGCCACCCGCCTCCTGGTCGCCGCCAGCGCTGTTGCCCGTGCGGTCTCCGGCGCAACCGGCGAGGCCGATGCCGAGCGCGAGAACGCCCACTCCGGCGATCGTCTTGAGCATGCTGTGCTTGTTCACTCTGGTTCCCTCCATTGGGTTTTTGCGCGGTGTCTCCACGTGGAGCCCACCGCGGTCTCTGCGGACGAGGTCACGCCGGACGCACGATTCGACAGGGCGAAACGAAAGACGGTCGAAACATCTTCGTCTCGACGGATCCGCTCCGCAGCGAGTCCCGTCGGTCGTGTGACCGGTCATGTGACCGTTCACATTGTGTGTGTGATGCTACCCCCGTGCGGGACCGACGTGTCAAGTCCCCGTGCGCACCCCGTCCAGCCGTTGCCGAAATGTGACGATCAGCGACTGGGTGGCGCGGTCGACGATCGCACGATCAGGCGCAGGTGGTCGGGCTCGACCGAAGCGCCCGCGTCGGCGGGTTCACCCAACGCGGCGAGGACCTCGCGCACCGCGCGCGCGCCGATGCCCGCGAAGTCCTGCCGCACCGTCGTGAGCGGCGGCCACAGGTGCGCCGACTCCGGCACATCGTCGAAGCCGACCACCGAGATGTCCTCGGGCACCGAGCGTCCTATGGCCCGGACGGCATGCATGAACCCGAGCGCCATATGGTCATTGCCCGCGAACACCGCTGTCGCGTCCTCGGTGCGCAGCAGTTCGAGGCCCGCTTCGAAACCGAACTGCGCCGTCCAGTCGCCGAGGACGGGTGGACGCGGCGCGAGGTCGTTGGCATCCATCTCCGCCAGGTACCCCCGCATGCGGTGGTCGGCCTCGACCCAGTCGCGGGGACCGGCGATGTGCAGGATGCGCGTGTGCCCGATCTCGATGAGGTGGCGAACCGCGGCGCGCGCGCCGGCCGCCTGGTCGTTGTGCGAGGTCGAGGTGCCCGTCGAGGCGACGATCTGCACCGGCACGGGGAGCCGCAGCTCGTCGAGGATCGGAACGACGCGCGTCTGCGGCGCGACCGCGATCAGTCCCTCGACCGACTGCTGCATGAGGTGATCGATCGAGGCACGCACGTCCTCGGGGGCGCTCGTGGCCAGATTCGTCAGGGTCAGCCGGTATCCCGCGGCGCGGGCTGCGGACTCGATGGCCTGGACCATCGTCGCCGTGCCGTGCGTCGTCGTCCTCGGACCGAGGACGCCGATGAGACGCGAACGACTCGTCGCCAGGGCGCGTGCCGCCTGATTCGGGACGAACTTCAGCTCGGCGATCGCCGAGCGGACCCGCGCCGCCGTCTCGGGGCGGAGCTGGGGGCTGTTGTTGATGACCCGCGAAACCGTCTGATACGACACCCCCGCGAGACGCGCCACGTCGCGGATGCTGGGGGCACGGCCCGTGGCATCCGGAAGGTCGGTCTCGCTCATGGTTCGCCTCTTTGCGTCAACGGCCCTCGCGTGACCGGTCACACGAGGATAACCCGGCGCTTCGCCCGTTGCGTGCCGCGCGCGATCGCACGGTCAGGATTCGAGCAGAGCCCGGTAGAAGCGGATGCCGCGGAGCCAGGAATCCACGCGGATGCGCTCGTCCGGCGCGTGCAGAGCGTCGCGCTCTGCACGGGTGAGGTGGAAGGGCGCGAAGCGATACACGTTCGCGGTGAGACCGGTGTAGAAGCGGCTGTCGCTCGCCCCGAGCTGGAGGTACGGCAGAGGCACCACGTCGTCCCCGAGCGTCGCGACAACCGCACTCGCCACGCGGCGCCACTCGTCGCCGTGCCAGGGTGACACCGGAGAGGCCTCGCCGCCCTGGCGGAGCTCGAGGTCGACGAGCGGATCCGCGACGGCGCGGCGGAGATGGATCGCGACGTCGGAGAGCGTGTCTCCGGGGAGGAGGCGGACGTTCACGCTCGCGCGCGCCGTCGTGGCCAGGACGTTCTCGCCGGCCGCGCCCTCGAGCCGGGTCACGACCGCGGTCGTGCGGACGAGCGCATTCGTCTCGGGACCGAGGAGAGAGAACGCGGCGGTGACGACCGGCGCCGACAGGCTGGTGCGCCGGAAGAGCGTGCGGAGGGGTTCCCCCGCGTGGGCGGCGGCCGTCCCGAGCATCGCGCGCACCGGATCCGCGAGCCGCAGCGGGAACGGACGTCGACGCAGGCGGTCGATCGCGCGCGCGAGCCGGGCGGTCGCGGGCAGGCGCGGCGGAGTCGAGGCGTGGCCCCCGGCCTCGCGCGTGACCAGATCGAACGTCGCCACCCCGCGCTCGGCGACGCCGATCATCGCGGTCGGTGCCGCCACGCCCGGCAGCGCCCCCTCCACCACGGCCCCACCCTCGTCGAGCACAAGGGCCGGACGGATGCCACGCTCCGCGAGGAGCGCCGCGATCGCACGAGCCCCCGAGCCGTGCGTCTCTTCGTCGTGACCGAACGCGAGCCAGACGTCGGTCCGCGGCGTGACACCCTCCGCCAGCGCTTCTTCGACAGCCTCGAGGATGGCGACGAGAGCGCCCTTGTCATCTATCGCTCCGCGGGCATATATCACTTCTTCGGCCCCCTCCCCCTCGACGACGGCGTCGAAGGGCGGATGCCGCCACGCTTGCCCGTCCACCGGCACGACATCCTGGTGCGCGAGGAGCACGAGGGGCGCATCCGTCGACTCCCCCGCCCACCGGTACAGCAGCGAGTGACCGGCGACGATCTCGCGCTCCAACCGCGCGTGCGTCAGCGGGTAGAGCCGTGCGAGCGCCGCGTGGAACTCCTCGAACCGGGCTGTATCGACCTCGGCGAGGTCCACCCGGGAGACGGTGGGGATGCGCAGGAGCTCGCGGAATCGCTCGACGGGCGTCATGCAGCGAGCCTAAGCCCGCGGCATCCGAGACTCCCCGCGCAGACGGGGCGGTCGATGTCGGACGCCGCCGATACGGTGGGACCATGACCGGACTGCACTGGGGCATCCTCGCGACAGGTGGCATCGCCCACGCCTTCACCTCCGACCTCCGCACGGCGGGCCTCGACGTCGCCGCCGTCGGCTCCCGCCGCATCGAGAGCGCGCGCGAGTTCGCCGCGCAGTATGACATCCCGCACGCGCACGGCTCGTACGAAGAGCTCGTGAGCGACCCGACGGTCGACATCGTCTACATCGCCACCCCGCACCCGGGTCACGTCGACAACGCGCTGCTCGCCCTCGACCACGGCAAGCACGTCCTGGTCGAGAAGCCCTTCACGCTCAACGAGACCGAAGCCGCGATCATCCGCGACCGCGCCGCCGAGAAGGGCCTCCTCGCCATGGAGGCGATGTGGACCCGGTATCTCCCGCACATGGTGCGCATCCGCGAGATCATCACCGAGGGGACCCTCGGTGAGATCCGCGTGGTCTCGGCCGATCACACGCAGAAGATCTCGACCGACCCCGCTCACCGCCTCAACGCCCTCGAGCTCGGGGGCGGTGCCCTGCTCGACCTCGGCATCTATCCGATCTCGTTCGCCGTCGACGTGCTCGGCCTGCCGCAGAGCGTCTCGGCTGTCGCCCGGCTGTCGGATGCCGACAGCGACGCCGAGGTCGCCACGCTCTTCGTGCACCCCGGCGGCGCCCTCTCGACCACCGTGTCGTCCTCGCGCGGCGCCGGCGCGAACACCGCGCAGATCGTCGGCACCGAGGCCCGCATCGAGATCGACCGGGTCTGGTACACCCCCACGTCGTTCCGTGTGGTGTCGCCCGACGGCGATGTGCTCGAGGAGTTCACGACCGAGATCGAGGGTCGCGGCATGCAGTTCCAGGCCGAGGCCGCCGAGCGCTTCGTCGCGGCCGGCGTGACCTCGAGCGACGTGCTGCCGATCGACGAGACCGTCGCGATCATGGGCGTCCTCGACGAGGTCCGCCGCCAGATCGGCGTGGTCTACCCCGGGGAGCGCTGAGTCCGGGGTCGGTTCTCGGGGCAGCGCCGGGGCAGCGGCATCCATTCCCCGCACGGCGGGCCGCCGGGGCGTACCGTCGCGCGGAGTTCGTGGCCGACACGCCGCCACGAGACGGGCTTAACCGGCGCGCCGCGGACGAACTCCGCACGACGGCACACACCCCACCCCGACCGCAGCACCGGCCCACGGCATCCATTCCCCCCGGCGTGCGGCGCCCTGGGGCGTACCGTCCCGCGAAGTTCGTGCACGGTTCGTACGGGCGGTGGGCATCAGGGGCGTGCCGTCCCGCGGAGTTCGTGGCCGACACGCCGTCACCGGAGGGCCCGAACCGGCGCGCCGCGGCCGAACTCCGCGCGACGGCACACACCCCACCCCGACCGCAGCACCGGCCCACGGCATCCATTCCCCCGGCGTGCGGCGCCCTGGGGCGTACCGTCCCGCGAAGTTCGTGCACGGTTCGTACGGGCGGTGGGCATCAGGGGCGTGCCGTCCCGCGGAGTTCGTGGCCGACACGCCGCCACGAGACGGGCTGAACCGGCGCGCCGCGGCCGAACTCCGCACGACGGCACACCACGCAGCGACGAGCGGCACGCCGACCACCGCGCCCGGGAGCACGCCGAGCGGCGCGACCGACCGCGGACTGGCCCTGGCAGCCCCGACGGGTGAAACTGGATGCCATGCCCGAAACGCAGAGCGCCCGCGTCGCCGTCTATCTCGACTTCGACAACATCGTCATGTCCTGGTACGACCGGGTGCACGGCCGCAACGCCTATTCGCGCGATCGGCAGAAGATCGCCGAGAACCCGATGGATCCCGAGATCGCCGACCGGCTCACCAAGGCGACCATCGATGTCGGGGCGGTCATCGACTACGCGGCGTCGTTCGGCACACTCGTGCTCACGCGCGCCTACGCCGACTGGTCGGCACCGGTGAACGCTGAGTACCGCTCACAACTGGTCGCTCGCGCCGTCGATCTCGTGCAGCTCTTCCCCGCGGCGGCGTACGCCAAGAACGGTGCCGACATCCGCCTCGCGGTGGATGCCGTCGAAGACATGTTCCGTCTCCCCGACCTCACCCACGTCGTCATCGTCGCCGGCGACAGCGACTACGTCCCCCTCGCGCAGCGCTGTAAGCGACTCGGACGCTACGTCGTGGGCGTCGGCGTGGCCGGCTCGACGGCCAAGTCGCTCGCTGCGGCGTGCGACCGCTTCGATTCGTACGATTCGCTTCCCGGCATCCCGAATCTTGCGGAGACGAAGAAGGATGCCGCGCCCTCGCGGCCCCGCGCACGCAAGCGTTCGAAGGACCCGGCGGTCGACCTGCTCGACCGCGCAATGCAGCTCGAGGGCGAGCGCGCCGACGGCGAATGGCTGCACGCCTCCGCCGTGAAGGACCTCATGAAGCGCCTCGACCCCTCGTTCAGCGAGAAAGCGCTCGGGTTCCGGAGCTTCTCGGACTTCCTGAAGGCGCAGACGGATCACGTCGAGGTCGACGAGGAGTCCAACGTCGTGCAGGTCAAGGCGGTGTCGCGGGGCTGACCCGGCGCCATCCCGCCATCGATCCGCCGGCGACTCGAGAGCGCGCGGTCCATGCCGCGACGCGTCGGCAGCGGTGAGCCGAGACTCGCGGCGAGTCAGCGACGCGCGGCGCCCGGGGCGACGTGAGCGAGAACGCGGTCCCATACCGACGTGAGCGTGATCTCTCCGTTGACCGAGCCGATCTCGTCGTCGGGGACGACCTGCATCTCGGCCTCCCGCATGCGCCCGACGTACCACTCGGCGTCGGCGACCGCAGCGGGCCCCTCTCCCCCGACGATCACGAGCGCCTCCGCGTCGAGATGGTCGAGGAGAGGGGTACGCAGGTCACGGCTCAACGGGTCGGATGGACTCGCCACGCCGACGATCGCGAGGCGATCGACGACCGGCCCCATCGCCGCGGCGAGGTAGATCGCAATCGGTCCCGCCGCCCGTTCGCCCACGAGGCCCACGGTCGCGCCGGGGGCCTCACGCTCGAGGAGGTCGCGCAACGCTTCGACGGTGAGGCCCGCGGGCGTCTGTCCGCCGAACACCGGCGGATCCTCGAGTTCGGGGGCGTCGAGGCCCACCGCGACGACCCGCACGTCGTACCCCGAAGTCACACGCGCATCGGGATCCGTGGTTGAGACGTCGCCCGTACGGAGGACGAACACCGCCCGCGGAGCGCCCGGTGTACCGAAGCTGCGGTAGCCCAGTTCACCGTCGAGCCAGGGAGCCAGACTCATCGTGTCGTCCTCTCGTCGGGGGAGGTCACCGCTCCGGCGGCACCACCCGGAAGCATCGCCCGGAGGGTGCTGATCGTGTCGGCCTCGGCCGCCGGCTTGTCGGGGCGGTACCCCTTGACCCGGGCGAAGCGCAGAGCGATCCCGCCGGGGTACCGCACCGAGCGTTGCACCCCGTCGATCGCGATCTCGACCACGGTGTCGGGGACGACGCGGATGCCACCGGCCACCTCACCCATCGCCCGGTCCGCGAAGTGCGCGGTCTGCCACCGCAGGAGTTCGTCGGTCAGCCCCTTGAACGTCTTGCCCACCATCACGAAACCGCCCGGCTCACCGAACGCCCCCTCGGGATCACGCGCCCCGAGATGCAGGTTCGACAGCCACTCGGCACGGCGCCCGGACCCTCGCTCGACGCCCAGCACCACGAGGTCGAAGGTGTGCACGGGTTTGACCTTCAGCCAGCTCTTGCCGCGGCGCCCCGCCGCATAGGGCGCGTCGAGCCCCTTCACCATGACGCCCTCGTGTCCTGCGTCGAGCGCCGCCCGGGCGAAGGCATCGGCGGCCCTGGCATCGTCGGTCAGGAGGCCGGGAATGCGGTACTCCCCCGCGACACGCTGCAGCTCGTCGAGGCGCGCCTCGAGCGGTTCGTCGATGAGGTCGCGCCCGTCGACGTGCAGGATGTCGAAGAACCACGGCCGCAGAGCGATCTCGCGGGCCGTCTCGGCGCCGAAGCGCGCCATCGTGTCTTGGAACGGACGCGGAGCACCGTCGTCGTCGAGCGAAAGCGTCTCGCCGTCGAGGATCACGTCCTCGACGGGGAGCGAGCGCGCGACCTCGACGATCTCGGGCACGCGGTGCGTGACATCGGCGAGCGTCCGGGTGAACACGCGCACCTCGTCGCCGCGCCGATGGACTTGCACCCGCGCGCCGTCGAGCTTGTACTCCACCGACGCGCGGCCCGCGGCATCCAGAGCCTCCGCCACGGTCGCGGCCGTGGACGCCAGCATGGGCTGGACGCCGCGGCCGACCACGAACCCGACCGCGGTGAGGTCGTCGACGGAGCCGGTCAGGGCAATGACGGCGGTCTCACCCAGGTCGCCCGACAGCATGGCGGCCCGACGCACCGCGGCGCCGTCGCGTTCGGCGGCTCGAGCGATGGCATCCTGCAGGACGCCCTCGAGGGCACCCGTCCGCAGCTCGCCCGTCATGATCCGGACCAGGAGCTGCCACTCACTCGCGGTCGCGCGGGACGCGAGATCGTCGAGGAGGGCCGTCCGCACGGCCGCGGATCCCGCTCCGCCGATCTCGACGAGACGCGAGAACGCCTCGTCGACCTCGCGGATCGTGAGGGTCGGATCCGCCGCGTGCGCCCCTCCGCGCGCGGACAGCGTGCGCCAGCCGACGCCGAGCCGGCCCTGCCGAGGAGACGCCGTGAGCAGACCCACCGCCGGAGCGATCTCATCCGGCCCGAGGTCGCTGAGCAGGGCGGCCAGGGCGTCGACTTTGGCCAGGCGCGAGCGCGTGCTCGTCACCGCCACGAGGGTCGTCTCGATGTCGCCGAACAGCATGTTGGCATCCTGGCATCCCCCTCCGACATCGCTTCGACACTTGCGCGCGCGGAGCGGCCGTGCGAGGAGCACGTCGGATGTCGTGTGTTCCACACGCGCCCCCTCCTCGCAACCCCCGCGGCGATGTCGGAGGTTCAGGGTGTGCTGGAAGCCTCCCCCAGGAATGAGGCACCGTGAACGCACCCGCCACCCTCGAACAGTCCGCCCGCACCGCCCGCGAGGTGTTCGGCTGGGACGACCTGCTGCCCGGCCAGGCCGAGGCGATCGACGCGGTCGTGGGCGGCCGCGACACGCTCGTGGTGTTCCCCACGGGGGCGGGCAAGTCGGCGGTGTATCAGATCGCCGGATGCGAGCTGGGCGGGACGACCCTGGTGATCTCACCCCTGCTGGCGCTGCAGCGCGACCAGATCGACTCCATCGACGCGGCACCCGATGCCCCCGCCGCCGTCGCGCTGAACTCGCGCACGAGCGCCTCGGCGCGCAAGGCAGCCTGGGCGGCGATCGAGGGCGACGACGCCGTCTACGCGTTCCTCGCGCCGGAGCAGCTCGCCAACGCCGAGGTGTTCGAGCGACTCGCGCGCTCCGACGTGCGGCTGGTGGTGGTCGACGAAGCGCACTGCGTGTCGGCCTGGGGCCACGACTTCCGCCCCGACTACGCCCGCATCGGGGATGCCGTCGAGGCCCTCGGGCACCCGCCGGTCCTGGCGCTGACGGCGACGGCATCCGCGCCCGTCCGCGATGACATCGTCGCGAGCCTCGGCATGCGCGATCCGCACCTCGAGGTGCGCGGCATGGACCGCCCCGAGATCCACATGGCCGTCCGCCGCCACGAGCACGACGCCGACAAACGCCGTGCCGTGCTCGCGGACGTTCAGGATGCCGAGGGCCCGGCGCTCCTCTACGTTGCCACGCGCAAGGGCACCGAGCTGTACGCGGACGAGCTGGGTGAGCTCGGGCTCCGGGCGGCCGCCTACCACGGCGCGATGGCGCAGAAGCGACGTGATGAGGTGCATTCCGCGTGGAGCGCCGGCGAGCTCGACGTCGTCGTCGCCACCTCGGCGTTCGGGATGGGCGTGGACAAGAGCGACGTGCGCCTCGTCGTGCACGCCGACGTGACCGAGTCGCTGGACGCGTACGCGCAGGAGATCGGCCGCGCCGCGCGCGACGGTCAGCCCGCGCGGGCGATCCTCCACTATCGAGCCGAAGACTTCTCGCTGCGGTCGTTCTTCGCGGGTGGGCACACCAAGCGCGCCGACATCGCGGGGGTCTGGGATGTGCTGCGCCGTTCGCGCAAGCCGCTCCGAACGAAAGACGTCGCTGAGCGCAGCGGTCGCCCCGCTCGGGTCATCGGTCGCGTGCTCAATCAGCTCGTCGCGAGTGGTCTGGCCGTGTCGGGGGCCGAGGGCGTGTCCGTGCAGAAGAAGGTCTCGGCCGGCGACGCCGTCGCCGCCGTGCGTGAGCGCGACGAGGCCGAGGAGCGCATCCGTGCCTCGCGTATCGAGATCATGCGCGGCTACGCCGAGACCACGCACTGCCGCCGCCGTGCTCTGCTGGAGTACTTCGGTGTCGAGAGTCCCGCATCGTGCGGTTCCTGCGACCGGTGCGATCACGGCGTCGGCGCGCCGGTCGAGGCCACGGACGCGAACGACGACGGCGGGATCCGCATCGACTCGACCGTCCAACACGCGGAGTTCGGGACCGGCACGGTCATGGGCATCGAGGACGACCGACTGACGGTCTTCTTCCCCGAGCACGGCTACAAGATCCTCGCCCGCGCCGCGTTCGAGAACGGCATCCTGGAGCTCGGGGAGGCGGCCTAGAGCATCCCGCATCGTCTGCGGTCGCCGTCGCGCGTGGAGGGCGGCGGGGCGGGGCGCGGAGCGTCCCGCGGCGAAAGCGGAACGCGGCGCGACGTCAGCGCCGACGCGTCGCCCACCAGGCCCACGCCACGAGCGGGACCTGCAGGAAGAGCCGGACGAAACGCGCGCGATCGGTGTTCAGGCCGGGTGCCGATCGCCCCGTGCGCCACTGGTGCACGTTGCCGGGAAACACCGCGACGAAGAACGCGGCGATCGCCGCGCCGATCCGTCCGCGTTCTCGCGGGAGCGCGATGAGCGCGGTGCCGAGGAGCACTTCGGCCGCTCCGGATGCCACGACGATGGCGTCCTTGTCGGTGTGGAGCATCCTCGTCGCCCAGCCGGGCACGACGATGCGGTAGCCGCGACGACCCCACGTCAGGTGGCTGACGCCGGCGCCGACAAGGAGCATGGCCAGGCCGCCGCGCGCGACGGAGCGGATGGTGAGACCTCGGGGGCGTGGCATCCGGTCAGTCTTCCACTCACGACGCGGTCGAGGGCCGGTCGCGCGCGGCCAGGTTCGCGGCCGCGCGCCACAGCCACTCCACCGGTCCCGTCGAGAAGCGACGCAACCAGAGGTGCGCCGCGCTCGCGACGAGGACGGTGATCGCGACGAAGGCGATCACCGTCACGGGCACGCGCCAGGGCTCGAGACTCTCGGCGAGCCCGAACCCCCATCCGTAGAAGAGCGCGCCGCCGAGAAGGTTCTGCAGAAGATATGCGCTGAGCGCGACCCGGCCGATCTCGGTCGCGCGGCGGGCCCACCACCCGCTCACTCCACGGAACCGACAGAGCTCGACGATGAGTCCGAGAAGACCGAGGCCGACGACCGGTGCCGCAACGTACCGTTCGAGGAGGAGTCCCGCGGGCGTCGCCGTGAGGGCGAGCACGAGGTCGAGTGGAGCGGCGCACGCCCCCGCGACCATGAGTCGGCGACGCAGCCCTGCGCCGTCGGCCGTGAAGACACCGGCCCGCAAGAGGGCCGCGCCGGCGAGGAACATCGCGAGCGACAGGAAGCCGATGAGGACCGGTTCTGCGCGGAACACGTCGATGTTGTCCACGCGGAAAAGAGCGAGACCCCAGAACGATTCGGTGGCGTACGGACTTGGACCGTCCGGTAGCGCTCCATCGACGTTCGCCCCGGGAATCGCCGTAAGCGCCAGCACGATGAGCGAGATCATGGCGACGTGGAGACCGCCGAACACGAGGATCATCGCCCGTTGCGCCCGGGGCCGGGTCAGGAGCAGGAACGACACGATCGCAGCCGTGACGGCGTACCCCATCAGGACGTCGAACTCGGCGATGAGGACGTAGTTGACGACACCGTCGACGAACAGAAGCGCGGCGCGCCACAGGTAGCGTCCCGGCCACCGCCGTCGGTGGCTATGGGCCGAGCGATGCTGCAGGGCCAGGCCGATCCCGAAGGTGAGCGAAAGCAGCGCGAGGAACTTCCCCTGAGCCAAGGCCATGAGCACCAACTGGGCGTCGGCTGCCTGCTCCCCCGGAACCGTGGGCGAGCTCAGCATGCCGAGCAGACCCCACGGGTGCGAAAACACCCAGATGTTGGTCGCGAGCGTGCCGACGATGGCAACTCCGCGCACGACGTCGAGGGCCTGGACACGATGAGGACTGGGCAATACGTTCGTATTGGTCACGCCTTCACCGTAGCCTACGAGGGTGAACCCACGCGTTCCCCCCGCGCCCAGCAGCCGGGAGATCATCACCGAGGCGGTCCTCGACGTGCTGTCGACGCGGGGCGCTGACGACCTCAGCGTCCGCAAGGTCGCCGCCGCCGCGGGTGTCTCCGTCGGCGCGGTCCAACATCACTTCCCCACACGGGCGGCGCTGATCATCGGGGCCATGGATGCCGTGACCGCGCACTTCCACGATCGCGTCGGGGCCGCGTTGGCCGGAGTCGACTCGGCGGGCGAGCGCCTGAGCGTGTTCTGCGAGGAACTGGCCGCCCTCGGTGAAGCGGGCCGGCGGGACGCGATCGTGTGGACCGCCTTCGCCTCGCGCGCGGGCACCGATCCCGAGGTCCGCGCGATGCACGAGCGGGAGTGGCGGCGCACCGAAGAGGCCGTGCAAATGCTGCTGTCCGAGGCTTATCCCGCCGCCGACATCACCGCCAACGACGCGGGCCTGCTTCTCGCGGTCCTCGACGGCATCGCGGTGGCGCGTGGGGCCGAAGGGGACGGACGGATGCCGCCCGAGCGCGGGCAGAGGCTGGTCGCTGCGGCGTTGGCCCCGTTCGCCGCCAGGTCCGTTGCCTAAACTCGCCGCATGCCCGTCTCGGACTATGTCGCCTCGATCCGCTCGCGCATCGGAACCGACCTACTGCTCCTGCCGGGAGTGACCGCGGTGATCCGCGAACGGGATCGGTTCCTCCTGGCCCGCCACCGACACTCCGGGCTGTGGAGCCTGATGGGCGGAGCGGTGGAACCCGGCGAAGAGCCGGCCGAGGCCCTGCACCGCGAGATCGGCGAAGAAACCGGAGCCGCCGTGCGCATCCGCGGGATCGTCGGCGTGTATGGCGGGGACCCCATGATGGTGACCTACCCGAACGGCGATCAGGTCGGATACGTGACCACCGCCTACGACTGCGAGCTGCTGAGCGCGGCCGTCGCCGACCAAGATGAGCTGCTCGAAGTGGGATGGTTCGCGCGCGACGAGATCGCCGCGCTTCCCCGCAGGGACTGGATCGATCGAGTCATCGCGGACGCGCTGGTGGGGATGGAGACGGCCGGCACCTCAGCCTGACCCGCGCCGGATCAACCCTGACCGGGCAGACCGAAGCTCGTGCCGGGATCGGGCTCCGGGCACACGGAGGTCGAGCCGAGCGCGACGACGTCGGCTTGCACGGCGACGCTGGAACCTCTGCGATCCGCCCGGAAGAGGACGCCCTGCTGGGAGAGGTCCTCCGGGGTGAAGGCGACAGTCGCGGAGGTCGGCGGCGGGGCATCGCCGAACGAGCCGCCCCCGGTCGTGGCCTTCAATCCGGCGGGCGGGTTCTCGCGAATCCAGTCGATCGTCCCGTCCACATCGGCGTTCGGGACGAGCCACTCCCCGTGCCGCCCCGCGATCGGCGCGCAGATCCATCCGGCGAACGACGTGTACAACCGGGTGTTGTCATCCGTGCGCACCGCCCCCGCGGGCAGCGCGATCGCGCCGAGCCACGCATCGGCTTGGGCGATCGAGGCGGCGTCCGGAGTCGACGCGGGAGCCGGGGTCGGCTCCGAACCGAGGTTCGACTCCGTGGCGGGCGGCGGGCCGACCGAGGCCGCCGCGGCGCTCCCTGTGGGAGCGTCCCCCGCTGCCGGCGCACCGGTGCAGGCGGAAAGCAGCGCCGCAGTGGCCGCGATCGTCACGAGGGTCACCGGAAGTCGCCGCATGGGCCCATGCTACGGCGCGCGGCGCGGCGAACATCCGCACGGAGTCCCGCATCGACCGAGCGCGGCTCGGTAGCGAGAGCGACCCGGCAGCGAGAGCAACCCGGCGGCGAGCGCGCGGCCCGGCGTGTTCCGGAGTGCGCTCGGTGCGGGGCCCGCAGCGACCGCCCTCGCGCGCCGACAGGCGCGAATAGGCCAGCGGGAGAGCCGCGCAAACGACTGTCGCGTCGGCCCCGCGAAGACGGGTCAGCCGTGGCCCCCCTTCCCGTCAGCTCGGCGAGGGCGCCGTCCGCCGCACGAAGTCGATGTACGCCTCCACCGTATCTTCCGGCACGATCGCGCGGAGCACGACCTCGTCGGTCGCCGCGGTGTACGCCTCGAGCGCGTCGCTCAGCTCGGTGACGTCGCGGATCGTCGTGTCCGCGGCATCCACCCCCATCCGCGCGAAATTCGCGGCGTAGTTCGGGAACGACGCGTATCGCTCCGTCTCGGCCTCGAGGCGGGCCCGCGCGCCGGGAACGATCGCCGTCCGCACGTAGACCGCGATGTGCGCAGCAGGAGAGATCTCGTGCAGAGCGTCGGTCTGCGCGCGTGCCTCGACCGGCGGCACCCAGTTGAGAAGCACCCCCTCGGCCCGCTCGACGCCGGTGCGGCGCATTTTCGGACCGAGCGCGCCGACGAGCACACGCGGCATGCCCGCGCCGTGCAGCACCTCGATCGCGTCGCCGACCCGTGCCAGAGCGCCCTCTTTCGCGATGCCCGAGCCGATCCCTAGAGTCAACCGGTCGAGCGGAAGATCGAGGGACGCCACCTCTGCGGCGATCGCATCACCAGGTCGACGGTCGACAGGCACGACGCCGGTGGCGAGGTGCAGGCGCTCGGTCACCGTCGCCGCCGCGGCGAGCGCGGCAAGGGCGTCACCGTCGGGGGTGTCGTTGATCCAGAGCGCGTGGAACCCGGCTCTCTCGACCTCGGGGGCGATACGGGCGATCGACTCGGGGCCGAGCGCTCCCGCCAGTCCGAGCGAGACGACGCCCCGGGTCATGACACCCCTCCGGCGTTCGGAACGGCGATCGCCACCTGGCCGACCGCGGCGTAGAAGGCCGCGAGGTCGACGTCATCCGTCGGAAGCAGCACGACATCGTCGACGCCGGCGGCCTGGAATCGAGCGACGCCCTCGGCGACCTCGGATACGGAGCCGGCCAGCACCCGATCCGCGGCGTCAGGTCGGTCGCCCACCGCGGCTGCCGCCCGCTCCCGGGCGCCGGGACCGAAGGCCGTGAGCACGTAGGCGACGACATCGGTGCGGCCGTCGCGACCGGCATCCGCTCTCCCCGCCCGCACCACGCCGACGGCCTCGGCGATCTCGTCGACCGTGTGCCGACTGTCGAGGATGACGCCGTCGGCGACGGCACCGGCGAGAGCCAGGGTCTTCGGCCCTTCGGCCGCCGCGTAGACGAGCGGAGCCTCGGCGGGCGGCCAGTCGAGGGCGACCTCGCGCAGTCGCACGTATCTCCCCTCGGCGCTGACCGTGTCGCCCGCGAGCAACGAGCGGAGGGCGGGGAGCTGCTCCTGCATGAGCGTGAGCGGCGAGGCGGCCTTCGCCCCGATCTGACGCATCCAGTCCTGTACGCCGTGTCCGAAACCGGGGAGGAGCCGACCGGGGAACATCCGCTCGATCGTCGCGACCTCCATCGCCGAGGCGGCGACGTTGCGGAGGGGGAAAGGCGCGATCCCGACACCGATGCGCAGGTGATCGGTGACGGCGAGGGCGGCGGCTGCGGCGGCCCACGCGGAAGAGCGGAAGCAGTCTTCCCAGAGCCACAGCTCCTCGACACCGGCGTCCTCCGCCGCGCGCGCGGCGTCGC
>NZ_LDRU01000060.1 GCF_001476285.1 Microbacterium testaceum | reverse complement strand
GCATCGGCGTCGGCGTCGGCGGAGGAGGACTCGGATGCCAGGACCTCGACGCCGGCCTCGGCGGGGCGCTGCTCGGAAACCGGGGTCACCTCGGCCGCACGGGTCGACCGGCGGCGGGGAGGGAGCGTGGGCTCGATCGTCGCCGCGATGACCGTCTCGACGACGGCCGCGGCGACCTGCTCGACCATGGCCGACTGGCCGGCCACCTCGGCATCGACCGGGGCGGGTTCGCTGGGGGTGGCGGCATCCGGAGTCGACTCATCCAGGACGGCGGGAGCTGTGCGGCGGCGCATCTCGGCCCGCGTGAGCTGCGGGGTCGAGGCGGGCACGGCGGTGGGTCGACTGGATCGCCGGGTGCGGGCGGGCTCAGTCTCTGGGGCTTCTGACGGCAACGCGCGATGGCTCTCGTGTCGTGTCGCAGGCGCGACGGCTTCGGGCTTTCGGGGCTTCTGCCATTTCCGCTTGTTCGGGTCGCGAAAATAACGATCGGGTAAACAGACTAACCCGACGGGACTGTGAATGCCATGAGTACGGCCCCGATCTCACCTGTCGTAGTCGAGCAGCTCCTCGAGGCGCGGGAAGAACGCGGGGCCCGCGGCGATGACCATTCCCTTGCCCGGACGGCCTCCGGGAGCACCGCCGAGCACCCCGCCCGCCTCCTCGACGAGGAGCGCCCCCGCCGCGTGATCCCAGGGATTGGTGCCCTTCTCGTAATAGGCATCCATTCGTCCGGCGGCGACCGAGGCGAGGTCGAGCGAGGCGGCCCCGATGCGTCGCACGTCGCGCGCGATGGGCATGACGCGGCCGAGTTGCGCGAGGGTGGGCGCGTGCGTGGCGGGGTCGTATCCGAAACCGGTGGCGACGAGACCTCCCGCCTCCCCCACATCGTTCGTCACCGCGAGACGCGTGTCACCGAGCCAGGCGCCCCCGCCGCGTGAGGCGCGGAACATCTCGCCGGTCAGGGGGTTGTAGACCGCCCCGGCGAGCGCGACCCACTCGGCCGGATCGGCGGGACCCTCGACGGCGGCGATGCTGACCGCCCACGCCGGGATGCCATAGGCGTAGTTGACGGTGCCGTCGATCGGGTCGACGACCCACGTGACCCCGGTGGCGCTCTCCGTGGCCGCGGACTCCTCGCCGAAGAACCCGTCCCCCGGACGCACGCGCTCCAGCTCGGCGCGCACGAACGCCTCGACCTCGCGGTCGGCGGCGGTGACGATGTCGGCAGCGGCCGATTTGGTCGCGGCGACCGTCACTCCTTCTTCTCGGCGGCGACGTGCGAGGTCACCGGCCTCTCGGGCGATGCGGGTGGCGATGTCGAGCAGTTCCGCGGCGAGGGTCATGGCATCCACGCTACTGCGCCACCCCCTCGGTCGAATCCGTCGTCGTCGTTAGCGTGGGGGCATGACCGCTTCGGAAACTCGCCGGTACGACGTCGTCATCGTGGGAGGAGGGCACAACGCCCTCGTGGCCGCGGCCTACCTCGCCCGGGCAGGGCGATCGGTGGTGGTTCTCGAGCGAGCGGATGCCGTGGGCGGCGCCGCCGTATCGGAACGACCGTGGGCGGGGGTCGATGCACGCCTGTCGCGGTATTCGTACCTGGTGAGCCTGCTCCCGCAGAGGATCATCGACGACCTCGGCCTGCGGATCGACCTGCGGCGCCGCCGATACTCGTCGTACACGCCTGATCCGGCGGATCCGTCGCGCGGCATCCTGATCGACACACAGGATGCCGAGGCGACCGCCGCCTCGTTCACCCGGACGTTCGGCGACGCCCGCGAGGCCGAGCGGTACGCAGCGTTCGGAGAGCGACTGGCGCCGCTGGCGCGCGCGGTCTTCCCGACCATGACGGAGCCGCTGCCGACCGAGGACGAGGTCCGGGAACGGCTGGGGGACGACGAGCTGTGGTCCGCCCTGACCTCGCGACCACTCGGCGACCTGCTGCGATCGTCGTTCGAGAGCGACCTCGTCCGCGGGATCGCGCTGACCGACGGGCTCATCGGGACCTTCGCGTCGTCGGACGATTCGTCGCTCGATCAGAACCGTTGCTTCCTCTACCACGTCATCGGCGGCGAGACCGGCGACTGGGACGTCCCCGTGGGCGGGATGGGCGCCGTCACGGCCGAGCTCGAGCGGGTCGCGCGCGAGGCGGGAGCCGACATCGTCACGGGGATCGACGTCGTGTCGGTCTCGCCCGACGGCGAAGTGCACGGCGTGACCGACCGGCCCGAGGTGTTCTACGGCTCACTGGTGCTCAGCGGTGTCGGAGAAGCAGTGCTCGCGCGGCTCCTGACCGCCGGCGGGACGCCCACCTCGGTCGACGAGCCGGAGGGGGCACAGGTGAAGGTCAACATGCTGCTGTCGCGGCTTCCGCGTCTCCGCGATCGCTCCGTCTCGCCCGAGGCGGCGTTCGCGGGCACCTTCCACGTCAACGAGACCATGACGCAGCTCGACTCGGCCTTCGTCGCGGCGACGGGAGGGATGCTGCCCGACCCGCTGCCGCTCGAGATCTACTGCCACTCGCTCACCGATCCGTCGATCCTCGGCGAGGAGCTGCGCGCGAGCGGGGCGCAGACCCTGACGCTGTTCGGCCTCCACGTGCCGCATCGCCTCATCGACGGCGACGACCCCGTGGCTGCCGGCGCGCGCCTGTTGGCGGCGGCGCAGCAGTCCCTCGACGCGGTGCTCGACGAACCGCTGCGGGACTGCATCCTGCGGGCACCGGACGGCCGTCTGTGCATCGAGGCGCGCACCACGGCGGATCTCGAGGAATCGCTCAACATGGTCGGCGGGAACATCTTCCACGGCGGACTGTCGTGGCCCTGGCTGCCTGCCCCCGCCGCGACGCCGGCCGCGCGCTGGGGCGTCGCGACCGCTCACTCGCGCGTCCTGCTGTGCGGGTCGAGCGCGCAGCGCGGCGGCGCGGTCAGCGGGATCGGCGGGCAGAACGCGGCGATGGCGGCGTTGGAGATTCTCGCGGGGTGAGGAGGCGGGGCCGGGTCCGTGGGGCGTGGGCAACGGGGGCGTGGCCGGGGCTCGACTGCGATGCCCACGGCCCACGCCTACGCGGGTGAGATTCCGCGACAGCGGGGTGAGTTCGCCACAGACATTCGAACATAATTTCTATCGTGGAGACATGGCCGATCTCCTCGCTCCCCCCTCTCCCATGGGGCCGAGTCCCGACGACGGCGACCGCCTCCGCGCGCTGGTCGCCGAGATCCGCGCGGTCACCGCCGATGTCGCGCGCCTGCAGGCCACGCTGATCAGGCGGCGAGCAGAGGTCATGCAGATCGCGCTCGCAGAGGTCGCACGGGCAGGCTCCCGCGCGTCACGAGAACGCGAGATGCCGATCCGTTCGGCGGCTCTCGAGATCGCGGTGGCGACGAAGTCGCACGACCTGACCGTCCAGCGAGAGCTCGACGACGCGTACACGCTGACCGAGAAATTCAGCTCAACGGTCGATGCGCTCGAATCGGGTCGCATCACGCTCCGGCATGTTCAGGCGGTGCTCGAGACAGGGGTCGTCATCGACGACGACGAGACGCGAAGAGGGTGGGAGGAGGTCGTTCTCTCCCGCGCGGAACGAGACTCCCCGGCGCGCGTGCGGGCCTTCGCGCGCGAACTCGCGGAGAGTGTTCAGCCGGAGGGGATGACAACTCGGCATGCCCGCGCAGCACGAGCGCGGGGAGTGAGCGTTCGCGACCTCGCGGACGGCATGGCCGAGCTGAGCGTCATCCTGCCCGCGACCGTGGCCTATGGCATCCGGGACCGTCTGCGCCGACAGGCCGCGGTGATCCGGGCGTCGAGCAGAGCGGTGGCTGGAGATGGCGGAACCGACGAGCTCGCGACGGGCGGACCGTCTCACGCGAGCTCTGATGGCGACCCTGATTCGGCGACGGGCAGGCTCCCCGGTGACACCGCGACAGCGGCCGATCGCGCGACCGCTTCACGGGCGGACACCCCTCGCGCTTCCCCTGACGAGCGGACGCTCGCGCAGATCGGGGCCGATCTCTGCGCCGACCTTCTCCTGACGGCCGCTCCGACGATCGACCCGACGACCGAGGCGACGTGTCCCGGCGGGCTCGGCGCGATTCGCGCTCAGATCCAGATCACCGTGCCCGTGCTGACGCTCCTCGGGCACACCGACGCGGGTGCGGCCGTCGCCGGGCGAAGTCCCATCGACCCGGAGTCGGCACGGCACCTCGCTGCCCACGCTCCGGGGTGGGATCGCGTCCTGTGCGACCCCGTCACGGGCACGGTGCTCGAGGTCGACCGTTACAGCCCGTCCGCCGCCCAGCGCCGCTACCTCGCTGCGCGCGACCAGCACTGTCGCGCTCCGGGGTGCCGTGCACCGCTGACCCGGTGCCAGCTCGATCACAATCACGAAGCACAGCACGGCGGCGCGACCACGCTCACGAACCTGTGCCACCTGTGCGTGCGGCACCACACCCTCAAGACCGAGACGGCGTGGAGCGTGACTCAGGAGTCTGACGGCACGCTCCACTTCCGCAGTCCCCTCGGGCAGCGCGTGACCGAGACTCCGCCGCCGCGGATCATGTTCCTTCCGGATTCCGACGGAGCGGGCGAGGGCCACACGACAGGGACCTCGACCCCGCCGGACGCCGCGCCGTTCTGACCGGAAGCGACAACCTCGAACAGACGTATCCGGAAGCGAGGCGAGAAGTCTTGCCAGGCCGTCAGCGCGCCTCTATCCCTTCCTCTTCCCCTTCGTCGCCCGCGACATGTGCCCGGAGGACGTCGATCATGGCGCCGACCGCCTGCATCAACACGACGGTCGACGGCTCGGCGTACCCGAACACGAAACCCGCGGGAAGCGGCGCAGACGCAACGCCAGCCGCATACCGTGACAGCGGTTCGACCCGCACACCGCTCTCAGCCATGCCGGCCACGATCGCGCGCTCCGTGTCGAGTCCCTGTCCGGGGAGCAGGACCACGGCGTGCAGTCCACCGTCCGTCGCCACGAGTTCGACCCCCGGCACGCTCGCGAACGCCTCGAGCAGCAGCCGTCGGCGATGCCGGTAGTCGCGCCGCCGTCGGGCCGTATGGCGGGCGAGCGCACCCTCAGCGAGGTACAGCGCGAGCGCATGCTGCTGCACGAGAGAGACCGGGAGATCGAGGTCCTCCCGTGTCGCGCGGATGCGCTCACCCACCGCCCCGGAGGCAACGACCCACCCGCACCGCAGCGCCGGCGCCAGGACCTTCGACATGCTGCCGATCAGCACCACGCGCGACGGATCCAGGAGCGCCAAGGGCGGCAGGGGTGCCCGCCCGTGCGGGAACTCACTGTCGTAGTCGTCCTCGACGACGATCACGTTCTCCTCTGCGGCCCAGGCCAGAAGGACCGCCCGCTGTTCGGCATCCAGTCGGCTGCCCAGCGGGTAGTGGTGATTCGGCGTCACGATCAGCGCATCGAGATCGCGGTGCTGAGCGAGGGCGTCGAGAGCCAGCCCCGATCCCACGCGCACGGGGATCGGCACAGAGTCGATACCGAGACGCCGAAGGACCATGCGCACGCGAGGGTAGCCCGGGTCCTCGATGCCCACGCGGAGTCGCCCCCGACCGCGCTCGGATCCGAGCGCGAGCAGGGTCAGCAGCATCGCATCGCTCGTGCCGGCGGTGACGATGACGTCGTCCACCGCGACCCCGAGACCGCGGGTGCGCCCGAGGTGTCGCGCGATCTCGGTCCTCAGCGCGCGAAGGCCCTGAACGTCGTCGACATCCGACGCCGGATCGAGGGCTGCGGCCCGCCGCCAGGCCGAACGCCAGGCTGCGTCGGAGAGCCCCTCGGTGCGGGGACGACCGGGACTGAGAACGACGTCGTCATGCGACGCGGCCGCGGGGGCCACCGTCGACGCGGGTCGCTCGGCGGAACGGGGGACGACATCGGCGACGACCGTCCCTCCTCCCGGAATAGCGAGGAGGTAGCCCTCGCCCGCGAGGATCTCGTACGCCGCCACGACGGTTCCCCGTGCGACCCCTAGATCGGCGGCGAGGGCACGCGTCGAGGGCACGGGCTCTCCCCCTCTCACGCGCCCCTCGAGAACGGCGGCTCGCACGCCGTGCGCGATTTGCTCGTGCAGGGGCACGATGGAGCGTCGATCCAGGATGCCGAGGGAGATCACCGGGACAGTGTGTCACTGGTCCATCAGAAACGGTGTGAACTGGCCTATGTCCTAGACCAGTCGACCCGGTGGAATCGGAGGATGATCGACCTCCCTCTCACCGCTCAGACCCGCATCCGCCGCGAAGCCCACCACCAGGTCACCGACCGCGCGGCCCTGTACGACGTGATCGACGGTGCCCTCTCCGGCACCATCGCGATCGTGCGCGACGATCGCCCCGTGGCGCTCCCCATAGGCATCGGCCGCGACGGAGACGACCTCCTCATCCACGGATCGACCGGGAGCGACTTCTTCCGCCGGATCGCCGCGGGCGCGCCGGTGTGCGTGACGGTGACGCACCTCCTGGGTCTGAAGTACGCGCGCTCCCTCTTCGACAGCTCGATGCGATACCGGTGCGCGGTCGTGCACGGGGTGGCATCCGTGGTCCCCGCCGACGAGAAGGAGGCGGCGCTCCTGACGCTGTCTGAGCACCTCATGCCGGGGCGCGGCCTCGAGGTGCGGCCGATGACGACGCGGGAGCTGGCCGCGACGATGGTGCTGCGTATTCCGCTCGCCACGGCCAGCGTGAAGGACAACGCCGGATCGATGGTCGAGGAGGACGACGACGGCGAGGACCGCGCGGTCTGGGCCGGAACCCTGCCGCTACGGATGAGCGTGGGCGAACCGGTCACGTCCCCTCAGACGCGGGGAGGGACGCCGGTTCCGCCCTCGGTTCAACGGGCAGCCGCGCGGGTGACGGCCTCGGGCACGGCCTGAGCCGCGGCGGGTTCCGGCCCCGCGGCAATGCCCGACGGCGCGCGAGAAGTCAGCCAGCAGACACCAGCGACGGCACCGCGTACCGCCGCGGCGTTCCGAAGCGGTGCGCCGTGATCGACACGGCCTGCTCCCGCAGGAACGGCAGCAGCTCGACCTGCCCGGCGCGGGTGACCTCGCCCGCGTACACGGCCACGGAGGGCGAGCCCCCGGTGGCTTCCGCGACCGCGGCGATCGACCCGCCCAGCAGACGCACGCGGCCACCCGAACGCGCGAGACGCGCGGCGCGACGTCCCCACTCCGCGGCGTCCTCGACGGCGAAGCGGACGCTCGCTCCCTCGAGCCACGCGCGCACCGCGGGCGACAGCTCTCGCGCGGAGCTCACGACGACGGGGGAACCGGCGCGAATCCCCGCGGCGACGACCCGCACCAGCGCCGTCTCCGACGCCTCCTCCACCCGCACGGTCACCGGCACCGCCGCGTACCGCAGCACGTTCTGCTCCGACTCGAGCCCCGTCACATCGCGGGCGAGCGAGAACTCCGACGCCCACGCGGAGGCGTCGTTCGCGAGAGCGGATGCCAGCCACGCGCGGTCCGCGGCGGGCACGGCGGCGAGCGCCGGGGCGGCGAGTGCGTCCGGACCCGCGGCGGCCCCGCCCTCGGCATCCGCCCACGACCCGAACCCGAACAGGTAGTGCGGTCCGCCGGCCTTGGTTCCCGCACCCACCGCCGACTTCTTCCAGCCGCCGAAGGGCTGGCGCTGCACGATCGCTCCCGTGGTGCCGCGGTTGACGTAGACGTTGCCCGCCTCGATGCGCGCGAGCCACGTGTCGATCTCGGCGGCGTCGAGCGCGTGCAGACCGGAGGTGAGGCCGTACTCGATCGCGTTGACGATCTCGATCGCCTCGTCGAGCGTCTCGGCGGTCATGATGCCGAGCACGGGACCGAAGTACTCCGTCCGATGGAAGGCGCTGCCGGGCTGAACGCCCTCGCGGATGCCGGGACGCCACAGCCGACCCTCGTCGTCCAGGCGGCGCGGCTCGACGACCCAGCGCTGGCCGGGCTCGAGCGTCGTCAGTGCGGTGAGCAGCTTGCCCTGTGCGGGCTCGATGAGGGGGCCGACGCGCGAAGCCTCGTCCCACGGCATCCCGACCTCGAGCGAGGTCACCGCGTCGACGAGTTGGTCGCGGAAGCGGCGCGAGCGGGCGACGGAGCCGACGAGGACGACGAGGGATGCCGCGGAGCACTTCTGTCCGGCATGCCCGAACGCCGACATCGCGATGTCCTTCGCCGCGAGGTCGAGGTCGGCGCTCGGGGTGACGATCACGGCGTTCTTGCCGCTCGTCTCGGCGAGCAGCGGCAGGTCGGGGCGGAAGGAGCGGAACAGCTCGGCCGTCTCGTAGGCGCCCGTCAGCACGACGCGCTCCACGGCGGGGTGGGTCAGCAGTTGCCGGCCCAGATCGTTCTCGGACACCTGCACGAGCTTCAGCACCTCGCGCGGAACGCCCGCCTCCCACAGCGCCTCGACCATGACGGCACCGGAGCGCTCGGCGAGTGCCGCGGGCTTGATGACGACGGCGGAGCCCGCGGCGAGCGCCGCGAGAGTGGAGCCTGCGGGGATCGCGACGGGGAAGTTCCACGGCGGGGTCACGACGGTGACACCGACGGGGGTGAACCGTGCTCCGTCGACCGCCCCGAGCGCCCGCGCCTGCTCGGCGTAGTAGTGCGCGAAGTCGATCGCCTCCGACACCTCGGGGTCGCTCTGCTCGATGACCTTGCCGCACTCGGCGCCCATGACCTCGATGAGGTCGGCGCGACGCGCCTCGAGGGCATCGCCGGCGCGGTGCAGGATCTCCGCGCGACCCGCGGGACCGAGCGCGCGCCACGCGGCGGCGGCGTCCACGGCATCCTGGATCAGGGTGTTCAGGGCGTCTTCGTCGGTCACGGTGTGGGCGGCGATGGTCGCGCGGCCGAGGTCGGAGTCCCGCATGCGCGCCACGATTCCCGCGGCCCACCGCCGGTTCGCCGCGATCGCCGCATCGGAGTCCGGGGTGTTGCGGAACCCGTGCGACGACGCGGGAACCGCAGGCGCAGTTCGGTCCTGCACGCGGTTCGAGGCGGGAACGCCGGAGTGCATCTCGGCGAGGGATGCCAGGAAGCGATCACGCTCACGCGCGAACAGCGCCTCGTGCGTGTCGAGGTCGAACACCGCCGACATGAAGTTCTCGCTCGACGCACCTTCCTCGAGCCGTCGGATGAGGTACGCGATCGCGACGTCGAACTCCTGCGGGTGGACGACGGGCGTGTACAGCAGGATCGAGCCCACCGTCCGACGAACCACCGCCTGTTGGGCGCTCGCCATGCCGAGGAGCATCTCGATCTCGATGCCCTCCGCGACGCCCCGCCGCTCCGCCAGCAGCCAGGCCAGCGCGACGTCGAACAGGTTGTGTCCCGCGACGCCGATCCGCACGTTCTTCGTGTGCTCCGGCCGGAGCGCGTAGTCGAGCACCGCCTTGTAAGAGGCGTCGGTCGCCTGCTTCGACGGCCAGGTCGCGAGCGGCCAGTCGTGCACGTCGGCATCGACCCGCTCCATGGGCAGGTTCGCACCCTTGACGACGCGCACCTTGATGGGCGCGCCCCCGGATGCCACCCGCGCGGCGGTCCACTCCTGCAGGCGGATCATCGCGGCGAAGGCATCGGGCAGGTAGGCCTGCAGCACGATGCCGGCCTCGACACCGTGGAACTCCGGCTCGCCGAGCAGGGTCTCGAACACCGCGAGGGTGAGGTCGAGGTCTTTGAACTCCTCCATGTCGAGGTTGAGGAAGGTGCCGGTCTGCTTCGCCACGCGGTACAGCGGGCGCAGGGCCGACACGGCATCGGCGACGGCGGCGTCGAACGCCCACGGCGTGTGCGGGGCGACGGTCGACGAGACCTTGATCGAGACGTAGTCGACGTCGTCGCGAGCGAGGAGCTTGCGGGTACCCGCGAGCCGGCGCGCGGCCTCCTTCTTGCCGAGGATCGCCTCGCCGAGCAGGTTCACATTGAGACGGATGCCGTCGCCCCGGCCGCGGATCGCGGTGATGGCCGCGCCGAGCTTGCGATCGCTCGCGTCGACGATCAGGTGACGCACCATCGACCGCAGCGCGAGGCGGGCGGCGGGAACCACGACCTGCGGCAGGATCGGCGCAGCGAGAGCACCGAGACGGATCGCGGCCTTCAGGTGCAGCGGGAGGAACCCCGGGATGAGCGGCGTCAGCGCGGCGAGGTTGCGCGCGGCGACCCGCACGTCCTCGGGGCGCACGACACCGTCGACGAAACCGACCGTGAAGTCGAGGCCGTGCGGATCGCGCAGCACGCCGGCGAGACGCTCGGCCGAGACGTCGATGGGCTCTTCACGACTCTCGGCGAGCCAGCGGCGCACGAGGGCGATCGCCTCGTCGGCGAGCTCGTGCGGAGACACGAGGGCGGCGGGAGTGGCGGGGGCGTGCTGGTCGGTGAGCGACATGGCGATCCTTCCTCGGATGCCCTCAGTGTGCAGCCCGCATCTCATCGGGAAAAGCGATCAATAGCGATGGGTTATCTTCGATGAAAGCGAAGGGATGCCATGTTCGATCTGCGCCGTCTCCGCCTGCTGCACGAACTGTCGATCCGCGGAACCCTCGCCGCCGTCGCCGAGGCCCTCTCCTACAGCCCCTCGACGATCTCGCAGCAGCTCTCGCTCCTCGAGAAGGAGGCCGGTGTCCCGCTGCTCGAGCCCGACGGCCGCCGCCTCCGCCTCACCGCGCAGGGCGCGGCCCTCGCCGCCCATGCCGCGCGCATGCTTGCGGCCGACGAAGCCGCCCGCGCGGAGCTCGAACGCCTCCGCCCGTCCCTCGCGCCCGTGCGCGTCGCCGTCATGCAGTCCGCCGCCCACGGTCTGCTCCCCCGCACCCTCGACGCCCTCGCCGAGAGCGAGCCGGGGATGCGCATCGAGGTCGCCGAGCTGGCTCCCGAGGAGGGCCTGTTCGAGGTGGCCGCGCGCGGCTTCGACCTCGCCGTCGCCGAGCAGTACCCCGGCCACACGCGCGAGCACCGCGACGGCATCGAGCGGAGCCTGCTGGGGCGGGATGCCATCCGCCTGGCCGTCTCTCGCGACGATCCCGCGCGGCGGCTCGACGACCTGCGCGACCGCTCCTGGGTGATGGAGCCGGTGGGCACCGCCGCCCGGCAGTGGGCGACCCAGCAGTGCCGAGCCGCCGGGTTCGAGCCCGACGTGCGGTTCGAGATGGCCGACCTGACCGCGCACGTGCGGCTCGTGGCATCCGGTCACGCCGTCGGCATGATCCCCGACCTCGTCTTCGCCGGCGACGCTCCGGCGGTGCGGCTGGTCGACCTGCCGGGCGAGCCGCGCCGCGAGGTGTTCACGGCCGTCCGGCGCGGAACGGCCGACCGCCCCGGCGTACGCGCCGTGCGCGCGGCACTGCAGGTGGCGTACGACCGGGGCGGTCGGTGAGGATCAGCGGGTCAGCGCGATCTCATTCGGGGTGACGTCGAGCGTCGCACTCTTCACGACCTCGCCCGAGGTGAGATCGACCGCGTGCACGGCGTTCTTCGCCGGCTCGGTCACGTAGGCGATGTCGCCCGAGACCTTGATGGCGGGGTGGGCGTCCTGCCACTCGACGGGACCCTCCCACGCGCCGATGACGGGGAACGAATCGGTGAAGACGCCCTTCTCGAGATCGAACACGTGGATCGCACCGTCCGAGGCGAGGACGTAGCCGAGGTCTCCCGGACCCCGCGCCAGGTCGCGGAACGTGTACTCGGCACCCTCCGGCATGTCGACGACCTTCTGCGTCTTGGCGTCGGTGTCGATCACCGCGACGCGGTGCAGCAGGTAGCCCTCGGCATCCCGGTCGTCCTTGTAGTCGCCGAGCACGAGGGAGCTGGTGTCGGTGACGAAGATGTTGCCCATGCGACCGTAGGGCTGGTCGGGAGCGTCGACCTTGGTGATCTCGCCGTCGGCGTAGATCAGGGCGCCGTTCTCGCAGCCGAAGACGACGACCTCGCCCTTCGCGGTCCCCTCGCCGTGGACGCCCGGGCAGGTGGCGTTCTCGGCGACGGTGGCACCCGACGGGTCCTTCACGACGATGCCCGTGCGACCGTTGGCGTTGCCGACGGTCGTGACGAACGAGCCGTCCTCGAGCACGATCGACACACCGTGGTGCGCCTCGACACCCGCGATGGTCTCGACCTCGGGGAGCGCGTCCGTGGATGCCAGAAGGGCATCGGTGTCGAAGATCGTGGAGTCGCTCGTGCCGTCGGCGTAGAGCACCGTCGTGCCGCCGTGCGTCACGACGTGGCCGGGCTTGGATGCCGGGAACACGAGGTCGGTGAGCTCGGGCTCGGTGGCCGAGGTCCCGGCATCCAGTACCTGGAAGCCCTCACTCGTGGTGACCATGACGTGGCGGCCGTCGCCCGCGGGGTTCAGGCGCGTGAACTCCTCGGAGGCGACGTCGGCGAGGGTCTCGAGGCTCTCGCCGTCGAGCACGACGATGCCACCGGGGTACGACAGGGCGACGCGAGTACCGGTGTCGGCCGGGGCACTCGACGCGGGCGCGGCGGAGCCGGCACCCCCGGCGCACGCCGTGAGTCCGACGGCCGCACCGACCGCGAGCGCGAGCAGGCCCGCGCGGCGGAGGGGACCCGCGCGGAAGGAAGAACTGCGCATGTGATTTCTCTTTCTTTTCGGGAGGGGCCGTCGCTCAGGGCGACAGACCGCGGGCGATGCGCTCCGTGTTGACGCGCATCATGGTCAGGTAGTCGGGGGCGCCCCCGTCGACGTCGGTGAGCGACTCGGTGAAGAGCTCGATCACCTCGACATCGCGATCGGCCTCGTCGGCGAGCGCCTGGACGAGCCGATCGGGCGATGACGACTCCGCGAAGATCGTGGGAACGCCGGTGTCGTCGATCGCCGCCACGAGGTCGGCGAGGTCGCTCGCGCTCGGCGCGGCCAGGGTGGTGCCGCCGGGGATCACCGCCCCCACCACGCGGAAGCCGAAGCGGTCGGCGAGATAGCCGAACACGTGGTGATTGGTGACGAGGGCGCGTCGCTCGGCCGGGATCGCGGCGAACGCGGCGGTCATCTCGGCATCCAGATCCTCGAGGTCGGCGCGGTACGCGGCGGCCTGGTCGGCGACGGCGGCGCCCCCGAAGTCGGCGAGCACCGGGGTGAGCGCGTCGACGACCGCAATCATGCGCGCCGGGTCGGTCCAGAAGTGAGGATCGTCGGCACCGCCGGCGTCGGTCGAGGTGTACGGCAACACCGGCACGGCGTCGCCCGCGACGAAAGTGCGCACCCCCTCGGACGCCGCGGCGTCGAGGTGCTGCTGGAGCCCCTCCTCGAGCCCCAGGCCGTTGGCCACGAGGAGGTCGGCCGAGCGCATGCGCGCGGCCTCCGCCGCCGAGATCTCGAACGAGTGCGGATCGGCGCCGGGACGCATGAGCGTCATGACGTCGACATCGTCGCCGACGAGATGCGAGACGACGTCGCCGAGGATGTTCGTCGTCACGACGACGAGCGGACGATCGGATCCCGCGCTCCCCGCACACCCGGTCAGCAGGAGCAGCGCGCCGGTCAGGGCTGCGGCCAGAAGCTTGTTCATGTCAGCGTCCCGTCTCGGCGAAGAACAGCGGAGAGCGCTCGGGGGCGAACTCCCGGGCGACGCGCGCCCCGTCGGCGAAGTCGATCTCCCACAGCCGGTCCTCGGCCGGGCCGTTGAGGTAGGCGCGCTGCTGGTCGGCGACCAGGTTCACCGGAAGCCCCGCGGCGAGACTGGCTGCGACGAGCGGGACGGATGCCGCGCGCTCCGCGCCCGTCTCCCCGTCCAGCACCCGCACGCTGCCGTCGGCCGTGAGCACGAGCACGTTCGCATCTCTGTCGTCGACCGCGACGGCCTGCAGGACCGGCTGGGCCGTCGGCAGAAGCGTCCATGTCCGCTCGCGGGTGTCCAGCAGCCACACGCCCGCGCCCTCGGCGACGCCCGCGACCGTGGGTCGGCCCTCGCGGTTGGCGAACGCGGTCGCGCGCGGAGCGGTCGACCCCGCGGGGTAAGGGATGCGCTCGACGACGGGCTGCTCGTCTTCGACCGCGATGAGGAGGGCACTGTCTTGGCATCCGATGACCGCGCCCACGCGGGTGGTGATCGTGCCGGCGGGACTCGGGCACGCGGTCGGATCGCCGACGCGTGTGCCGTCCGCGGCGTGAAGCGTGACCTCGTCGCCCGCGGCCACCGCGGCGAACGACCCGGCGGGCACGACCAGTCCGGGTCCGGGGTCGACGGTCAACCGGAACGTCTCGGCGATCTCGCCCTTCGACAGCGCTTCGGTGTCGAGGAGCACGGCCTCCCCCGACCCGGGGAAGAACAGACCCGTTCCGCCGGTCGTCGAGGAGTTCGAGGTGGCGACGGTCGCGACTCCCTCCCCCGCGACATCGCCGAGGATCCGCGCCTCGGCGCGGTAGTAGTGGAAGTGGTCGACGTGATCCCAGGTCCAGACGCCGCTGTCGACGATCGAGACCCCGGCGTCGTCGGCCGAGAAGAGATAGCGCCCGTCGGAGTGCGTCGCGACGGGAGCGCGGACGGTGCCGAGATCGGCCGTCGTCTCGTCGAGCAGATCGAGGTGCGACACGCGCCCGTCCCCGTCGATCGAGGTGAGGCCGAGCGCCGGCTCGGCGAGCTCCGCTGCGCCGTCGATGTCGCCGTGGGTGTCGCGCGAGGGCTCTGACGCGGGAGCCGTCGGGGCCGCGCAACCGGTGAGCGCGAAGAGCAGGAGGGCGGTGGGAAGGAACGAACGGGGGGAAGAGCGGTGGAGCATGGGGGCTTTCTGCGTCAGACGGGAACAGGAACGGCCGAGACGACCCGGCGCCGGAGCGGCGAGAGGACGGAGCGCAGCGCGCCGGAGACCCCGGCGGCGGCGATGGCGGTGGCGGCGATGGTCGCGCCGGCCGCGGTGGCGGCGTGCCACGAGACCACCAGTCCCACGAAGACCGCGGCGACGCCGATCACCGCGGCGAGCGCCATCGTGGTCGGGATGCGGTGGGTCCACGGACGAGCGGCGACCGCGGGAGCGACGAGCAGACCGACGACCAGGAGCGACCCCACCGCTTGATACGAGGCGACGACCGCGAGCGTGACGAGCCCGATGAGCGCGGTCTGCGCGAGCCGGGGACGCAGACCGAGCACGCGCGCGACCCGCTCGTCGACGGCGAGCGCGACGAGGTGGCGATGCGCGGCGACCGCCGTCACCACCCCGAGCGCGACGGCGACCGCGAGCACGACGAGGTCGTCGACCCCGATGGCGAGGATGTCGCCGAAGAGGATGGCGGTGGCATCCGTCGCGAAGCTCCCGGCGTGCGAGATGACGATCACGCCGAGCGCGAGCATGCCGACGAACAGCAGACCGATGCTCGTGTCGTACGACAGGCGTCCGCGGCGCTGCAGCGCCCCGATGCCGAGGCTCATCACCACCGCGCTCGCGGCGGCGCCGAAGAGGACGGGCACCCCCAGCACGGTCGCGAGGGCGACGCCGGGCAGCATCCCGTGCGCGAGAGCCTCACCGAGGAAGGCCATCCCGCGCACGATCACCCAGGTCCCGGCGATGCCGCACAGAATCGCCACGAGCGAGCCGCCCCAGAACGCGCGCTGCACGAACTCGAACGAGAACGGATCGGTGAGGAAGGACACGAGGCACGACCGTAGCGTTGATGAGAACGATTCTCAAACTCATAGGATGGATGCCATGACCCCCCTCTCCGCGTCGCTCCGCGGCATCCGTGTCGAGTTCTCCGGCGTTCGCGCCGTCGACGACGTCGATCTCGACATCGCCGCGGGAGCCCTCACCGCGATCGTCGGCCCGAACGGCGCAGGGAAATCGACCCTCCTCGAAGTGCTCGCCGGCGCGCGACGGCCGACCGCGGGCGAGGTCGACCCGCGAGGACGCACCCGCGCCTTCGTTCCTCAGCGCGCCGCGATCTCGGACCGCCTGCCACTCACCGTTCGGGAGATGGTCGCCGTGGGTACATGGGGAGCACCCTCCCCCCGCCGGCCGTCATCACCCGCGAGACGACAGGCCGTCGACGACGCGATGGCGCGACTCGACATCACGCCGCTCGCCCGACATCCCTTCTCCTCCCTCTCGGGCGGTCAACGGCAACGAGCGCTGCTCGCGCAGGGGCTCGCGTCCGGCGCCGATCTTCTCCTCCTCGACGAGCCGACCACGGGACTCGACACCCACAGCGGCGCACTCATTCGCACAGCGATCACGGACGAGACGCGACGCGGGACGAGCGTGGTCTGCGTGAGCCACGACGAGGCGCTCATCGCCTGCGCAACACACCTCGTCCGCCTCGAGGGCGGTCGCGTCAGATCCGCGCCTGCGCCCGCGCGGTGACGCGGCGGAGCAGGTCGGCGAAGCCGTGGAACGCCTCGGACGACTCCGCGCGGATGGCGGCGTGCACCTCGGTGTCGAAACGCCCGAGCGCCGACCACGGCTCGGCATCCAGATCGACTTCGAGGAAGATGTGATTCACCCGACGGTCCTCGACGTCGAGCTCGCGGCGCAGCACACCCCGGCCGACCAGCCGATCCACCAGCGTGGTGACACCGGCCGAGGTGACATCCAGGTGTTCTCGGAGCAGGGACGGACGGATGCCGGGATGAGCGCCGATACTGCGGATCGCACGCGCCTCGAGCTCGCTGACGCTCAGTGATTTCCGGGCCGCCACCAGGGCATCTTGCCCCGCTTCCACGTACTCGGCGAGGGCTTCGATGAGGGCGGATGACGCATCGGACATGGTCGATCTCCCTTGCGGCCCCGGCTGGCCTCTCTTCGAGCATAGCCAGATCGCTGAACGTTTCATGAATTTATTTAAATTCGTGAATTACCTGCTAAGTTAGCAGTTAGCCCCGCCCAACGACCCAGAGAAGGAGATCGCCATGGCAAAGCTCTACTACGGATCCGACACTGCGCCCGTCACCCTGCCGGACCGCCTGCTCGGTTACATCAAGGTCATCACGGCCACCAAGCTCCGACGCGGAGAGTCCTTCACCCTCACGTGGTCGGGAGCCGACGACGAGACCGGCCGCTCGACGATCTGGCTCCAGCCGTCGATCCCGCTTCGCTTCGTCTTCGACTCCCCCGAGCCCGAGCAACTCAGCGGCGACTACCTGCGCGCTCTCGCCGACCAGTCCAACTCCGCGACAGGCCTCAACGTCGACGTGCGCACGTGGGAAGCAGCCGAAGAGGCCTCCCGCATGCCGGCGCGAACCTCCGCGTCGGCCTCGCCGGCGAGACCCTCGACGCGGCCGGTCCGCGCCGCCTGATAGCACACCGCACGCGAGACCCGTTCCGACCGTCATAATGACGGTGGGAACGGGTCTTCTCGTTCTCTCGCGAGAAATGAGACGCCCGTGCCGGTCCGGAAACTGCTCGACAAAGAGACACTCGATGAGTGGCTCGCGGAGTTCCTCGCGCGCGGCTATCTGACCGGCAGCGAGATCCGCGTCCTCGAGCAGGACGACGACCAGGACCCCGACGCGGGACTGATCGTCGTCGACCTCAGCCGCGCCAACACCATCAGCTACCTGCAGCCGGTCACGGGCGGCGAGGGCACGTGGAAGGTCACGATGGAGCCGCGCGAGGCGGTGATCGAGCTCGGAGCCGCCGACCTCGTCAACCTCGGGCACGAGGTGACCGTGCTCGGCTCGCTCCTGTGCTTCCTCGAGTCGAAGTCCCGCATTCTCCTCGAACAGGCGCGCTGAGCCGGCCGGGCCTCGCCCCGCGATCGGCACCGGCACGACCGACGCCCCCATCGATCCACAGCCCGTCACGCGCGATGTCGCGCGCCCTCGCCGACACGGAACATCGCACTCGCCGCCCCCCTGCCCGCCATCGCGCCGTGCCGGCGAGGACGCCGCCACGTCAGTAGCCGGTCGACCCCACGGAAAGGGCAGCGAGCGACGTGGCGAAGAAGATGACCGCCAGGACGAGCGTCACGGAGCCGACGATGATGCCCGCGAGAGCGGGAGTGTTCTTGTAGCCGGCGTCCTTCGACTGCTTCAAGGCGACGATCGAGATGATCAGGCCGACGAGACTCGCGAAGAACGACACGATCAAGCCGACGATCCCCAGAGTTCGCCCGGGGAAATCTCCCGACGGGGCGGGCTGCGAAACGCGCGTGGTCGGGGAGGGGGAAGTGGTCACAGTGAATTCCTTTCTGGCGACTGCCGGATGCGATGACCCTCACGCGCCCGAGGAGACGCGGGGATGCCACGGACGCAGTGCAGCGTCCGGAGCGTGAAGAGGCTATCGTAATTGTCGCCAGGACAATCAACCCTCTGCCAGAGGGACCTCGGAGGAAGGGAGCCTCGTGACGATCGCCCTACGAACGCGGATCCCACGGTCGGGGCGACACACTCCACGGCGCGCCCGAGAAGCGTCGGATCTCGCCCCCCACGCGGCGGTCGAGGTCGAGGACCAGGCGAACGAAGAGGTCGTTGAAGACGACGCGCTCCTCCTCGGTCCATTCCGCGGTCGCATCGGCGTAGTCGGTCTCCGCCGCGGCGATGATTCGTTCTGCCACCTCGCGGCCGGTGGGCGTGAGCGCGACCCTGGTCTCGCGCCCGTCGTCGGGGTTGACCATGCGTCCCACCAACTCGACCTCCTCGAGGCGGCGCAGGACCTTGCTGAGGTTCGAGCGCCCGGTCCGCGTCGCGTTGGCCAATTCGGTCGGCCGGGCCGAGCCCTGATAGGCGAGCTGGCTGACGACGAGGAACGCGAGCATGTCGTCGGGAACGGGGAAGGCGCTTCGCCGGATCAGCTCCTCCCGGCGGGATGTCGACGTCGCCCAGGTGATGAAGGCCTGCATCGCTCCGCGGGCATTGAGCCCGTCCGCGCTGACGACCGGGGCAAGGGTCTCGGCGTTCGCTTCGAGGATGAGGGCGGTATGGGGGCGACGCGGCATGGCCCCATCCTCCCTCGCCCGGTCATCCGCCGCGCGTTCGGGACCGACGAGACGCACGAGGCGGCCACATGACGCTCCGCGCTCAGCGGGGGACGCAGCTCTCCTCCCCTGCCCCCAGCGGCCGAACGCGGGGCGCGCTCTCCGCCCTCGCCGCCGAGATCCTCTGGGGCCTGCTCCCGCTGTACTTCGTCCTCCTCGCGCCGACCGGGCCGTTCGAGCTCGTCGCGTGGCGCATCGCGCTCGCGTTCGCGTTCTGCGCGCTCCTGCTCACGATGACGCGCACGTGGCGGAAGGTCGTCGAGGTGCTTCGCCGACCCCGCCTTCGCGGCCTCACCGTCGCCGCGGGAGTGCTCATCTACGCGAACTGGCAGACGTACGTCATCGCGACGCTGACAGGTCAGGTGATCGAGGCGAGCCTGGGGTACTTCATCAGCCCTCTCATGACGGTGCTGCTCGGGGTGATCGTGCTGCGCGAACGCCTCCGCGTGCTCCCCTGGATCGCGATCGGCATCGCGGGCGTCGCCGTCGCCGTGATCGTCGCGGGCTACGGTCGCGTCCCGTGGCTGGCGTTGATCCTCGCTGCCACGTTCGCCCTCTACGGGCTCGTGAAGACGACAATCGGCCCGGCCGTCGACGCGGTGAGCGGGCTCACGCTCGAATCCCTCTGGCTCCTCCCCGTCGCCGTAGTCCAGTTGATCATCGTCGGTACCACGAGCGGCCTGACCCTCGGCCACGCCGGGCTCCCTCACGCCGTGCTTCTGCTTCTCGCGGGGGCGGTCACCGCCGTCCCCCTGCTCCTGTTCGCCGCCGGCGCGCGGCGCGTACCCCTCACGGTGATCGGTCTGCTGCAGTTCGTCACACCGCTCCTCCAGTTCGCCATCGGCGTGTGGGTTCTCGGGGAGCCGATGACCGCCGAGAGATGGATCGGCTTCGCGCTCGTGTGGGCGAGCCTCGTGCTGTTGACTCTGGACTCGGCGCTCACCGCGAAGAAAGGACGTCCGGATGCCAAGACCCATCGCTGAGATCGAGTCGGGGACCGTCGTCGGAGAGGCGAGCGACGGCGTCGAACACTACCTCGGCATTCCTTACGCCGAGGCCCCGTTCGGGAAACGCCGGTTCGCCCTCCCCGTGCCGGCCTCTGCATGGAGCGGCGCGCGCGACGCGACCGCCTTCGGGCCCACGTCTCCCCAGTCGCCGTACACGGGGTTGGCGGGCACCTACCTCGCCTCGACGATCGTTCCGGGAGACGACATCCTCACGGTCAACGTCTGGCGTCCGGAGGAGGCGCAGGGGGCCGCTGTCATGCTGTGGTTCCACGGCGGCGCGTTCGAGCGCGGAACCGCCGCGCTGAGCACCTACGACGGTTTCCCGTTCGCGCGCGACGGCGTCGTCTTCGTCTCGGCGAACTACCGACTCGGGGCCGAGGGCTTCTCGGTGCTACCCGACGCGCCGCGCAACCTCGGCGTCGCCGATGCCGCCGAGGCCCTCCGATGGACCCATCGCAACGCCCACCGCTTCGGCGGGGACCCGTCTCGCATCACCATCTTCGGCGAGTCCGCCGGCGGGGCGATGGTCGCGGCACTCCTCGCTCGCGACGACCTCCGCCCCCTGATCGCCGGAGCGATCATCCAGTCGGGGCCTCTCGACGCGGAGACGCCTCGGCGCGCCGCCCGTCCGACGCGCGATATCGCCCGAGCCCTCGGCATCCCGCCAACCGCCGCCGCTCTGCGGGAGGTCTCACCGGAGCGGCTGGTCGAGACGCGCGATCGGCTGGTCGCGGGGGGAACGTTCCTCCGCGGGGCTCCGGGATTCGCCGCCAGCGTCGATCCCGCCTCGCTCCCCACGTCGCCGCGGCGCGCGCTCCGCACGGCGGAGGTGCCCGTGGTCATCGGCACGACGACCGACGAGTACCGCCTGTTCCTCTCCGCCGACGCGCTCGCGCGACTGAACGGTCGCGCGTACGCGCTCCTCGCGATGGCGAAACGCCTCCCGCGCGGAACCTGGGGCGCGTACCGACGCGCCTTTCCGCACGCGAGCGACGGGGAGGTCATCGGCCAGATCCTCACCGATCACCTCCTGCGGGCACCCGCGGTGGAGATCGCGACAGCGCGGACGGCGCCGACCTTCGTGTACGAATTCGCGTGGCCGAGCCCCCTCCCCGAGCTGGGCGCGGCGCACGCGCTCGACATCGCGTTCGCCTTCGACGCGCTCGACGACCCCGCGGCACAGCGCATGACGGGCACGGATGCGCCGCGAGAGCTCGCCGATCACATGCACGCCGACTGGGTCCGCTTCGCGAAGACGGGCGACCCCGGCTGGTCGGCCTTCGACCGAGCGGGTCGCATCCGGCGGTACGACGCGGTGACCGAGGACGTGCCCCTGCCGCGTGCCGAGGCTCTCGCGTCGCTGAGGCACTGAGAACAGAACAGCATCGCGGTCATGGAAAGCCGCATCGAGAACGCGGTCGCTCAGCTTTGACGCGAAGATTCGGAAACCAGAACGTCCCGCGACATAAACCTCATGTCGCGGGACGTCACGCTGGTGGCGAGTGAGGGATTCGAACCCCCGAATGCAATGCAGTCTGATTTACAGTCAGATCCCTTTGGCCGCTTGGGTAACTCGCCAAGTGCGCACCCGCCCGGCTTTGGCAGTCGACCGGAGGCGCGATAGACCACTCTACTATCCCGGAAGGGATGCCTCCAACCACCCTGGGCATCCCATGCCGGGTGCCTACCGTGCGATGTCGGCGACCTCGCGCACGCGATCGACGAACTCCTCGGTCCGCCGCTTCGTTCCGTCGATCCTGCGATCCACGCTGGCGCGGATCTCGCTCGGGGCGAGGGGCGCGGCGAGGCGGACGGTCTCGTGGCACGAGAGGTCGACGCACATGTACGTGCCGACCGTGTCGCCCTGCTCCCCCGCCGCCCCGGCCTTGCGGGCGGTGAACAGCGACACCTGATCCCCCGGCTGCATCGTGTGGCAGAGATTGCACATCGCCGACCGCGCGCGCGACTGCCCCTCGGCGGCGCGCAGCACCACACCGGTGGGCTCGCCGTCGCGCTCAGCGATGACGTATCCGCGCCCACGGGTTCTCGGGTCGCGCCACGCGAAGAAGTCGAGGTGATCCCAATCCGTCAGCACGAAATCGTGGGGCATCGCGATGACACGCAGTTCGTCGGGGGTGGCGTTGATGAACGCGTCCCGGACCTCGTTCTCGGTGAGTGCTCGCATGGCATCCGAGTTTACGAGCGCATCGGTAGGCTGCGGCGATGACGCCGTTCTCGCTGCGCACCGCACGCCTGGTCCTGAATCAGCCCACGCTCGCCGATGTCGACGACATCGCCCGGTACTGCGCCGACCCGGTCTTCGAGCACTACATGACCACCCCGTGGCCGTACACCCGCGACGACGCGGTCGGATTCATCGAGGGGTACGTCGCCGACGGCTGGGCCGAGGACCGTGAGTGGACCTGGGCGATCCGGGATTCGGATGCCGGCCCCCTGCGCGGCGTGATCGGCGTCCGCGTCCCGTGGGGCATGGTCGGCTACTGGCTCGGGGCCGAGCACCGTGGTCGCGGCCTGATGCCCGAGGCCCTCGACGCCGTCATCGACGCCACCTTCGCGCGCACGGCCATCGACGAGGTGCTCTGGGAGTGCGTCCTCGGCAACGTCGCGTCGATGCGCGTGGCCCAGAAGAGCGGCTTCCGCTACACGGGCGTGCAACCGGGGCAGGTACGCGGACGCGACGGCGGGCAGTCGGCATCCTGGACCGGCGCGCTCGGGCGCGACGACGACCGCTCCCCGAAGCCCGGCTGGCCGGACACGCAGGACGCGGTCGGACACGCAGCGCCGCACGCGCCCTAGCCGCCGGGGCAGTCGCAGGGGCTGCCGCTGTAGCAGGCGCAGTATCCGCGATCCGGGGTGCCCTCGGGTATGCGTGGCTCTCATCGTCGTCGGGCACAAGTCCCCGAGGCCTGATTTTCCGCGGTTGTAAACTGGTGGGATGGCAAGCGACAGCTCATTCGACATCGTCTCGAAAATCGATCGACAGGAAGCCGACAACGCCCTGAACCAGGCTCACAAAGAAGTTGAGCAGCGGTACGACTTCAAAGGCACCGACGCGTCGATCGCCTGGAGCGGCGAGTCGATCGTCATCAAAGCGAACTCCGAAGAGCGCGCGAACGCGGTGCTCGATGTCTTCCAGACCAAGCTCATCAAGCGCGGCATCTCGCTGAAGAGCCTCGAGAGCGGCGAGCCGGTGCAGAGCGGCAAGGAATACCGCATCACCTCCACGCTCAAGGAAGGCATCTCGCAGGAGATCGCGAAGAAGATCGGCAAGATCATCCGCGACGAGGGCCCCAAGGGCGTGAAGTCGCAGATCCAGGGCGACGAACTGCGCGTCCAGTCGAAGTCGCGCGACGACCTGCAAGAGGTTCAGCGTCTGCTGAAGGCCGCCGACCTCGACGTGGATCTGCAGTTCACGAACTACCGGTAAGAAGTCGCGCTGACCCGGGCTTTTCGCCCGGAGCCCGCGGACAGTCCGCAAGAGCGGCGATGGAGACCATGAGGTCCGCGGTCGCCGCTCGCGTTGTTCCCTCCGCGGACGGCCACAGGTGGGCGTACGTGTTCAGCGTGAACGACGACTGCAGCCGCGGCGGATGCCACGTCGCATCTCGTGCCCGCGAGCAGCGAGGTCGGCAGATGAATGTGCCGAGCAGCGAGCTCAGACGAGTGCGTCCGTGCGTTCCTGCAGGTACGCGCACAGCCGCCCCGCGGCCGTGACTTCCTCTCCGAGACCGATGAGATCGAGCGACGTGCCCGTCAGCTCGTCGGTGCGCTCGGTGAGGGTGGCCGCCCACTTGCCGTTCGCGTTGAGTTGGAGGTAAACGGCTGCGGGCGCGTACTTCAGATAGACAAGAACGATCCCCGGGCCCTCCTGCGTAGGATCGCCGTGCGCGACCACTCGAGCCGGCGTGGCAGCGATGTGCTCGTCGTAGTGATGAACCCACGACGTCATATCGGCGAGAGTCGGCCTGTCTCGCGGGGTCATGCCTCCATGGTAGTTGGACGCGGTGCAGCATGCGCAGCGGGTCCGACCAGTCGGCCACCAGAAGCCGTCAGCTCGCCGCCGACGAGTACGGCCCGATTCGGGGACTCGCGCGGGGACCCGGAGCCGCTCGATCTAGCCGTGCTTCGCCAGGAAGAGGCTGAGCGAGATCTCCCGCGTATCGGACCAGCCGCGGCGAGCGCGGACGAGAGTGAAACCCTCGCCGCGAAGCGCCTCCGCGTGGTCGGCGGTGAGAGCCTGCCGATCGATCTTCTCCCACCCGCCCGGCATTCGGTACGCGTGGGTGACAGTGCGTGGGCGAGACATCGGTGCTCCTGAACGGTCAGATCGTGCGGGGAGCGCTGCGTCGTCGAAGCGAGTAAGGGATCCACCGTACGGCGGAGCATGGCCGATGTCTGTCCCCCTTTCGGCGGGATAGGGCCACCGGCGTACGATTCACGCATCACCACTGACCGGTTCCGCAAAGGGGATGCCATGGCCGTCCGCGTCGATCTGAACATCTCGCTCGACGGAGTCGCGGCGCCCGCCGACCCGACGCCCGAGAATCCGATGGGCGAGGACTGGGGCCGGCTCGTCGAGGACTACATGGCGACGCGGACGTTCCGCGCCCGCGTCTTCGGCGACACCTCGGGCGCCGGCACCACCGGGGTCGACGACCGCTACGCCGCGGCGTACTTCGAGGGCATCGGCGCTGAGGTGATGGGCGCGGCGATGTTCGGACTCCACTCGTTCCCCGACGATCCCGACTGGCGTGGCTGGTGGGGAGACGAGCCGCCGTTCCGCGTTCCCGTCCTCGTTCTGACCCACCGGGAGCGCGCACCGATCACGTTCGACAACGGGACGCGGTTCGAGTTCACGTCAGACGACATCACGGATGCCGTGGCCCGGGCTCGCGAACTCGCCGGTGATGCGGATGTCCGGATCGGCGGCGGGCTGTCCACCGTTCGGTCCGCGCTCGAGGCCGATCTCGTCGACCGCCTGCACGTCGCCGTCCGCCCGGTGATCCTCGGACAGGGAGACCGCCTGTGGGACGGCCTGCGCGGCCTCGACCAGCGCTACGCCGTGACGTCGGAGGTCGCCGAGAGCGGCGTCATCCACGTCAACTACGCCCGTTAGAACGGGGCGTCGGACGTCAGCACCCGCGTCACGCGGATGACGAGCAGACCGAGCGACGTCACGAGTATGAGCGTCGACACGATCCCGGCGGCGAGCACGACCCACCGGAGCGTCCCGGGGCGGAGCACTCCCCTGATGGCGAAGAACACCGCCGCTCCCGCGCACGCGATCATGATCAGATAGTCGATCACCCCGCCGGTCAGCGTGAAGAACGCCACGACCGACAGAACCGCCAGCACCAGCGCCACGATGTGGAGCGTCCGCGCGTCGGAGGGGCGAGGGGCGTCCGGCATCCCCCGAGCCTATCGACCCACTCGTGCGACACCGCGCGCAGCCTGAGTGTCATGCGTCAGCGCACTCCCGATCCGCGCCGGTGCCCCACGTGCGGAGATCCGCTGTCGTTCGAGATCCTCGACGACGAACGCTTCCTCGTCGCGTGGTCGTGTGTGAACTGCGGACTGATCCGCACGACCGAGCCGGTGTGAACCGGGCGGTCAGTTGATGATCTCGGCTCTCTCGTCGCGCATCTCGGTCAGGCGTCGCCGCCACGTCTCGAGAGCCTCGGGGGTCAAGCGGGTCCAGTCGTCGCGCTCGGCGACGATCCGCAACGGTGCGGCGCTGCGGAACGACCGCGTCGGGTTGCCGGGAAACTTCTTGTCGGTGACGTTCGGGTCGTCCTCGAACTCTCCCGTCGGCTCGACCTCGTACACGCGCGGGGGTCCGTCCCCCGGAATGATCTCGGCGGCCAGCCCCGCCCCGTCGAGACGCGAGGTGAAGTACACGTGATTCATCACGATCTCGGGCCGATAGTTCGATCGGAAGCCCGGGGTCAGCAGGTCACCGACCCGCAGGGCGGCTTTCGTTCCGTGGAAGAAGGGACCGGCATCCAGGATCTCGCTCACCACGCGATTCTCGGCACCGGAGGCGCCGTGCGCAACCATCAGCGCGCGAGGACCGCGAGAACGGCGTCGGCGATCGCTCGGTGTCCCGCGTCGTTGGGGTGGAAGTCGTCCCCCGGTCCGGCGAAGGTGTCCCGGCCGTCCGGCCCGTGCAGCTCGGGCAGGGCGAACAGACCCGCGAGCGAGACGTATCGCCCGGCGTTCGCCGCGCAGACACGCGCGATCGTCTCGTCGTAGGCCGCACCGTCGGCGGTCCAGGTGCCGAGGCAGACGAGGGCAGCGTCCGGCGACGACGTCCGGATCCGCCCCAGCAGATCGCCGTACTGCGCTTCGAAATCCGCGAGCGGGGTCGGGATGCCGACATCGTTGGTCCCCAGCTCGATCACCGCCAGATCGAGGTCGGGCGGGACCTCGGTGACACCCGCGACCGTCGAGAGGGTTTGATGCGCGCGCGACACCGTCGTCGGCGTGACACGCCCCAATGCTCCCGTGACGAGGGACGAGAAGCCCTGCGCCTCGGTGGAGGCGAAGAATCCGGCCGCGAGCGAGTCACCCGTGACGAGCACGCGCGCGTTGCCCTTCGCGTCGCGCGGGATCCGCAGCAGCCCCGAGGTCGACGGGGACGGTGTCGGGGACGGCGTGGGCGTCATCGACGGCGAGGGACGCGGCGACGAAGTGCGCGTGGAAGTCGCGGACGGTGCCGTCGCGGATGCGGAGGGCATGGCATCCGGTGTCGCCCCGTGCGAGAGCACGAGGGACGCGGCGACGACCGCGGCGACGCCGACGAGCGACGCCGCGATGGTCCACGCGCGCCGGGTCATCCCCGGAGCGTGTCGTCGCGCCACTCCACCGGGGTGACCTCCCCGCGCACCGCGGCCTCCTCGCGTTGACGCAGTTCGACGCGGCGGATCTTGCCCGAGATCGTCTTCGGCAGTTCGAGGAACTCGACGCGGCGCAGCCGCTGGAACGGGGCGAGCTTCTCGCGGGCGTAGCGGAGGATGTCGATCGCGACCTCTTCGCCGGCCTCGAAGCCCGCGGCGAGCACGACATAGGCCTTGGGCACCGCGAGACGCAGGTCGTCGGGGGCGGGAACGACGGCCGCCTCGACCACGGCGGGGTGCTCGATGAGCACGCTCTCGAGCTCGAAGGGGCTGATCTTGTAGTCCGAAGACTTGAACACGTCGTCGGTGCGGCCGATGTACGTGATCGTGCCGAGGTCGTCGCGGCGCGCCACGTCGCCCGTGTGGAACAGACCGTTCGCGGTGGACTCGTCGTTGCGTTCCGGGTCGCCGACATAGCCCGTCATGAGGTTGAGCGGCCGCACCGACAGGTCGAGGCAGATCTCGCCCTCGTCGGCCGGTTCTCCGGTCACCGGATCGATCAGCACGACGGGGCAGCCCGGCAACGGGCGTCCCATCGACCCGGGGACGAGCTGCGCACCCGGGGTGTTGGCGACGACGGCGGTCATCTCGGTCTGGCCGTAGCCGTCGCGGATGTCAAGGCCCCACGCGCGCTGCACGGTCGCGATGACCTCGGGGTTGAGCGGCTCGCCTGCCGAGACGACCTCGCGCAGCGCCCCTCGCCGCCCGGTGAGGTCGGCCTGGATCAGCATGCGCCACACGGTCGGCGGAGCGCAGAACGTCGTGACCCGGTCGCGCTCGAGCTCGTCGAGCAGACGCTCGGCCGAGAAGCGCGAGTAGTTGAGGGCGAGCACGGTGGCCCCGGCGATCCACGGCGCGAAGAAGAGACTCCACGCGTGCTTCGCCCACCCCGGCGAGCTGATGGCGAGGTGCACGTCGCCGGGTTGGAGACCCAACCAGTACATCGTCGAGAGGTGCCCCACGGGATACGACGCGTGCGTGTGCTCGACGAGCTTCGGCTTCGACGTGGTCCCCGACGTGAAGTAGAGCAGCAGGCGGTCGTCGGCGACGGTCTCCGGATGCCGCGCGGGCTCCGCCTCGGCGAGGAACGCGTCGCCGTACGCGGCCCATCCCGCGTGCTGACCGCCCACCACGATGCGGCCGAGACCCTCGGGCAGGTCGTCGAACTTCTCGGCATCCGAGGCTCCGACGATGACGTGCCGGATCTCGGCCCGCTCGATCCGGTCGGCGAGGTCGCCGGCGCCGAGAGCGGTCGTCGTCGGCGCGATCACGCCGCCGAGCTTCATGATGCCGAGCATCGCCTCCCACAGCTCGACCTGGTTGCCGAGCATGAGCAGCACCGCGTCTCCGCGACGGACGCCTCGGGATGCCAACCACGCGGCCACCTGATCCGATCGGCGGGCGAGCTCATCGAAGGTGCGCTGGTGGTGGGTGCCGTCATCGTCGACGACGATCAGAGCCGGAGTGTCGTTGCCGCGCGCCATCGGGTCGAACCAGTCGATCGCCCAGTTGAAGGGTCCCTCGAACCGTGGCCAGGTGAACGCCGCCGCGCGGTCGGGGTCGGTCCTGGCCGCGAGGAGTTCGTCGCGGGCGGCGCGGTAGCGCTCGGTGGCGGTGAGGGTCATGGGTCTCCTTCGATCGCGTTCTACGCTAGCCCTCGCATCCCGTCCCTGAGCGCCGCGTACGCGGCATCCCTCGCCTCGGGTGCCGACAGGAACACGTCGTGGAGGGCCCCCTCGACGCGGGAGATCGTGACCGTACGGGCGATGCGGGTCGCCGCCCGAGCGATGTCGTCGACGACCAGTACCGAGTCGGTCTCGCGCATCGCGTCACTCCAGCTCAACGCCACCGTCGAGCGGGCCGACAGCAGCACGAGGGTCGGACAGCCGACATCGAGACCGGATGCCACCCGCGCGTGCCCCGCGATGATGGCGGCCAACCAGCCCGGGTGGGTGGGGAAGCCTTGAGCGGGGCGCCAGCCCTCGGGGCTGTCGGGAAGCGTCCCGAGATCGCGCTGCGCGCGGGTGTAGAAGCCGAGGTCGACGACCGGGTGCGTGCCGAGGGGGTCGAACCGCGCGCGAGCGTTGACGAGCGGGGCGAGGGCCTGCCTCCCGAGCGGCCCGAGCTGCAGTTCGAGCCAGGGACTGTTCAGGATGAGCGCGTCGGCGACCCCGGGGTGCCGAGCCGCCCAGAGCGTGAGCGTCAGACCGCCGGTGCTGTGCCCGAACAGCACGAGCCGGCGCCCCTCGCGCACGGTGGCCATGGCATCCAGAGCCGCGGCGATGTCGGCGTCGTACACGTCGAGAGACGCGACGTATCCGGGCGCGAGGTCGGATCGCAGACTGCGACCGTACTTGCGGAGGTCGAGGGCGTAGAAGCGGGCACCGCGGTCGGTGAAGAACCGGGCGAGGTCGGTCTGGAAGAAGTAGTCCGACCATCCGTGCACATAAAGCACGTCGGTGTCGCGCAACTCACCGAACAAGCGGGCTCCCGGATGAGGCCGCAACCGCACGACGGTCGCGACGACCTCCCCGTCGACATCGTCACCGAGCGGCAGCGTCTGCTGCTCGAAGCCCCCACCGAGGATGTCCGGATGCCACTCCCCCATCGCCCCAGCCTACGGCGGCGATATCCGTCTCGAGGATGACTTCCTGCCCTCCCTCGGCTGATGCCCGCGCGTCCGCGGATTCCTAGCGTGGGAATGTGCACCCCCGCCATTGGCTCGTCCCCGCCCTCTCCGTCGCCGCCGCCTCGATCGCCCTCGGCGGGCTCACGAGCGTCGGCCAGAGCGTCCTCCCCGAGGCTCTCGTGTCGTTCGCCAATTCGGCCGGCGGCTGGACGATCCTCGCGTTCGGTCTCGTCTGGCTGACGCGGGCGCGGCCCCCACTCGCCGCAGCTCTCGGCGTCGTGTCGTTCGTGCTGCTCATCGAGGGGTACCGGATCGTCTCCGGCTGGCGGGGCTATTACTACGCCGAACCGTTCCAGGACACCTTCACGATCATCGGACTCTTCGCCGGTCCCGTCATCGGCCTGTCCGCCTCGCTCCTGCGCTGGGGGCCGGGTTCGTGGAAGCCGTTCGCGGCGGCGCCCGTCGCGGCGGTCCTCATCGGCGAGGGCGTGTACGGTCTCACGGTCGTCGGCGAGACGACGAGCCCGGTCTACTGGGTGGCGCAGCTCGTGCTCGGCGTCGCCCTGGTGCTCTCGACCGTCGCGGCTGCGCGTCCGCGGATCACACCCGGGATTCTCGGCAGTCTCGTCACCCTCGGTGGCGCGACCGCGTTCGTCGCGTTCTACAGCTGGGTGGGACAGGTCGGCTCGACCGTCTGACGCGGGCGAAACTCCTGAGAGAACGGCGTCTCCCGGCGTCGGGAGTGTCGTGGAGAGTCCGCGGGCCCCGAAATCTCAGGAGTTCGGCCCGCCGCTCAGCGCGGCACCGCCACCGGTCAGCGCGACGCCGACGCGTCCTCTCGGGCGGCGCGCTCCTTCGCCCGCTCCAGCGCGCGCTTGCGCGCCGCGCGGGCGTCCTCCTCGAGCTTCTCGGCCTTCGCCTCGTCGCGCGTCAGGTTCACGCCCGTCTCCGGGTCGAACAGGTGCAGTGAGTCGGGTGAGAACCACAGGCGCGCGGCATCCCCGGCGCGGATCGAGCTCATGGCATCCAGGGCGACGACGAGCTCGGTGCGCAAGCTCTCGCCGTCGAGGTCGCGGTCGAGCTCCGACAGCTTGTCCTTCACCGTCGCGTCGGTTTCGTATGGCACGTAGGCGTAGAGCACCTCGCCGAGCCACTCGGTCATCTCGATGTCGAGCTCGGCCGTGACCCCGCCGGTGAGATCGCGCTCGGTCGAGTCGGCGTCCTCGAAGGCGTCGGGGCGCACGCCCACGATGACGAGGTCTCGGCCCTCGACGGCTTTGCGTAGCCGGTCGTCGAGCGGCACGTCGGCGATCGGGAGGCGCAGCACGTCCCCGTCGACGGTTCCGCTGAGGAAGTTCATCGGCGGCGAGCCGATGAATCCGGCCACGAAGAGGTTCACCGGCTGGTCGTAGAGCCCCCGGGGGCTCGCGACCTGCTGCAGCTCGCCGCGGCGCAGCACCGCGACCCGATCGCCGAGCGTCATGGCCTCGGTCTGGTCGTGCGTGACGTAGACGGTGGTGATGCCGAGCGAGCGCTGCAGGCGCGCGATCTCGGTGCGCATCTGGCCGCGCAGCTTCGCGTCGAGGTTCGACAGCGGCTCGTCGAACAGGAACGCGCTCGCGTTGCGCACGATCGCGCGGCCCATGGCGACGCGCTGGCGCTGACCGCCCGAGAGGTTGGCGGGCTTGCGCTCCAGGTGCTCGTCGAGCTCGAGCAGCTTCGAGGCGCGGCGCACGCGCTCGTCGATCTCCTTGTCGTCGAGGTCGCTCGACTTCAGCCGCATCGGGAACGCGATGTTCTCGTACACGGTCAGGTGCGGGTACAGCGCGTAGTTCTGGAAGACCATCGCGAGGTTGCGATCCTTCGGCGCCTTGTCGTTGACCACCTCATCGGCGATCTTGAGCTCGCCGTCCGAGATGTCCTCGAGCCCCACGATCATGCGCAGCAGCGTCGACTTGCCGCACCCCGAGGGGCCGACGAGGATCACGAACTCGCCGTCGGCGATGTCGAGGTCGACGCCCTTGACCGCGGTGAAACCGTCGTCGTAGGTCTTGACGATTCTGTTCAGAGTGATGGATGCCATGACGTGCTGCTCCTTTAACCCTTGACCGCGCCCTGGGTCAGGCCCGAGACGATCCGACGCTGGAAGATGACGACGACGATCACGATGGGGATCGTCACCACGATGGCGGCGGCCGATATGGCGCCGGTGGGTTCTTCGAACTGCGAGGCCCCGGTGAAGAACGACAGGGCCGCGGGCACCGGGCGGGCGGCATCCGTCGACGTCAGCGAGATGCCGTAGACGAAGTCGTTCCACGCGATGAAGAACGCGATGATCGCGGTGGTGAAGACTCCGGGGGCCGCGAGAGGGACGACCGTTTTGCGGAACGCCTCGAACGGGGTCGCCCCGTCGACCTGCGCCGCCTGCTCGAGCTCCCACGGGATCTGCCGGAAGAACGCCGCGAGCGTCCAGATCGAGATCGGCAGCGTGAGCGACAGGTACGGGATGATCAGGCCGAGCCACGTGTCGTAGAGACCGATCACGCGCCACAGGTTGAACAGGGGCGTCACGATCGAGACGATCGGGAACACCGACACCGCGAGCGCCGTGGTGAGGATGATGCGCTTGCCCGGGAAGTCGAGGCGCGCGATCGCGTACGCGCACAGCGTCGCCAGCACGACGGCGACGAACGTCGCGATGAGCGAGATGCCGATCGAGTTGCGCAGCGCCGGGAGGAAGAGGTCCTGCGCGCTGCCGCCGGGCGCGAGGATCGTGGCGTAGTTGTCGAGCGTCCATTCGGTGGGCAGCAGCGTGCCGGAGAACAGGCCCGCCTGCGTCTTGAACGACGTCATGAGGATCGAGAAGACCGGGAAGAGCGACCACACCAGCACGACCGCGATGATCACGAGCCACATGATCCGCTGGGGCCAGGTCATTGCACGCATCATCCATTCCTCCCTGCGGAAAGGTCCACCTTGAAGCCCTTGATGAAGATGCCCGCGATGATGAGGACGCTGAGGAAGAGCAGCACCGAGATCGCCGAGCCGAGGCCGATCTCCAGCCGCCCGATCGAGGTGTTGTAGGCCAGCAGCGACAGCGCCTCGGTGTCGTTGGCACCCGCGGTCATGATGAAGATGTTGTCGAAGATGCGGAACGCCTCGAGCGTGCGGAAGAGCACGGCGACCATGATCGCGGCCTTCATGTTCGGCAGGATGACGCGGCGCAGCACCTCCCAGCCGGTCGCCCCATCGACCTTCGCCGCCTCCTCGAGGTCTCCCGGCACCTGCGCGAGACCCGAGAGCAGCAGCAGCGAGATGAACGGCGTCGTCTTCCACACCTCGCTGAGGATGATCACGGTCAACGAGGTGCCCTGGTAGGCGAACCAGTTGAGGTTCTCGTCGAAACCGGGGATCCACGACAGCCAGCTGTTCACATAGCCGCCGGAGTTGATGTCGAAGGCGTAGAAGAACGCGAACGCCGAGACGACCGTGATGATGCCGTACGGCACGAGGATCGCCGTGCGGGCGAAACCGCGGAGCTTCTTGATCGCCCGGTGCATGACGAGGGCGAAGCCGAAGCCGATGATGAGCTCCAGCAGCACGGTGACGACCGTGATGAACAGTGTCACGCCCATCGACTGCCAGAACGCGGGATCGCCGAGGATCACCTGGTAGTTGCGGAACCAGATGAACTCGCGGTCGTCGGGCGCGGTGAGGCGCAGGCTGAACAGCGAATCCCACAGCGCCTGCACGATCGGGTAGAGCGTGACCAGGAGCATGATGCCGAAGGCGGGGCCGGCGAGCATCCACCCGAGGCGCGCCTCGGCACGGGCCCGGTCGGAGCGCCGCTTCTTCTTGGGCTCCGCCGGCTGCTCGCGCCTCGTGGCGCGGGTGATCGTATCGGTCACAGCAGTCGCTCCCCTCTGAGCACCGCGAGGATGAAGTCGGTCGAGGTCTGCGGCGTCGTGTCGGGGTTCACGGCGTTCGGCGGATGCCACGTGCGCTGCAGTCCGATCGAGATCTCGTTGTAGTACGGCGTCTGGGGTCGCGGCGCGCCGAGCTGCAACGACTCCGCGATGGTGTCGGCCATCGGGAACTTGTCTTTCACCTCGGCGTCGTCGTACGCGGCGAGGTTCGAGGGCGGGTTGCCGTTGGTGACGAAGTACTGCGCCTGGTTCTCGGGGCTGACGATGCATTTCACGGCCTGCCAGGCCAGGTCGGTGTGCTCGCTGTACGCACCGACGCCGAGGTTGATCCCTCCGACGGGAGGGGCGGCCGGGGTCCCGGCATCCACTCGGGGGTAGACCGCCCAGCCGAGGTCCTCGACGACCTCGGGTGCCGCGCCCTGCATGGCCGGGTAGACGAACGGCCAGTTGACCATGAACGATCCGTTGTCGCCCTGGAAGAGGTTCATGCTCGCGTTCTCGTCGGCCGTCGGCAGCCCCGGGCCGCCGAGGTTCGACGAGCCGATGCGCCCGATGATCTCGGCCGCCTTCTTGCCCGCGTCGGACTCGAGGCCCAGCTGCATCTCGTCGGGCTTGGCCTCGGGATCCTCGAGGATTTTGCCACCACCCGAGGCGACGAGGGCGTTGATCCAGACCGTGAGCGACTCGGCGAGCGCGCCCTGCACCCCGAGCTGCTTGTTCTGGTCTTCCGCGGCCTGCATGATCTGGTCCCACGTGACCGGCTGCGTCATGTCGAGACCGGCGGCTTCGGCGACCGACTTGCGGTACCAGAGCAGCTGCGTGTTGGCCCAGAACGGCACCGTCACGAGCTCCCCGTTCCAGCTGGCGGACTGCACCGCCCCCTCGACGATCCCGTCGGTGTCTTGCAGCTCGTCGGGAACCGGAGCGAGGAATCCGGGCTCGGCGAGCTCGGGGATGAACGGAGGGTCGAGGCTCATGATGTCGAGCGAGCGGTCACTGGCTGCGAGGCGCCGCGCGAGCTGCTCGCGCTGCGAGGCGGCGTCTCGCGGCAGAAGCGAGGTCTCGATGCGGTACGCGCCGTCGGCGGCTTCGGTGCAGGATGCCGCGATCTCGGCCTGACCACCGTCGTCGGGGTTGATGTACCAGGTGAGGGTCGGCACCCCGTCGCCCGCGGAGCAGGCGCCGAGCGTACCGGCGAGCGCGAGGGCCGAGGCCCCGGCCACGATCCGTCTCAGGTTTCGCATCCGGCCCCCTCGCCTCGGTGCGGGCGTCCGTGCCCGGCGTCGTGGCTTCCATCCTGACGAGGCGGGGCGAATCCGAGCATGAGGGTTGCCCCCGCCGATCGGGGGGTGGTACTCGCGCGAACGACGAACCGCCCCGTCCGAAGACGGGGCGGTTCGATGAGGATCACTCGCCGCGCGAGATCGCGATCATCTCGTCGCGGGGCACGACCTTGATGCGCGCACGCTCGTGCGGGGCACCCAACGCCATCTCGTGCTCGTCGAGGCGGTGCCAGCCGTCGAGGTCGGTCCACCGGACGCCGCGCTCCTCGAGCAGGGCGGGGATCGCCTCCTCCTCGGGGTGAGCGGGGCGCCACCACTCGCCCTGGTCGTTGATGACGTGGCGCACGGTCTCCATGGCATCCGACTTGGTGTGTCCGATGAGGCCGACGGGGCCGCGCTTGATCCATCCCGTGGCGTAGACGCCCGGGATGCGCTCGTTCGACTCGGCCGAGAGCACCTGGCCCTCGTGGTTGGGGATCACGCCGTGGCGCTCGTCGAACGGGATGTCCTTCAGCGGGGAGCCGAAATAGCCGACCGCGCGGTAGATCGCCTGGATCGGCACCTCGCGGATCTCACCGGTGCCGACGACGCCGCCCTCGGCGTCGGGCTTCGTGCGCTCGTATCGGAACGCGGCGACGCGGCCCTCGGCATCCTTCACGACCTCGACGGGCTTGGCCCAGAAGTGCAGGTGCAGGCGACGGGATGCCTCTCCCCCGGCGTTGTTCACGCCCGGACGGGTACGCCACTCCTGCAGCACACGGTCGATGACCTTGACCTGCTTGTTCGTCTGGATCGCGGCGAGCGAGGCCTCGTCGTAGTCGAAGTCCTCGTCGTAGACGACCATGTCGACGTCGCGCAGCTCGCCCAGCTCACGGAGCTCGAGCGGGGTGAACTTCACCTGCGCGGGACCGCGGCGCCCGAAGACGTGGACGTCGGTGACGGGCGAGGCCTTCAACCCCTGGTATACGTTGTCGGGAACCTCGGTGGGCAGCAGGTCGTCGGCGTGCTTGGCGAGCATGCGCGTGATGTCGAGGGCGACGTTGCCGTTGCCGATGACGGCGACCGACTCGGCCTCGAGCGGCCACTCGCGCGGCACGTCGGGGTGACCGTCGAACCAGCTGACGAAGTCGGCCGCGCCGTACGAGCCGTGCGCGTCGATGCCCGGGATGTCCAGGTCGGCGTCGCGGATCGCGCCGGTCGAGAAGATCACCGCGTTGTAGTGCTGCTTGAGGTCGTCGAGCGTGATGTCCTCGCCGAAGCGGACGTTGCCGAAGATGCGGATGTCGCCGCGGTCGAGCACCTCGCGCAGCGCCGTGATGACGCCCTTGATGCGCGGGTGGTCGGGGGCCACGCCGTAACGGACCAGACCGTAGGGAGCCGGAAGCTGCTCGAACAGGTCGATCGAGACGTCGAACTGACGCTCGGCTTTCAGCAGGATGTCGGCGGCGTAGATGCCGGCGGGGCCGGCTCCGACGATGGCGAGGCGCAGCTTCGTCATGGGGTCCTCTCGATCGGGATCGGGGGGTGGTGGAAAAGTCAGGCCGAGCGATCGGCGACCGCGCGGGCGAAGCGCGTCAGCGCCTCGCGCACGGCACCGTCGGGCAGCGGCGCGAGGGCGTCGATCGCCTCTTGCGACCACTGGTGAGCGAGAGCGAGGGTCTCACTCGTCGTTTCGTGATCGCGCAGTTCGGCGAGCGGGCCGTCGAGCACCGACGGGTCGGCTCCCGCGGCGATGCGCTCTTGGCCCTCGTCGATGCGGGCACGAAGATCCATGGATGCCTCGTCGGAGCGATGCCCGAGCAGCAGGTACGGCATCGTCGGTACACCCGCGCGCAGGTCGGTGCCGGGCACCTTCCCGGTCTCGGACGGATCGGGCGACAGGTCGATGACGTCGTCGAGAAGCTGGAAGGCGACGCCCGCCTTCTCGCCGAAGACCACCATGGGCTCCTCGAACTCCTCGGGGGCACCGGAGTAGATGACACCGCACTGCGCGGCCGCGGCGATGAGCGAACCGGTCTTGTCGGCGAGGACCTTCAGGTAGAAGTCGACGGGCTCGTCGCCCTCCGCAGGGCCCACGGTCTCATGCATCTGGCCGAGCACGAGGCGCTCGAAGGTGTCGGCTTGCAGCTGGATCGCCCGCTCGCCCCGACGGGCCATGAGCTGGCTCGCGCGCGAGAAGAGCAGGTCACCGGTGAGGATCGCGATGTTGTTGCCCCACACCGTCTGGGCGCTCGGCACCCCGCGGCGCTTGTCGGCACCGTCCATGACGTCGTCGTGGTACAGCGAGCCGAGGTGCGTCAGCTCGAGAGCGGTGGCGACCTCGATGACCTCGGGCGTCGTTCCGCGCCCGAGCTGCGCCGTGAGGATCGCGAGCATCGGCCGGACTCGCTTGCCGCCGGCCTCGTACAGGTACCGGGCGGTGACGTCGGCGAGGCGATCGGCGCTGCGCACCTCTTCTTCGAGCGTTCCCTCGACGCGCGCGAGACCCGCCTCAACGGTCGACAGCAGGGTGCGCGATCGCAGGCCGGCGAAGATGCGGTCACTCAGGCCCAGCTTGCCCGACAGGCGAGTGCTGGCCGCGGGCAGTCTCGGGGTCACGGTTTCAGCCTATCCTGGCGCGCTCGCGCCGTCCCTCGGCTATCTCGACGGTTGACAGGCTTCGGCGGAGCGAGGTCGGACGTGCGGCGGTCGGTCGCGTCGCGCGCATCACGCGGGACGGATGCCGCGATGCAGAGCGACGATGCCGAACGACAGGTTGCGGTAGGCCACGGCATCCCAGCCCGCGTCACGCATCCAGCTGGCGAGCGTCGGCTGATCGGGCCAGTCGCGGATGGACTCGTTGAGGTAGTCGTACGCCTCGGCGTTCGAGCTGACAGCGCGCGCGGCGATCGGCAGGACGCGGTCGTTGTAGAAGCGGTAAAGGCCGTTGAACGCGCGGGACGGCGGGTGCGAGAACTCGCACACCACGATCCGGCCGCCGGGACGGGTCACGCGGAGCAACTCGCGCAGAGCGCGCCGCGGATCGTTGACGTTGCGCAGCCCGAACGACATCGTGACCGCGTCGAACTCCTCATCGTGGAACGGCAGGTCGGTGGCATCCGCCTGCACGAACTCGAGGTTCGGAACGTTTCCGTGGCGACGGCGTCCCTCGGCGATCATCCCTCTCGAGAAGTCCGCCGCGACGACGTGCGCACCGCTGGGGACGAACGCCATCGACGAGGTCCCGGTGCCCGCGGCGAGATCGAGGATGCGCTCGCCCCGTTTCGGGGCGACCGCTCGCAGGGTCGCGGCGCGCCAGAAGCGGTCGTTGCCGAGGCTCAGCACGGTGTTGGTGCGGTCGTAGGCGGGGGCCACCTGGTCGAACATGCCGCTGACACGCTGCGGGTCCTTGCCGAGGTCGGCGCGGTTGGGGTCGCTGCTCACCCGTCGAGTCTAGGCGGGCGGGCGCGGCGGGTCTTCGGGGCTTGCGAGCTCGGCCAGACGCGTGAGCCACGGCCCGGTCACGGCGTCGGAGAACGGCGCGATGCCCTCGCGCACGCGGTGCTCGAGTTCGACGGCGGTGGCCTCGAGGTGCGCGACGATGTCGCCGGGGTAGCCGTATTGCACGCGGTGCTCGTCCCACTCGTCGCGATCGTCGATCCACGTGCCGCGACCGTCGGTGCGGCGGACGACGTCGAGATCCATGTCGATGCCGCCGGGCACCCCGTCGTCGCTCCACCGGATGTCCCACGCGAGGTCGATGTACACGGCCACCGGGTGCGGGGCGGCGTTGTGGGTGAAGGCCCAGTCGCCGCTCGCGGGAACCAGCGTGACGTTGGGCTGGCGACACACGAACTCGGCCCCGGGGCGCGCGCTGCGCCAGCCCACCTGCTGGCCGAACCAATCACCCCAGTCGTCGGATCCGAGGTAGACGCTGTCCTGTACCCAGTGGGGTGAGCCGTCCCACTTGCGCCAGCGGAACATCAGGCGCGTGCCGGGAGCGGGACGGGAGGACATGTCGCGAGTCTAAAACGGGCCACCGACAGCCGGGCGCATCCCGCGGCGCCGCGCGCCCGACGCGCCGGTGGCACCTGCACCGACACGCATGCCCGAAACGGTCACGGACACGGATGCACGGCGTTATGTCGACGGCGAACGGTTGCCGAGAGCCCCGCCGAGAGCGGGTCTACGCTCGAGAACGTGATCGAACCCGCGGATGACGCCGTGCCGCGCCTGCGCGTGGTGACGCGCGAGCTGCCCCCGATGGACGATGTGCTCGCGTACACCACCCCCTACGACCCGCTCTTCTGGAGTCGTCGCGGAGAGTCCCTCGCCGCGTTCGGTGACCTGCTCACCCTGCGCTATCGGGGCGCACGTCCGGGCGACGCGAGCGTCGCCGACCGGTGGCGCGCGATCGCGGCGGCCGCCGAGGTCGACGACCCCGTGCAGCTCCCCGGCACGGGACTCGTGGCGTTCGGATCGTTCGTCTTCGACCCCCGCTCCGAGCGCGAGAGCGTCCTGCGCGTGCCCGGAACGATCGTCGGCCGCCACAGCGGACGCGCGTGGGTCACGCGTCTCGCGTTCGACGACACCCCGGACGAGCCGGAACCCGAGCTGCCGCCCCGCTCCCCGTTCGGACCGCACTGGTCGGCGACCCTCGGCCCTGGCCGCCAGACCGCTGAGGCGTACCAGGATGCCGTCCGCCTCGGCGTTGAGGCGATCCACGCCGGCGAGGTGGGAAAGGTCGTCCTCGCGCGCGACATCACCGGCACGATTCCCGCAGGCTCCGACCTCCGCCGTCTCGTGCGGTCGCTGCACGAGGGGTACCCGGACTGCTGGGTCTTCGCGGTCGACGGGCTGATCGGCGCGAGTCCCGAGACCCTCGTGACCGTGTCGGGCGGGACGGTGACCGCGCGAGTCCTCGCCGGGACCGTGGCCCGCGGAGCCGACGCCGACACCGATGCCGCGGCATCCCTCGCTCTGTCCGAGAGCACGAAGGACCAGGAGGAGCACCGATTCGCCGTGCAGAGCGTGCTCACGGCGCTCCGCCCGCACACGTCGGCGCTCGCGGCGGCGGAGCAGCCCTTCACCCTCAAGCTGCCCAACGTGTGGCACCTCGCCACCGACGTCGAGGGCGTGCTCAGCGAGGCCGCATCCTCGCTGGACCTCGTGGGCGTGCTCCACCCCACCGCGGCCGTGGCCGGGACGCCGACCGACGTCGCGATCGACGTCATCCGCCGACTCGAGCCGTTCGACCGTGGGCGCTACGCCGGTGCCGTCGGCTGGATCGGCGCCTCGGGCGACGGCGAGTGGGCGATCGCCCTGCGCTGCGCCCAGATCGACCGGGCCGCCCCGTCGTCGCCGACCGCGCCGATCACCGCCTACGCCGGTGCGGGGATCGTCGCGGACAGCGTTCCGGAGTCGGAACTGCTCGAGACGCGCGTGAAGTTCCGGCCCATCGTGGACGCGCTCGCCTGATCCCTCTTCGGGTCAGGATGCCGCGAGCCGACGCTTCTCTTCTTTGACGTCGTAATCGGCCGTCGGCCATCGCGGGTCGATGTCGGTGAGAGCGTCGATGAGCAGGCGCTGCACGGCGAGGCGCGCGTACCACTTGCGATCGGCGGGGATGACGTGCCACGGCGCGAGCGGCGTCGATGTGCGCTCGATCGCCGCCTGGTAGGCGTCCATGTAGTCGTCCCAGAGCTCGCGCTCGTCGACGTCGGACGGGTTGTACTTCCAGTGCTTGTCGGGCCGCTCCAGGCGCTCGGCGAGTCGTGCGCGCTGCTCGTCCTTCGAGATGTGCAGCATGACCTTCACGAGCCGGATGCCGAGATCCGCCGCCTCGGCCTCGAATCCGACGATCGCTCCGTACCGGCGTTCGATCTCGTCCGCCGGGGCGAGCTGGCGGACACGACCGATCAGCACGTCTTCGTAGTGGGAGCGGTCGAAGACGCCGATCCGGCCGGCATCCGGGAGCCGCTTGCGGATGCGCCAGAGGAAATCGTGCGAGAGCTCTTCGGCGGTCGGTTTCTTGAACGACGCGAGCTCGACGCCCTGGGGGTCGACGGAGCCGACGACGTGGCGCACGATGCCGCCCTTGCCGGCGGTGTCCATGGCCTGCAGCACGAGCAGGACGGACCCGGTCGCCGTGCCGGCCACACTCTGGGCGAACAGGCGCTCCTGCAGACCCGAGAGCGGAGCGATCCCCGCCTCGAGATCGGCTTGGCCGTCGGCCTTCTTCCCGTCGTACCCGGGGGTGGCCCGGGTGTCGATGTCGGCGAGGCGGAATCCCGGGACGACGCTCAGCGCCTCGGACGCGGGAACGGACCATCTTTCGCTCGTGCTCATCGCGCCATCGTGGCGCGAACCACCGACATCGCGCCACGCCTTGACGCGGAGGGTGATCCCGCGAGGGGGCAGCGCGGCATAAGCTCAGCGCGGCAGCGGGACCTCGATGAGTTGCCGACCGCCACCCGGGGCCGTGAGCACCTGGTCGAGGGCGACGCGCGTGGTGACGCGGTGGTATTCCCAGCCGAACGCGAGGGCGAGCTGTTCGAGGCGTGCCGTCTGCGGTGTGTACTGGACGCGCTCCATCGCGTCGGCGCCGGCCACGGCGGCAACCTCGAGGCCGTCGAAGATCGTCCCTCCGCCGTCGTTGCCGACGACGACCTGCAGGCGCGGCTCCTCCTCACCCGGGGGCAGCAGGAGGGCGCCGAGATCGTGGAGGAACGCGAGGTCGCCCAGCAGCACGCGGGTCACGCCGGGGCGCTCCTCGATCTGACTCGCGAGCGCGATCCCGGTGGCCGTGGCGACCGTGCCGTCGATGCCGGCGAGCCCCCGGTTCGCGTGCACCGACACCTTCTTGCCGCCCAGCAGCTCGTCGGCGACGCGCACTAGGCGGGACGAGCCGAACATCAGGCGGTCGTGCGGCCACGTCGCCCGCCACAGCGCGTCGACGAGAGCGGCGCGGTCGAGGGGGGCGCGGATGACCTCGACTTCGGCGTTGATCGCACCGAGGCGTTCGTGCGGCACGGCCGAGGCGAGACCGTCGGCATCCGGGGCGGGCGGAGACAGATCGACCGCCGCCTCGCGCGACGCCCGCATCCACGCGCCGAGCCACGCGCGGTCGATCTCGCCACCCGCGACGCGGATGGCATCCACCCCCTGGGTCGCGCCGTTGAGGTTGACCGGCTCGCCGGGCCCGCGCACCGCGATCACCTCGACGTCTTCGCGTCCCAGGAGTATCGCGACCTCACGGCTGAGGGTCGGATGGCCGAGCACCACCGCGCGCTCGATGCGGCCGCCGAGCTCGGGGTCACGCAACAGGGCGCGGTACCCGTGCACGACCTGACGCCCGAACCGTGCCCCGCTGACGATCTCGGCCACGAGCGGGAAACCGCCGCGGTGGGCGAGCTCTTCGGCTGCCGGACCCGCGTCGGCGCCGGCGACGACGACCGTGCGCGGTCCGAGCTCGAGTGGGAAGGCGGCCTCGGTCTCGGGTGCGACGTCCGCAACCCCGATTCCGCCTCCGCCCTGGTAGAGAGCACCGGATGCCTCGGCCTCGCCGTCGCTCTCGAGGTCGACGGGCGGAGCGACCGGCCGCGCGATGGCGCGCTCGAGCAGCCACTCCGGCGCGGCGCCCGCCAGCGGTTCACGCAACGGAACGTTGAGGTGGACCGGACCCGCCGCTCGCGCCCCTTCGCCGAGGGACGCGGCGAGCGCCGTCGCGGCGACCGCGTCGAACTCGGCGGTCTGCTCGGCGGTGCCGTCGTGGTCGACGGCCTCGGGAACGGGAAGGTCGGCCTCGAAGCGCGCGGCCGCGCGGAACAGCCCGGGCTGGCGGGTCGTCTGGTTCGCGCCGACGCCGCGGAGCTCAGGGGGACGGTCGGCCGTGAGCAGAAGCAGAGGCACACCGGCGTGATGGGCTTCGAGGGCGGCGGGCAGCAGGTTGGCGACGGCGGTGCCCGAGGTGCAGACGACGACGGCGGGCATGCCGGTCTCGCGACCGATGCCGAGCGCGGTGAATCCGGCCACGCGTTCGTCGATGCGCACGTGCAGGTGCACGAGGCCCGCCCGCTCGAGGTCTGCTGCCACGAGGGCCAGGGCCTGCGATCGCGAGCCGGGGCTGACGACCACGTGACGGACCCCGCGGGCGACGAGGCCGGCGAGAAGGGCGGATGCGGCGTCGGTCGCGGGCGCCGCGGCGCGCTCGATGGGCGTGCTCACGGGTCAGCTGACGGCGCCGCGCTGTCCGCGGGCATCGTCGTCGCCGGGGTCGTCCCGGGTCTCAGGGCGTGCATCGCGCGGGTCGTCAGCCTCGGAGTCGAGCTGCGCGAGCTCTTCTTCGAGGCGTCGGATGCGCTCGTCCTGGTCGGCTCGGGCTGCGGGCGAGAGGCGTCCCAAGAACTCGGGGTCGTCATCGGGCGCGCGGCGGAGCGCCGGGGCACCCGCACGACCACGGCCGACGAGGAACCACAGGATGCCGCCGAGAACGGGCAGCAGGATGACGATGACCATCCAGGCGCCCTTACTGACCCCGCGGTGTCGCGTCGAGGGCTGCACCGCGCAGTCGACGATCGTGTAGACCCAGAAGGCGGTCGCCACGAGCGCCAGTACCAGAAGCAGCCGTGCCATGAACCGATTCTACGTGCGTCGGCTGGACGCGGGCCGGGCGCCGCCGAGCCCGCGCCCCGCCGTAGAATGGGACAATGCGTGCTCGCTCGGCCCTCGTCTACACGGTCCTGCGATTGCTCGCGTTCCTCGTGCCGCTCGGCATCCTGCTGCTGTTCCCGGTGTTCCAAGAACTCCCCTGGCTCGCCGCCGTCTTCGCCGCGTTGATCGGGCTCAGCCTCTCGCTGCTCTTCCTCCGCCGCCCGCTCGACGACGTGACCGGCGGACTCGCCGAGCGTCGCGCCGCTCGCGCGACGACGGGTCGCCGCTCGGGTGCTGAGGCAGACGCCGATGCGGAAGACGCGGTGGTCGACGCGGCGGCAGAACCGACGAAGCCCGACGCGCCCGAGCGCTGAGCCCCGCCCGGCTCCGCTGCTCGCACGAAGCCCGACGCGTCCGGCCGATGAGCCCGGTCCCCGCTCCTCGACTCAGGCGACGAACGCCCAGAACAGAAGCGCGCCATATGCCACCGAGGTGAAGCTCGTGACCTGCAGCGCCGTGATGAGTTCGCGCGGCGTGCGGTAGGTCCACACGATCAGCACGGACGACAGCGCGCCGAGAAGGGCGATCAGCGTCAGCCAGGCGACGGGGTAGAACAGGGCGAGGAACGCCGAGATCCCGAACGGGACGAGCACGAACAGCGTGAAGAGCACCTGGGTCGCGCGGCGACCGATCAGCACCGAGAGCGTGCGCTTGCCGGCGAGGCGGTCCTGATCGATGTCACGCAGGTTGTTGGCCAGCAGTACCGCGCACGCGAGGAGCCCCGCGGCCACCGCCCCGAACCAGGCCTCCTGCGGGATCTCCTGCACCTGCACCCACGTGGTGCCGAGGGTCGCGACGAGGCCGAAGAACACGAAGACGAACAGCTCGCCCATCGCGTTGTACCCGTACGGGCGCTTTCCTCCCGTGTAGAACCAGGCAGCCACGATGCACACCGCGCCGACCGCGATCAGCCACCACTGGCCCGTGCGCACGACGATCGCGAGCCCCACGAGCGCGGCGAGCGCGAAGAACGCGAGCGCGACGATCAGCACGGTGCGCGGCTTCGCCTTCTTGCCGCCGGTCAGACGCCCCGGACCCACGCGGACGTCGTCCGTCCCGCGGATGCCGTCGCTGTAGTCGTTGGCGTAGTTCACGCCGATCTGCAGCGCGAACGCCACAGCGAGGCACGCGAGCGCGAGAACCCAGTGCAATTGATCGTCGACGAGGGTCGCGGCCCCCGTACCGATCAGCACCGGGGTGATCGCGAGCGGCAGCGTCCGAAGCCGGGCGGCGGCGATCCAGTCGCGCGCGGTCGCGGGGGCCACGGCCTGCGGCGCCCCGCCTTGGGGCTTCTGCGGATTGCCGTGCGGACGACGCTTCGGGGCGGGACGCGAGCGCTTACGAGACTGTGCTGCCACGGAGGGTCATCCTAAGCCCGCGCCGCCGAACCGCCGCGCCAACGCCGCCCGGTCGGGCTTGCCCGACGACAGGGTCGGCAGCTCGTCGACAGCGATCACGCGCGCTGGGCGCGCCACCGGCCCGACCTGCTCGGCCACGGCGTCGCGCACGCGCGCGAGCGTCTCGGCGGCGGCGTCGGGCGCGAGTCCCGGGACGATCACCGCGGACCCCTGCCCCCAGGTGGCATCCGGGATCGCGATGACCACCGCCGATTCCAGACCCCGGATGCCGCGCACCGCCGCCTCGACCCGGTCGAGCGACACGTTGACCCCGCCCGAGACGATGACGTTGTCGAGACGACCGGTCACCCGCAGCACGCCGTCGACGAGCTCTCCCCCGTCGCCGGTGCGGTACCACCGCCGGCCGGCTTCGTCGGTCGGGAAGACGGATGCCGTGCGCTCGGGGTCGCCGAGGTAACCTTCGGCGAGCGTCGGGCCCGACAGGCGCACCTCCCCCTCTACGATCGCGACGTCGACGCCGTCGAGCGGCACCCCGTCGTACACGCAGCCACCGCTGGTCTCGGTCGAGCCGTAGGTACGCACGATCCGCGCCCCGGCCGCCGCCGCGCGCTCGCGAACCGCGGGGGCGAGCGCCTGGCCGCCGATGAGGATGGCCTCGAACGAGCGCAGCGCCTGCGCGACGGTGTCGTCGTGGTCCGCGGCATCCAGGAGTCTCTGCAACTGCGCGGGGACGAGCGAGGTGTAACTCGGAACGCGCGCGCCGTCGATGTGGGAAGCCATACCGAGGGCCGCAGCCGCGAACGGCTCGGGGCGGAAGGGACCCGCGACGACGGCGGGCTCACGATCGGCCAGGAGGGCTCGCACGATCACCTGGACGCCGGCGACGTAGGTCGCGGGCACGGCGAGCAGCCACGCCCCCTCGCCGATGCGCGCAGCCGTCGCGTAAGCGCTGCTGATCAGGGCGTTGCGAGAGATCACCACCGATTTCGGCACGCCGGTCGAGCCCGAGGTGGTCACGACGGCCGCGGTCCCCGCCGGTGCCTCGCCGGCCAGGTCCCCACCGCCGAGCGCGACGGCGGGACCCGCACCGAGCACGGCCGCGCGGAGGGCTCGCACGACGTCGCGAGGATCCGCGGATGCCGGGGCCTCGAGCCTCACGCCCGGGCTCCGGCGCTCAGTAGTGCCACGGAACGTCGGACCAGTCGGGGTCGCGCTTCTCGAGGAAGGAGTCGCGCCCCTCGGCCGCCTCGTCGGTGCCGTAGGCGAGGCGCGTCGCCTCCCCGGCGAACACCTGCTGCCCGACGAGCCCATCGTCGACCGCGTTGAACGCGAACTTCAGCATGCGGATCGCCGTCGGCGACTTGGTCAGGATCGTGCGGGCCATCGCGATGGCCTCGCGCTCGAGGTCGGCGTGGGGCACGACGCGGTTGACCGCCCCCAGCTCGTACGCGCGCTGCGCCGAGTACTCCTCCGCGAGGAAGAAGACCTCGCGCGCGAACTTCTGCCCGATCTGACGCGCGAAGTAGGCGGAGCCGTAACCGGCGTCGAACGAGCCGACATCGGCATCCGTCTGCTTGAAGCGACCGTGCTCGGCGCTGGCGATCGAGAGGTCGCACACGACGTTGAGCGAGTGCCCGCCGCCCGCCGCCCACCCGGGCACCACGGCGATGACGACCTTCGGCATGAAGCGGATGAGACGCTGCACCTCGAGGATGTGCAGGCGTCCGGCGCGACCGGGGTCGTGGACGACGTGCTCCTCGTGCGAGTACTTGTAGCCGTCTCGCCCGCGGATCCGCTGGTCACCGCCCGAGCAGAAGGCCCAGCCGCCGTCCTTCGGGCTCGGGCCGTTGCCGGTGAGCAGGACGACGCCGATGCGGTGGTCCTGCCGCGCGATGTCGAGGGCCGTGTACAGCTCGTCGACGGTGTGCGGGCGGAAGGCGTTTCGCACCTCGGGTCGGTCGAACGCGATGCGCGCGATCCTCCCGTCGTGGGTGACGTGCGCGGTGATGTCGGTGTATCGCTCGGCACCCGGCGCGAGTGTCCACTCGGCGGGGTCGAACAGCTCGGAGACGGTCACCGTTCCAGCCTAAGACCGGCGGCGCGCGGAGGAGCCGGGCTCCGGGCTCCGGGCGACGCGCGCCGGACTCCGCACTCCGGGCTCAGCGCTCCGAGCTCCGGGCGACGCGCGCGAGCCGCGGCCTCACGCATAAACGCGATCCGCGCCCATAAACACGGGGAGCACGCGTTTCCGCGAGCGAATCGTGTTTATGGGCGCGGGATGCTCAGGCGTTCTTGCCGTCGCGCCAGGCCAACCAGCGCTCGACGAGCGAGTAGTCCCACTCGGGGCCAGAGAACCCGAGCGTGAACAGGCGGGTGCCCGCGTCGAAGAGGGAATCCGCCACCTCTTCGTCGCGGTCCTTGAGCTCGTTCGAGACGATGAGGCCCGAGAGGTCGCGCCCCTCGGTCTCGGCCCATTTCTCGATGACGCCGAGCTTGTGGGGCAGCTCGTCGGGCGTGACGAAGCTGTGCCAGATGTCGGCGTGCTTCGCGACGATGCGCAGCGTCTTCTGCTCGCCCTTGCCGCCGATCATCACGGGGATCTTGCGAGTGGGGGCGGGGTTCAGCTTGCCCCAACGATCGACGATGCGGTCGAGGTCGGTCGCGAGCGCGTTCAGGCGCGAGCCGGCCGTTCCGAACTCGTAGCCGTACTCGTCGTAGTCGCGCTCGAACCAGCCCGAGCCGGTGCCGAAGATGAAGCGGCCGGCGTCGCCGCCCTTCTTGCTGATGTGGTCGACGGTGCGGGCCATGTCGGCCTGCAGGTCGGCGTTCCGGTAGCTGTTGCAGTTCACCAGCGCGCCGAACTCGACGCGCTCGGTCTGATCGGCCCACGCCGCGAGCATGGTCCACGACTCGAAGTGCTCGCCGTCGGGGTCGCCGTAGAGGGGGAAGAAGTGATCCCAGTTGAAGAGGATGTCGACGCCCATCTCTTCCAGACGGAAGACGGCGTCGCGGATGTCGGAGTACTGGACGTGCTGCGGCTGGATCTGGACGCCGAGGCGGACCGGAGTGTCGAAGAGCATGGCGCCAGCCTATTCCCGGCCGCCGACCCGGGGGCCAGGATGGAGGGATGAGCACCGCTGCCCTCCCCCCGCTCGACGACGTCCTCGCCACGGCGCGGGTCGTCGCCCTGCCGCTGGCCGCTCGCTTCCGCAATATCGAGACGCGCGAGGCGGTCGTGTTCGAGGGGCCCGAGGGGTGGACGGAGTTCTCGCCGTTCGTGGAGTACTCCGACGCCGAGGCGGTGACGTGGCTCGCGGCCGCCCTCGACTTCGGCTGGAACCCCGCACCGACGGCGCGGCGCGATGCGGTCCCCGTCAACGCCACGATGCCCGCCGTGGCGGCATCCGAGGTCCCGTCGATCCTGGCTCGGTACGACGGATGCCGAACGGTCAAGGTCAAGGTCGCCGAGGCGGGGCAGGTGCTCGACGACGACGTCGCGCGGGTGCGGGCGGTCCGTGCGGCGATGGGTCCCGAGGGTCGCGTGCGCATCGATGCGAACGGCGCCTGGAACGTCGACGAGGCGGAACGGGCCGTGCACGCCCTCGCCGAGTTCGACCTGGAGTACGTCGAACAGCCCTGCGCCGAGGTCGACGAGCTCGCGCAGCTGCGCGAGCGCATCGCCTACCTCGACATCCCGATCGCCGCCGACGAGAGCGTGCGCAAGGCCGACGATCCCCTGCGGGTGGCGCGGATGGGAGCGGCCGACCTCCTCGTCGTCAAGGCGCAACCGCTCGGCGGCCTGCATGCGGCGCTCGACATCGTCGCGCAGGCGGGACTCCCCGCGGTGGTCTCGAGCGCTCTCGACACGTCGATCGGCCTCTCGATGGGCGCCGCCCTGGCCGCGGCGCTCCCCGTGCTCGACTACGACTGCGGGCTCGGCACCGCGTCGCTCTTCACGGCTGACGTGGTGGCATCCCCGCTCCGCGCCCGGGGCGGAGTCCTGCCCGTCGAGCGCCCCCGCCCGACGACCGCCGATCTTGATCGCGTCGCGGCGGACGACGATCGTCGCGATTGGTGGCTGGACCGGCTGCGGCGCTGCCACGCCGCGCTCGAGCTCACTCGAGGATGAGACCGACCACCTGGGACAGCCGCTCGGCCAGCTGGACGCGCGACACGGTCGCCGCCTGGTTGGTCAGCAGAGCGGTCTCGGACGTCGAGATCCACACCGCGAGCAGGAGTTCCGTCGCCACCTCGGCGGGGACCCGCAAAGCCAGCCCACGCGCGTCGGCGATGTCGCGTACGAGCTGTGTGACGCTCTCGCCGAGCCCCTGGTTCAGCGTCAGGTAGGCCTCGGCGAACTCGGGATTGCGCAGCGCCTGCAGACGTGTCTCGGCCCCGAGGAGCACATCCAGGCGGTCCTCGCCGGTCGCCTCGAGCACCTCCTGGACGAGCTGCATGACATCGCCCGCCCCGTCCAGTCCCCGATCCTCGATCGACGTCACGCGCGCGCGGACCGACGCGATGGTCGTCTGGGCGGAGCGCGCGCACAGCGCGAGGAACAGCTCCTCCTTCGAGGCGAAGTTCGAGTAGAAGGCGCCGCGTGTGAATCCCGCACGCTCGCAGATCGCCTCGACCGAGGCGGCCTCGATGCCGACCTCCGCAAACATCTCGGCCGCGGCATCCATGAGACGCGTACGGGTGTTCTCTCGTCGCCGTGACGGCGCCGGGGCCGTATCGGTCATCCGCGTCCTCCTGCTTCACACGCGAGACTCAGGTTGGAGTCCGCTTCTCGCGACTACGATACAGTGTTGTATCCGATACGGCGATGTATCGACTGTCCGCCGATCGTGGGAGCCGCCACCGTGTCAACTTTCCTGTACACCCTGGGCCGCTGGTCGTTCCGTCACCCGTGGCGGGTCCTCAGCGCGTGGCTACTCATCCTCGTGCTCGCCGGCGGCGGCGTCGCGCTGCTCGCGAAAGGAACCGACAACACCTTCACCATCCCGGGCACCGAGTCGCAGGCCGGTCTCGAGATGCTCGACCGCACCTTCCCCCAGGTCAGCGGGGCCAGCGCCGAGATCATCGTCGTCGCGGCGGACGGTGGGAGCGTGCGCGACCAGGCGTACCAGGACGCCATCCAGAAGACGACAACCGACATCGGCGAGCTCGACTTCGTCGAGGCCGTCACCGACCCCTACGACGCGAACATCTCCGGCAGCATTGCCGACGACAACCGCGCCGCGATCGTGCGCATCCAGTTCGCGGGCGAGGCATCCTCCGTGCCGCAGGCGACGGAAGACGCCCTGCACGAGGCGACGACGGCGCTCGGTTCCGCGCTCCCGTCCGGCGCGCAGGCCATCCTCGGCGGACAACTCTTCGCCACCGAGATCCCCGGAGCGTCCCTCACCGAGGCCCTGGGCGTCGTGATCGCCGCCCTCGTGTTGATGGTGACGTTCCGTTCGTTCCTCGTGGCCGGGATGCCGCTGGCCACCGCCCTGCTCGGCGTCGCCCTCTCGGTGGCTCTGATCTTCATCGCGACAGGTTTCGCGACCGTCTCGTCGACGACCCCGCTGCTGGCGGTCATGCTGGGGCTCGCGGTCGGCATCGACTACGCGCTGTTCATCGTGTCGCGACATCAAGACCAGACACGGGCGGGGATGGACCCCGAGGAGTCGACCGCCCGCGCGGTCGGCACCGCCGGCTCGGCCGTCGTGTTCGCCGGGATCACCGTTCTCATCGCCCTCATCGGTCTGGGCTTCGCGAACATCCCGTTCCTGACCACGATGGGCATCGCGGCATCCGTCGCCGTGGCGATCGCCGTGTGCGTCGGGCTCACGCTCACCCCGGCCTTCCTCGGCTTCGCCGGGCACCGTGTGGTCGGGTGGGGCTTCAAGAAGCCGCGATCCGCCCGGCGCCGTCGGGGCATGTCGGCGCAGGAAGACAGCGATGCTCTGGCCGAGGCCGCCGCCGAGCGCGAGAAGAAGGCGGAGACCGCGGCCATCCGCGCCCAGCGCAACGGCCCCGCCCGTCGCTGGGTGGGCCTGGTCACCCGGCATCCGCTGGTCACCACCGTGGCGGTCATCGGCCTGCTCGGGGTCACCGCGATCCCCGCCACGAGCCTCGCCCTCACTCTGCCCAACGCGGGGCAGCTGCCCCCGGGCAACCCCGCGCGCGTCGCCTACGAGCTGACCGACGAGTACTTCGGTCCGGGCGCCAACGGCCCGCTCATCATGACCGGCACGATCGTCACCTCGAACGACCCGCTGAACCTCATGAAGAACATCGGCGACGAGATCGCGAAGATCCCCGGCGTCGCCGAGGTCGCCCTGGCCACGCCGAACCAGACCGCCGACACGGGCATCGTGCAGATCATCCCCGAGACGGCACCCGACGACCCGCGCACCGCCGACCTCGTTCGCGAGCTGCGCTCGCAGGAGCAGCGGCTGTACGACGAGTTCGGCGTGCGCCTGCTCGTCACCGGCTACACCGCCGTCACGATCGACATCTCCGACCAGCTCGGCGCCGCCCTCCTCCCGTTCGGCATCTTCGTCGTCGGCCTCTCACTGATCCTGCTGATGATCGTCTTCCGCTCGATCTGGGTCCCCTTGACCGCCGCGGGCGGATACCTGCTCTCGGTCGCCGCGTCGTTCGGCGTGGTCGCCGCGGTCTTCGAGTGGGGCTGGTTCGCCGACGCCCTGCACGTCGCGAAGGTCGGCCCGATCATCAGCTTCATGCCGATCGTCGTGATGGGCGTGCTGTTCGGCCTCGCCATGGACTATCAGGTGTTCCTCGTCTCGCGCATGAGAGAGGACTACGTCCACGCGAACCGCGAGGGTCGCACGCCGCGCGAGGTCGCGCTCGGTGCCGTCCGCAGCGGGTTCGTGGGCTCGGCTCGCGTGGTCGTCGCCGCCGCCGTCATCATGTTCGCCGTCTTCGTCGCGTTCGTCCCCGAGGGGGATTCGAGCCTCAAACCGATCGCCCTGGGCCTCGCCGTCGGCGTCGCCGTCGACGCGTTCCTCGTCCGCATGACGCTCGTCCCGGCCGTGCTCGCCCTGCTGGGCGACAAGGCCTGGTGGATGCCGCGCTGGCTCGACCGTCTGCTGCCGAAGCTCGACGTCGAGGGCGAGGCGGTCGAGCGCGAGGTGCGCCTGGCCGACTGGCCGAGCGAGCCCGCCATCGCCGTCGCCGCCGACGAGCTGAGCGCCGTCGGATCCTCGGATGCCGAGCAGCCGGTGTTCCGCGACATCTCCCTGCGCCTCGGATACGGCGGAACCCTGCTGGTCACCGGCGAGAGTCGGACGACCCGCACGCTCCTGCTCGCCCTGTCGGGACGCCTCGCCGGTATCGAGGGGCGGTTGCGCGTCGACGGTCTGCTCGTCCCCGAGCGCGCGGGGGCCGTCCGAGCCCGTGTCGGAGTTGCCCTGCTCGATGACACGGCCGACGCGGCTCGCGCCGTGGCCGACGCCGTGGGTCGCGGCACGCGCATCGTGGTCGTCTCGGACGTCGACCGTCTCGACGACGACGCCCGCGACGAGGTGGCGCATGTGCTGCGGCGCGCCGCCACCGAGGCACGCGAACGCTCGGGCGACGCGTCGTCGCCGTTCACGCTCATCGTCTCGGCGCGCGACGAACGCCGTGCCCTCGCGCTCCTGTCCGAGGCGCTGCGCCCCGACGTGGCATCCCTCGCCCTGCCGACGCCGCGCCGGCACCGCACCGAACCCGAAACCTTCGCCGATCTCTCCGAGGTGTTCGCATGACTCTCCCCGTCGAGCGCTCGCGCTCACGCCGCCCCGTGACCTGGCGCACCCTCGTCGGCGTGCTTCTGTTGCCCGCCGTCATCGGCGGCATCCTGGTCGGCGCGCTGTACAATCCGACCGACCGGCTCGAGAACATCACCGCCGCGGTCGTCAACGACGACAAGGCCGTCGAGCTCAACGGCCAGCTGGTGCCGCTCGGTCGTCAGCTCACCGGCGGACTCGTCAAGGGAGCCGATGACCAGGCGAGCAACATCGACTGGGTCATCTCGAACGACGAGGACGCGGCGGCGGGTCTGAAGGACGGCACCTACACGGCGGTCGTCACGATCCCCGAGAACTTCACGGCCGCCTCGCTGTCGACCCGCCCCGGCGAGACGCCCGAGAAGGCCACGATCGACGTCGCCACCGCGCCCAACGCGCGCGTCGTGGACGGCGCGATCACCGCGACCCTGGCATCCACCGCCTCTTCGGTCTTCGGCACCGAACTGTCGTCGCAGTACCTGAAGAACGTCTTCCTCGGCTTCACGACCCTCAGCGACCAGCTCGGCAGCGCCGCGAGCGGCGCGCACCAGCTCGCCGACGGCGCGGGCCAGGCCGCGACCGGCGCGAACGGCCTGCGAGACGGCCTGGGGCAGCTCTCGAGCGGTGCGGATCAGCTCGCCGACGGTGCCGGACAGCTCGCGGCCGGAGCCGGTCCCCTCGCGGACGGTGCGTCGCAGATCGCCAGCGGCGCGACCGCCCTCGCGGGCGGAACGCGCGACGCGGCGAGTGGCGTGGGGAAGCTGGCATCCGGAGCCGATGGCATCGCCGCGGGCAATCAGCAGCTCGCGACGGAGATCAATGGGATCGCTGATCAGATCCCGCCGGGATTCGCGGACGCGGCGACCAAGCTGTCGGAGGCGGCCCCGCAGGTGAACACCGCTCTCGTCGACGCCGCCGCGGCTCTGCAGAAGGCCGCCGATGAGTGCACCGGCACCGCCGAGCAGTGCGCCGCGCTGCGACAGGCGTCCGACGACGCCAACAAGGCTCTTCCGCAGGCGACGGAGACCGTGACGAAGATCGGGCAACTCGCCGGGCAAGCGGCACAGCTGCCCGCCGGTATTCGCACCATCGCGGATGCGAACCAGAAGCTCGCGGACGGCGCAACCGGCCTGGCCGGCGGCGCGCGCGACGCGGAATCGGGTCTCAACACGATCGCCGGCGGCATCGACGGGCTGTCCGGTGGTGCGAACCAGCTCGCCGACGGCGCGCGGCAGTTCGGGACGGGCGCGTCGGCTCTCAGCTCGGGCGCGTCGCAGCTGGCATCCGGAGCCTCCGACGCCGAGACCGGCGCAGGTCAGCTCGCCGACGGCGTGAGCCAGGTGGCATCCGGAACCTCGTCGCTGGCTTCGGGCCTCGACAGCGCCGTGGCGCAGCTGCCGAAGTACTCCGACGCGCAGGCGACGACCCTCGCCGACGTGGTCGCCGACCCGGTCTCGGCGACCGGGACGAGCGACTCGCTCTTCGGAGCCGCGGCCGTCCCCCTGCTCGCGATGGCGGTGCTGTGGTTCGGTGGGCTGGCGTCGTTCGTCGCGTTCCAGGCCGTCTCGGCCCGCGCGCTCACCAGCCGTCGCCCGTCGGCGCTCGTCGCCCTCCGCGGCTTCGCGCCCGCGGCGCTCGTCGGCGCCGTGCAGGGTCTGCTGGTCGCGGGAGTGGTGCAGGTGGCATCCAAGTACGACTGGGGCGACTGGGCTTTGTTCGCGCTCGTCTGCGTCGCCGCGGGTGTCGCCTTCGCCGCGGTGCACCAGGCGCTCATCGCGCTGTTCGGCGGAGCCGGGCGATGGATCGCCGCGATCATCGGCAGCCTCGCCCTCGCCGCGACGATCGTCTCGACGGTTCCGCCCGTGCTCGCCGGCGTCGCGTCGCTCCTGCCCACCTCCCCCGCGTACGACGCCATGCTCGGCGCCCTGTCGTCGGCAGGCGGCGTCGGGGCCGGTGTCGCCGGGCTGGCGGTCTGGGGCGTGCTCGCGCTGATCGTGACGACGCTGGTGGTCGTCCGGCGCCGCACGACGTCTGCGCGCGCCGCCGCGGTGCTCGCCGCGGCGTAGGCGCGCGGCGCCGCGTCCCCTCTCCTTCATTGAGTGTCCAAAACACGCCGTAACTACCCCTTCCATAACGGCGTGTCTTGGACACTCGACGGGGGGGCAGCCGTCCACGGCGCGATCGGAGCAGACGCAGCGACTCCTTCTGCACAGGGCGGCGTCCTATCCACATGCGAGAGGGGACAGCGAAACGCCGGACGGAAGTCCGGTGAGATGGCGCGATGCGACCACCCCGGCCCTTGCCCGCAAACCTCGGCGCGGCGTTCCATGTGCAGGATGCCGATGGACTCCAGGTCCCTCGTCGTCGACTGATCGCACGTGATCTGAAGGCACCTTTCCATGGCGTGCGCGCATCGGCGGATACGCCCCGGGATTCCGTTCTCGAACGCTGTCGCGCCTATCTCCCGAGGCTGCGCCCGGGCCAGTTCTTCAGCCACGTGACAGCAGCACGCCTCTGGGGGATGCCGTTGGCCTATGGGCACGACGAGGTCATCCACGTCAGCGCCATCTCTCCCGCGAGAGAGCCCCGAACGAAGGGCGTCGTGGGTCACCGCTTGGCCCTCCTTCCCGACGAGATCGTGACACTCGATGGCCTACCCGTCACAGCGAAAGTCGCAACCTGGACTCACCTTGCCTCGGCGGTCAGCGAGGCCGACCTCGTGGCGATCGGGGACTGGCTCCTCGCCCACGACGTTCCCTCATCCGCCCTTGCGGTGGCCGCGGGCAAGCACCGCCACCGGGGTATCGTCGCGCTACGGTCGGCCGCGGGCCTCGCCCGCCCTGGCTCGGAATTGCCACGCGAGTCGCACGTTCGACTCATCCTCGTCCAGGCGGGGCTCCCCGAACCCGACCTGAACTGGACGCTCCGCGATCCGTCTGGCACATTCGTCGCTCGGCTCGACATGGCGTACCCAAACCACCGCGTGGCGGTCGAGTACGACGGACGACAGCATGCGGACGCTGAGCAGTTTCGGAAAGATGCCGATCGCTGGCGCGCTATCGCTGCGCAGGGGTGGACGCTGGTCCGTGTGGTCGCTCACCACCTCGCGTTCCCCGAACGCGACATCGTGGCCCCGGTCGCGGCCGCACTCCGCACGGCCGGCTGGCACCCCTGAGACGCGCCACCCCGTTGAGTGTCCAAAACACGCCGCAACCTCGACCCGAGTTACGGCGTGTTTTGGACACTCA